>NZ_CAMZMW010000013.1:0-102309 GCF_947311865.1 Paracoccus sp. PARArs4 | reverse complement strand
TGCCCAACCCCTCGAGGCCGGTCCGTCGCACCGTCCGGCGTGTCCCGCCCTTCGGTGAAGCGGTGTTTAGACACACCAATCAGAACCCGCAAGCAGAAAATCACACCCTGCGGACGATTTTCTCGCAAGGGCATGTTTTCGCTTCGATAATCTCCGCAAGAAATCCTGCGGTCGGATCTGCACCCATCCAACTTCGCACGGGAACGCGACGCCCAGGTGACAAAAACGGCTCGATTCCGACTCGCGATTCCATGTTTGCGCATCCCGAAGGCGCCCTGCGGCTCCGCTGCCCAAGAAGATCGCAGCCCGGAAATGGAAAAGGGCGCAGCTTTCGCCGCGCCCTTTCCGGAAGCATATGCAGGAAGCGTATCAGCGCTTCGAGAACTGGAAGCTGCGGCGGGCTTTTGCGCGGCCGTACTTCTTACGCTCGACGACGCGGCTGTCGCGCGTCAGGAAGCCGGCTGCCTTCAGCGCGGCGCGCAGGCTCGGCTCGTGCAGCTGAAGCGCCTGGCTGATGCCGTGCTTCACGGCGCCGGCCTGACCCGACAGACCACCGCCCTTGACGGTTGCCTGGACGTCGTACTGACCGGCAACGCCGGCGACGTCGAAGGGCTGCCTCAGGATCATCTGCAGAACGGGACGAGCGAAGTACTCGTTGATGTCCTTGCCGTTGACGGTGACCTTGCCCGAGCCCGGCTTGACCCAGACGCGTGCGACGGCGTCCTTGCGCTTGCCGGTGGCATAGGCGCGGCCCTGCGCGTCGCGCTGCGGCTCGCGGTTGATCTGGGCGTCAGCTTCGGCAGCCGGGGTGCCCGACACGACCGACTTCAGATCGTCCAGAGTTTTGATGTCTTCGGCCATGATCACGCGCTCCGGGTGTTTTTCTTGTTCAGGACCTTGACGTCCAGAACTTCGGGCTGCTGCGCTTCGTGCGGATGCTCGGCACCGGCATAGACGCGCAGGTTGGTCATCTGCTGCTTGCCCAGCTTGTTGCGGCTGATCATGCGCTCGACAGCCTTGATGACGACACGCTCGGGGTGTGCGCCTTCCAGGATCTGACGTGCGGTGCGGTGCTTGATGCCGCCCGGGTGACCGGTGTGCCAGTAGTATTTCTTGTCATCGCGCTTCGCGCCGGTCATCTGCACCTTGTCGGCGTTGATGATGATGACGTTGTCGCCCATGTCCATGTGCGGGGTGAAGCTCGGCTTGTGCTTGCCGCGCAGGCGGTTGGCGACGATCGTGGCGAGGCGGCCCAGAACGACGCCCTCGGCGTCGATCAGGATCCACTTCTTCTCGATCTCCGCCGGTTTCGCGGTATAGGTTTTCATCTGTCGTCCCTTCAGGGTCGGTTTGTATTCGAGATGGCGGCTTATCCAAGATTGCGCGCCTTGGGTCAAGACGCGCGCGGCCATTATTTCCAAGCGATTTCAAGCGCTTGCAATATAGGTAACTGAATACCCCGCCATAAGCAGCCGGAATCGCTAGGTCGCGGGCGGGATCGAATAGGTCATCGAGCATCTGGCCACGGCGCCCTCCTGACCCTCGGACCGGATCAGCACGTCGGCGACCGCCAGGGTGCGGCCCAGCTTCAGCAGCCTGCATTCCGCGATCAGGTCGCGTCCTGCAGCGGGCTTGCGCATGAAGTCGATCGAGGCGTTCGTGGTCACCGTCAGCGCAACCGGACCGATCCGCGCCAGCACCATGCAATAGACCGCAAGATCGGCCAGCCCGAACATCGCGGGACCGCTGACCGTGCCGCCCGGCCTCAGGTGGTCGGTGCCGACCGCCAGTCGCGCGGTCACGCTGTCGGTCGTCGCATCCTCGACCCGGTAGGTGCCGGCCACCTGCGGAAACTCGCGTTCCAGGAACGCGTTCAGCGCCCCCGCATCCATTGCCAATGTCATGTCGTCCCCCCTGCCCCTTCGCGGCAGGTTTCCGCAGAACGGCAGGGGGATCAATGGAAAGGTCCTATGACCTTGCGGCAATATCCCGGACCAGCTGGACGAAATGCTCGCCCCGCTTCTCGAAGTTCGGGTACTGGTCGAAGCTGGCCGCCGCAGGGGCCAGCAGGACCGTCTCTCCGGGCTGGGCCTCGGCTGCGGCATGGGCCAGCGCCTGGTCCAGCGTGTCGACGACCTCGTGCGGGGTCTGCCCGATCTCCAACGCGAAATCGCGTGCCGAATGGCCATAGAGATACGCCTTGCCGACGCGCCCAAGATGGGGGCCAAGCGCCGCGATGCCGCCCTCCTTGCCCAGGCCGCCCGCGATCCAGCGGATCTTGTCGAACGCCTGCAGCGCCTTGGCCGCAGCATCGATATTCGTCGCCTTCGAGTCGTTCACGTAGCGGACGCCGCCGATCTCGGCCACGGTCTGGCTGCGATGCGGCAGACCGGCAAAGCTGTGGAACGCCGCCTCGATGTCGCGGGGCGCGATCCCCACGGCGCGGCAGGCGGCATAGGCCGCGCAGGCGTTCTGATGGTTGTGCGCCCCCGGCAGGCCGGTCACGTCGCGCAGGTCGATCGAGGCGACCTGCCGCCCCTTGCGGTATTCCGACAGGAACCCCTTGCGCGCAAAGACCGACCAGGATGCCCCGTCCAGCTTCTGCCCCGCCGACACGCGGATCACCCGGTCGTCCGACGGTGCGACGGTCAGCTGGTTGGCAAGGTATCGTCCCTCGACCTCGTCCACGCCGATGATGGCGCGGTCCGGGCCGCCTTCCGCGAAGAGGCGACGCTTGGCGGCGAAATACCCGCCCGGCCCGCCGTGACGATCCAGGTGATCGGGCGAGAGGTTGGTGAAGACCGCGACATCGGGCGTCAGCGCCCGCGCCAGGTCGGTCTGATAGGATGACAGCTCGAGCACCACGACCTCGCGGTCGGTCGCGGGTTCCAGCGACAGCACGCCGGTCCCGATATTGCCGCCCATCTGGGTGGGGCGGCCGGTCTCTTGCAGGATGTGGTGGATCAGCGCGGTGGTCGTGGACTTGCCGTTCGATCCGGTCACGGCGATCACCCGCGGCGGGCGGTCGAAGGCGTCCCAGTCCCGCGTGGCATAGCTGCGGAAGAACAGCCCGATATCGTTGTCGACCGGCACGCCCAGCTCATAGGCCTTGGCGATGACGGGATGGGGCTTCGGAAACAGGTGCGGGATGCCCGGGCTGACGATCAGCGCGGACACGCCCGTCCAGGCCGCATCGCGGGTCAGGTCGACCAGCTCCAGCCCCTCGGCCTCGGCGGCCTCGCGGGTGTCCTGCCCGTCATCCCATGCGATGACGCGCGCTCCGCCCGCCGCCAGCGCCGCCGCGGTCGCGCGACCCGACCGGCCAAGGCCGAGAACCGCGATTGTCTGATCGAAGACGTCCTGAACCGGGATCATCATGGCCTCCTGAAACACAAGCCGGGGGCGCGATGCCCCCGGTCGAAGATAGATAGACGGGTGATCGGCCGCGTCAACGCAGCTTCAGCGTCGCCAGCCCGATCAGCGCAAGGATCAGCGCGATGATCCAGAAGCGGATGACGATCTGCGCCTCGCCCCAGCCCTTCTTCTCGAAGTGGTGGTGGATCGGCGCCATCAGGAAGACCCGCTTGCCGGTGCGCTTGAAGTACAGAACCTGGATGATGACGCTCAGCGCCTCGACCACGAACAGGCCGCCGACGATGGCCAGCACGATCTCGTGCTTGGTGACGACCGCGATGGCGCCAAGGGCGCCGCCCAGTGCCAGCGAACCGGTATCGCCCATGAATACCGCGGCGGGGGGTGCGTTGTACCACAGGAAGCCCAGGCCCCCGCCGATCAGTGCGGCGACGAAGACCAGGATCTCGCCCGTGCCGGGAACGTGGTGGACGCCGAGGTAGTCGGTGAAGTCGACCCGACCGACCGTATAGGCGATCACGCCCAGGGTGCCCGCCGCGATCATCACCGGCATGATCGCCAGCCCGTCCAGCCCGTCCGTCAGGTTGACCGCATTGGCCGAGCCCACGATCACGACCATCGCGAAGGGGATGAACAGCAGGCTGAGATTGACCAGCGTGTCCTTGAAGATCGGCAGCGCCAGCTGGCCCGACAGTTCCGCCGGATGCAGCAGCATCGCCGCAACCGAGGCAAGGAAAGCGATCCCCAGCCCAAGCGCCATCCGCGTGCGCGAGCTGACGCCCTTGGTGTTCTGCTTGGACACCTTGGCGTAATCGTCCGCGAACCCGATGGCCGAGAAGCCCGCCGTCACCAGCAGCACGATCCAGACATAGCCGTTGTCCCACCGCGCCCAGAGCAGGGTCGAGAACAGCAGCGCGGACAGGATCAGAAGCCCGCCCATCGTCGGCGTGCCGGCCTTGGCCAGGTGCGATTCCGGGCCGTCGTCGCGGATCGGCTGCCCCTTCTTCTGGACGCGGCGCAGGTATTCGATCAGCGGGCGACCGAACATGAAGCCGAAGAACAGCGCCGTGAAGAAGGACGCCCCCGCCCTGAAGGTGATGTACCGGAAGAGGTTGAAGAAATCCCCGCCCTCGGACAGGTGGCTGAGCCAATAGAGCATGGCGTTATCCTTTGTCGTCTTCGGCCAGCGCGCGCAGCGCGTCGACCACGGTCGAGATGCGGGACGATTTCGATCCCTTGACCAGGACGATATCCCCCGGCTCGACCAGTTCGCCGGCCCGCCGGGCCAGCTCCGATGCGTCCTCGGCCCAGATGCCGCGCTTGTCCTGCGGCAGCGCCTCGTGCATCGCCTGCATGCGCGGCCCCGCCGAATGGACCCGCGCGATGCCGGCCATCGCCGGATCGTCGGCGACATCGCGATGCATCCGCATCTCGTCCTCGCCCAGTTCCAGCATGTCGCCCAGGATGGCGACGCGCGGCCCGCCCTGAAGGCCCGCCAGCGTCGCAAGGCCCGCCGCAAGCGAGGCCGGGTTCGCGTTGAAGGCGTCGTCGATCAGGCGGATGCCGCCCAGGGTCTCGACCGCGCCGCGCCCCTTGGGGGGCAGCCAGTTCGACATCGCGGCGGCGGCGGCCTTGGGGTCGGCGCCCGCAGCAGACAGCGCGGCCAGAACGCCGACCGCGTTCATCGCGAAATGGCGACCCGTCGTGCGCAGCGTGAAGTCCAGCGTCTCGCCGGTGATGCGCGCGCGGACCGACAGGCCGTCATCCTGCACCTCGATGCGCATTGGCTTCGCCATGCCCTGATCGCCGAAGCCCACGACGATCGCGCCCGCCGCATCCGCGCAGTCGCGCAGGATCTGGGTGACGGGCAGGTCCTCGGGGATGATGGCGGTGCCGATCGGCTCCAGCCCCTCGAATATCGCGCCCTTCTCGCGGGCGATGCCCTCGATCGCGCCGAAGGCCTCCAGGTGGGCGGCGGCGACGGTGGTGATCATGGCGACATGCGGGCGGGCCATGCGCGACAGGGGCGCGATCTCGCCCGGGTGGTTCATACCGATCTCGATGATGGCGAAATCGGTATCGGCAGGCATCCGCGCCAGCGTCAGCGGAACGCCCCAATGGTTGTTGTAGCTGGCCTCGGCCGCGTGGATCACGCCCTGCCCCGCCAGCGCGTCGCGCGCCATCTCCTTGGTCGAGGTCTTGCCGACCGAGCCGGTGATCGCGACGACCTTGCCCTTCATCCGCGCGCGCCCGGCACGGCCAAGCGCCTCGAGCCCCTGCAGCACGTCATCGACGATCAGCAGCGGCGCGTCCTCGGGGACACCCTCGGGGATGCGGCTGACCAGCGCGGCGCCCGCACCCTTGGACAGGGCCTGCGCCACGAAATCATGCGCATCGCGCGCGGCGGTCAGCGCCACGAACAGATCGCCCGGACGGATCGTGCGCGTGTCGATCGAGACGCCGTCCACGGCCCAGTCGCCGATGGCGCGACCGCCGGTTGCGGCTGCGGCTTCGCTTGCGGTCCAAAGGCTCATATCTTGCCATCCAATGCGGCCACCGCGACCGAGGCCTGTTCGGCATCGTCGAAGGGATAGACGTCCTGCCCGATGATCTGGCCGGTCTCATGGCCCTTGCCGCAGATCAGCAGCGCGTCGCCCGGCTGCAGCGCATCGACGCCGCGCAGGATCGCCTCGGCGCGGTCGGGCACCTCGGTCGCCTCGGGGCCGGCGCCCTCCATGACGGCGGCGCGGATCAGGGCCGGATCCTCGGTCCGGGGGTTGTCGTCGGTGACGATCACCACATCCGCGAATTCGCGCGCGGCCTGCCCCATCAGCGGGCGCTTGCCCTTGTCGCGGTCGCCGCCCGCGCCGATGACGCAGATGATGCGGCCCATCACATGCGGACGCAGCGATTGCAGCGCAGCGATGACGGCACCCGGCTTGTGCGCGTAATCGACGAAGACCGCCGCTCCGTTGTCGCGCTGCGCGACCAGCTGCATGCGACCGCGCACGGTGCCCAGATGCGGCAGCGCGGCCAGCACCTCGTCCATCGGATCGCCCGCCGCGACGCAAAGACCCACCGCCGCCAGCACGTTCTCCGCCTGGAAGCCGCCGATCAGCTGCAGGCGGACCATCTGCGTCACCCCCATCACCGAGAAGCGCAGATCCTGCCCCGTCGCGTCATAGCGCTGGCCCAGGATGCGCAGCATCGCGCCCTCATGCGTGCCGATGCTGGTGACGGACAACCCGCGATCGGTCGCGATATCCGCCATCTGCCGCCCGCGCTGGCTGTCGGTATTGATGACCGCCGAGGCGCCCTCTTCCAGCACGCGGTTGAACAGCAGCGCCTTGGCCGCGAAATAGGCGTCGAAATCGGCGTGGTAATCCAGGTGATCCTGGCTGAGATTGGTGAAGGCGCCGGCCTCGACCCGCACCCCGTCAAGGCGGCGCTGGTCCAGCCCGTGGCTGGAGGCCTCCATCGCGACATGGGTGACGCCCGCATCGGTCGCATCGGCCAGAACGCCGTGCAAGGTCAGCGGATCGGGGGTGGTATGGGCCAGCTTGGCCTGGAAATCGCCCTCGACGCCCATGGTGCCAAGGCTGATCGCGCTGTGGCCCAGATGCTGCCAGATCTGACGGGTGAAGGTCGCGACGCTCGTCTTGCCCGAGGTGCCGGTCACGGCAACGACATGCTTCGGCTGCGCCTCGAACCACAGGGCGGCGGCGCCCGCCAGCGCGGCGCGCGGATCCTCGGCCACGACCAGCGCGCCTTCCCAGCCCTTCAGCGCATCGGCGGCGATCTCGGCGCCCTTGCGGTCGGTCAGGATCGCGTTCGCCCCCATCCGCAGCGCATAGCTGATGAATTCGCCGCCATGCAGCGTCGCCCCCGGCAGCGCGGCGAACAGGAAGCCGACGCCCACCTGCCTGCTATCGATGGCCAGCCCCGAGATCAGCGGATCGCGCCCGCCCTGCCCATGCAGCCCCAGCCGCGACAGCGTCACATTATCCTTGCTCAAGGGTCCCATCCGTCATTGGTTCGCGACCAGCTTTAGCTCAGGGTCTTCCCCGGGTTCAACACGGGGTTCGAAGCGGGCGTTGATCATCGGCAGGTTTTCGTCGCCGATGGCATGCAGGCCCAGAAGCGGGCCGATCCGGCGCACGACCTCGGCGGCGACGGGAACCGCGGTATAGCCGGCGGTCCGGCTCTCGCCCGCGGCGGTCTCGATCGAGGGTTCGTCCAGCGCCACGATCAGCACGTATTTCGGATCGCTTGCGGGAAAGACCGACGCGAAGGTCGCGATGACCTTGTTCTTGTAATACCCGCCCGCCGCGCGCGGCTTGTCGGCGGTGCCGGTCTTGCCCGCGATCTCGTAGCCCTCGACCTCGGCCTTGCGGGCGGTGCCGCGCGTCACCACCTGGCGCAGCATGTCCACGGCCATCGCCGCTGCGCGGGGCGACAGGATCTGCTCGCCCTCGGGGCGCTGGCGGTTGTGGATCAGCGTCGGCGTCACGCGCTTGCCGCCATTGCCGATGGTCGCATAGGCGGCGGCAAGGTGCAGCGGGCTTGCCGCAAGGCCGTGACCGAAGCTGACCGTGGCCGAGGTGACGGCGGGCCAGCGCGACGGGACCAGCGGCTGGCCGGTCGGGGCCTCGACCATCTCGATCTGGGTCGGCACGAACAGGCCCAGCTTTTCGAGGAAGTCCTTCTGCCGGTCCACGCCGATCATCTGCGCGATCCGCACGGTGGCCACGTTCGACGATTTCACGATCACGTCCGTCGTGCTCAGCGTGCGGCCATAGTTATGGAAATCGTTGATCAGGAACTTGCCGATGCGCATCGGCGCCTGCGCGTTGATCTGGGTCGAGGGGTTGATCAGGCCCAGATCGATGGCCTGCGCGACCGGGAAGATCTTGAAGGTCGAGCCCAGTTCGTACTGCCCCTGCACCGCGCGGTTGAACAGCGGGCTGTCCGAAGGCTCGCCCGTCAGAAGCGGCCGGGGCCGGTCGTTCGGGTCGAAATCGGGCAGGCTTGCCATGGCCATGATCTCGCCCGAGGCGATCTCCAGCAGGATGCCCGTCGCACCCTTGGCGTTCATGACGTCCATGCCCGATGCCAGCACCTCTTCCATGGCCTGCTGCAGGGTCAGGTCGATGGACAGCTGCAGCGGCGCGCCGTCATTGGCCGGGTCGCGCAGCCATGCGTCGAAGGCCTTCTCGACCCCCGCGATGCCGATGACCTCGGCGCTGTTCACGCCCTCGTTGCCGAAACCAGACCCGCCAAGGATATGCGAGGCGATCGGCCCGTTGGGATAGACGCGCATCTCTCGCGGGCCGAACAGCAGGCCGGGTTCGCCGATATCGTGGACCGCCTGCATCTGCTCGGGGCTGATCTTGCGCTTGATCCACATGAACTTGCGGCTGCCGGTGAAGTCCGCGATCAGCTTCTCCTCAGACAGGTCGGGGAAGATGCGGGCAAGACCGCGCGCCGCGCCGATCGGGTCCACCATCTGGTGGGGATGGGCATAGATGGAATGCGTCAGCAGGTTCGTCGCAAGGACCCGCCCGCGACGGTCGGTGATGTCGGCGCGCTGCGACATGATCTGGGCCGACAGGACGGCGGCGCGCGGCTCGGACGGGCTGCTGTGGGCCAGGGTGCCCATCCGCACGGCGACAAGGCCATAGGCGAAGATGAAGCAGGCGGCCAGCAGGACCAGCCGCCCCTCGGCGCGGCGGCGGGCACGGTCCTGGATCTTCTCGTGGCGGGCGCGGCGGTTCTCGGCCTCGATATCGTCGGGATTCTCGCCGCGTTCACGGGCGCGAAGAATGCGGGCCAGCGGGCGCAGGGGGGTGCGGATCATGGCTGTTCCTCGGACTGGTCGGCGGCAAGGTCTGCGGCGGGCTCGGGCGGCTTGGGATAGTCCACGCGCCCCGGATCGACGAACTGCCCCGATTCCAGCGGCACTAGCTGAAGGCGGTCGAAGTTCAGGTCAACCAGCTCGCTCAGGCGGTCGGGGCGGTTGAGATAGGCCCATTCGGCGCGCAGCACGCCCAGCTCCTCGCGCAGTCCGGCGATTTCGCGCTGGACCTGGCCCATCTCGCCTATGGCGGCCTGGGTGGCGTAATTCTCGCGATAGGCCCAGAAGGCCAGCCCCATCAGGACAAGGACCGCCGCAAGATAGGCCAGGGACCGCATCAGCGCCCCTCCTGTCCCGGCAGGCTGGGCATGGCCAGCGACCGCGCATCGACATCGCCCGCGGGGGCGTCGGTGCGGATGGCGACACGCAGCAGCGCCGAGCGCGAGCGCGGGTTCAGGTCCAGCTCCTCGGGGTCGGGGCCGATGGCGCGGCGGGTGGGCAGCGTGAAGGCGGGCTGGCGTTCCTGCTGCACGGGGGCATAGCGGTTGCCGCCGCCGCCGGTATCGGCACGGGCCTGCATGAAGCGCTTGACGATCCGGTCCTCCAGCGAATGGAAGCTGACGACCGCCAGCTTGCCGCCGGGCTTCAGCGCGCGCTCGGCGGCCGACAGGCCCGCGACCAGCTGCCCGAACTCGTCGTTGACCCAGATGCGGATCGCCTGGAAGCTGCGCGTGGCCGGGTGGCTCTGACCGGGTTTCGGGCGCGGCAGGCAGGATGCGACCACCTCGGCCAGCTGCGCGGTGCGCGTCAGGGGACGTGCCGCCACGATGGCCCGCGCGATCCGGCGCGAGGCCCGTTCCTCGCCATAGTGATAGAGGACGTCCGCGATCGTCGATTCCTCGGCCGTGTTCAGCAGATCCGCAGCCGAAGGTCCGTCATCGCCCATCCGCATGTCCAAGGGCCCGTCCCGCAGGAACGAGAACCCGCGATCCGCCTGGTCCAGCTGCATCGAGCTGACGCCAAGATCCAGCACCACGCCGTCCAGCGCCTGCCCCGCAAGTTCGTCCATGTCCGAGAACGTCCCCTCGACCAGCCGCAGCCGGTCGCCATATTCGCCGCGCCAGCCTTCGGCCATGCGGAAGACCGACGGATCGCGGTCCACGCCGATCACGACATCGGCGCCCGCCGCCAGCAGGCCGCGGCTGTAGCCGCCCGCGCCGAAGGTGCCGTCCAGCCAGACGCCCGAAACCGGGTCGACCGCGCGCAGCAGGGGATTGAGAAGTACGGGGATATGCGGATCTGCCAATGGTCAGCCCTCTTTATTTCGGCTGAGGAAGACGCGCGGGTCGAATTCCGGTCCGTGACTTTCGGCGAACTGCTCCAGCGCCTCGACGTCCTTGGGACGGGAATCGGGCAGGTAGACCTGGATATAGTCGCCACGTGATTCGAAGACCGTCTCGGCCCCGTCCGCGAAGCCCAGCTTGTCGCGCAGCTTCAGCGGAAGGACCATGCGGCCTTCCTTGTCGATCTCCAGATCGGTGGACTGCCCGTTCATCAGCAGCTCCAGCCAGCGACGCTCCTGGCTGCCTCGCGGCAGGGCGTCGATCTGTTCGTCGATCTCTTCGATCGCATCCATGGTATAGAGTTCGAGCCAGTTCCACCATTCGGGGCCATAGACGGCCACCAGCTGGGTCCGGCCCGCATTCGAGCCCGCGAAGGAGGGGTCGCCCGCATCGAATACGCGCCGCAGCCTGGCCGGGATCGACATGCGACCCTTGCCATCGACCTTGACGGTTTCGGTGCCTCTGAACTTCCGCGCCACCTTGCGTCCGCCCTCACTGTCCTGCCCATGGGCCCTGCCCTGAAACGAGAAAGGGCGGATCGGACTGCTGCCACTGCCCGATCCGCCGCCCTCGTTCCCGTTCAACCGGGCCCCTTTGCGGGGTTGGCCGCCGCCCCTGTCGCGCGCCACCTGGGGGAGGTGCTGCTCGCACGCGCGGGCCGGTCGATGTTGGAAAACGGATGCCTGTATGAAGCCTGCTTCGATCTTCGTCGGGGTCTTGGTCGCCCCTTGGTCACTGCCCGTTTTCGTGAGTTCTTTGTGTCATGGGAATTTACGGGAAGCAACGGAATTTTTCCCTACCCGGCGGAGTTTCGCAGCCAACTTGACAGTGGAAAATCATTCTGCGCCAAGCTGAACCAGGCGGTTCGCAACAACTTGTGGTGGCAGCATGCCCAACAATCAACGAGATATGCGCAATTCCCGCATTGCATAAGGCCATTGCAACTGACGCAAAGCTGCAACAGCCCGAGTGGCGGGCAATCGTGAAAATTGTCAGAGCCGCCGCACGACCAGCCTGCCGCTCACGCGGAATCACGAAGGCGAGAGCATCGCTCCCGCCTTTTCCCGGCCTTCCCGTGATTTCCCGCAGGCCCCGCGTTTTCCCACGTCGGGGCGGTTGGACCAGCCCTCAGACGACACCCTGGTCGATCAGGCGCTGCGCAAGATCCGCATAGGCCGCGGCCGCAGGGCCGTCGCCGGTCGCGATGGGCTTGCCCGAATCCCCCGCCAGCCGCGTCTCCAGCTCCAACGGCAATTGGCCCAGCATGGGCAGGTTCAGCATCTCGGCCTCCTGGGCCACGCCGCCATGGCCGAACAGATGCGCCTCGTGGCCGCATTGCGGACAGACATAACTGGTCATGTTCTCGATCATGCCCAGGACGGGCGTCTTGAGCTTGTTGAACATGTCGATCGCCCGGCGCGCATCCAGCAGCGCGACATCCTGCGGGGTCGAGACGATGACCGCGCCCGTGACGGGCGCCTTCTGGCACAGGCTCAGCTGCACATCCCCCGTGCCCGGCGGCAGATCGATCAGCAGGACGTCCAGCTCGCCCCAGTTCACCTGCTGCAGCATCTGCTGCATCGCACCCATCAGCATCGGGCCGCGCCAGACGACGGCCTCGCCTTCGCGCAGCATCAGACCAAGGGACATGACGGTGACGCCATGCGCGCGCATCGGCTCGATCCGCTTGCCGTCGGGGCTGTGGGGCTTGCCGGACACGCCCATCATGCGCGGCTGCGAGGGGCCGTAGATGTCGGCATCCAGCAGGCCGACCTTGCGGCCTGCCTTGGCCAGCGCCACCGCAAGGTTCGAGGTGACGGTGGATTTCCCGACGCCGCCCTTGCCCGATCCGATGGCCACGATGTTGCGCACGCCGGGAATCGGCTGCGGCCCTTGCTGGGGCGTGGCATGGCCGCCGACCTTCAGCTGCGGCGGAGCCTTGGCGGGGGCGGTCGTCACGATGCTGACGGTGGCGACACCCTCCAGCGCCTCGATCCGGCGCTTGGCCTCGGCCTCGACGCCGGACATGGCCTTGGCAGCCTCGGCATCGGCGACCTCGATGACGAATCGCACGGCACCGTTTTCCACGACAAGGGCCCTGACAAGGTCCGCGTCCTTCAGGAATCCCCCCTGCGGCAGAGGAATATCCGCGATCGTGGTCAGAATCTTTTCGCGCGTGACGGTCATGGCGGCAGCCTTTCTTGAGAACGCGCGCAGCATGGCGCATCGCGCAGCGCACCTCAATGGGCCGTGAGAGGGTCGCCGCACGGCCCCGCAACCGCTTTCAAAACATGGGTTTTTGCCGTGATCCCGTTACCGTTAACGAATGTGTCGCTTCAATTTTGTGACAGTTTTTCATCACTCAAGCTCACGATAGGTCAGGCTTAGTCATGCATTTGCTGCATGGCAGCATTCGCAAACCGTCCGTTGTGAATCGCCGCGGTTAGCGCCATCTTCACCTCAACGCAGCGCCGGACCAATCCGGGGACGGTGCAAAGGACGAACGAAAGGAAACGAACATGGCTGCAATCGCTCACACCAACGCCATCGCCGAAGCCGGCCTGCGCGGCCGTATGCTGAACGCGATCCAGCGCCTGCAGGAAAACCGCGCTCGTCGTGCGGTCTACAAGCAGACCGTTCGTGAACTGAACGCGCTGACCACCCGCGATCTGAACGATTTGGGCATCAGCCGCTCGATGATCACCCGCCTGGCGCACGAAGCCGCCTGGGGCGTGAAGTAAGAATTCGAACACCGGCCCACTCCTCCTCCCTCGGGCCGGGATCGGCGGCATCCCCATCTCCTCCTCCCTCGGGGATGCCGCCCAAAAGATGCGACGGAACCCTCCTCCTCCCTTAAGGGTTTCGCGCTTGCAGCGGCGGCTCCTCTCCTCCTCCCTCGGAGCCGCCGCGACCTCATAGCCGCCCCATCTGCGGCAAGCGAACGCACCGGGTCCTCTCCTCCTCCCTCCCGGATCTGGTGCTCCGCGGTGAAGCCCTCTCCTCCTCCCCGGGCCGAACCGCACCCCAAACGCGGCCCCTCCTCCTCCCTGGGCCAGCGTTCAGCGGCGACACCCTCTCCTCCTCCCTGGGTGTCGCCGCGTCCCTCATAGCCGCCCCATATGCGGCAACCGAATTGCGCCGGGTCCTCTCCTCCTCCCTCCCGGACCCTGCGCAAGCGGTGTGGCCTCTCCTCCTCCCTGGCTGTCACCGCAACACTACGCGGCCCCTCCTCCTCCCTGGGCCAGCGTTCGGCGGCGTCACCCCTCCTCCTCCCTGGGTGGCGCCGCCTTTTCATTTCCGGAACCCGACCGACCTGCGGGCATTGATCCAGAGATCACGGATCAGGGGATGCGATATGCTGCGCAAGGGCACCAAGGTCGAATGGGAATGGGGCAACGGCAAGGGAACCGGCAAGATCGCCGAGGTCTTTCACGACAAGGTCGAACGGACCATCAAGGGCCAGAAGGTGACGCGCGACGCGTCGAAGGACGATCCGGCCTATCTGATCGAGCAGGATGACGGCGATCGCGTGCTCAAAAGCCGGTCCGAGGTGCAGCGCGCCGACTGAACCCTTCCGCAGGGGCCGATATGGCGCTATGGGCTGGGGATGCTCAGTTACCAGCACGCCTATCACGCCGGAAACCTTGCCGATCTGCACAAGCACGCGCTGCTGGCAACGGCGATGGATTACCTGACCCGCAAGGACAAGCCGCTGTCCTATCTCGAAACCCATGCGGGGCGCGGGCTCTATCGGCTGGACGGCGCCGAGGCCCTGAAGACCGGCGAGGCCGCGGCCGGGATCGAGCGCGCGGCAAGCCAGGGTTGGCTGCCCGAGGATCACCCGCTGATGCGCGCGCTGACCGCGATCCGCACCAGCCGGGGGGCCAACACCTATCCGGGATCGCCGCTGATCGCCGCGCATTTCCTGCGCCCCGACGACCGCGTGCACCTGGCCGAACTGCACCCCGCCGAACATGCTGCGCTTTCCACCGTGACCGGATTCGCGACGCTGCACCAGCGCGACGGATTCGAGATGGCGCAGGCGGTCTGCCCGCCGACGCCCCGCCGGGGGATGCTGCTGATCGACCCCAGCTTCGAGGTGAAGGCCGATTACGCCGCCATCCCCCGTCACATCGCCAAGATCGCGCGCAAGTGGAACGTGGGCGTCATCGCGCTGTGGTATCCGATCCTGACCGACGACCGGCACCTGCCGATGGTCCGCGAGTTGATGCGCGACCACCCCGACGCCCTGCTGTCCGAGGTCCGATTCCCCCCTGCCCGCCCCGGTCATTCGATGGTCGGATCGGGGATGTGGGTGCTGAATCCGCCCTGGGGACTGGCCGACGAGGCCGCGCGCCTGGAAACCATCTTCGCCGAACGCGCCTGACGGGGATTCCCCACCGGCCCGCGCCTGTGGCATGATGACCGCGACAAAAGGGAAGCTACCATGCCGCAACGCCTTTCGATCGGCGCGACCGTGTTCATCGCGCTCTTCTGCGCGCTCTCGCTCTATTTCGCCTATGCCGCCGTGCAGGGGCCGTCCGGCATCCTGCGCCGCATCCAGATCGAAGCCGAGACGCAGGAACTGATGGAACAGCGCGACGCCCTGCGCGACGAGGTCGCGCAGATGCAGAACCTGACCCATCGCCTGTCGGACGAGTATCTGGACCTCGACCTGCTGGACGAACGCGCCCGCGACGTGCTGGGCCTGATCCGTGCGGACGAGATCATGATCCGCTGATTTCCTGACGAATGCGCAGAAATCCGTCGGAAGGGGCACGCTGGTCGTGCCCCTTTTCGCATGGCAGATTGCAGCATCTGACGGTTTGGGCTAGGGATCGTTTAACGCTGAACTATTCCGACCGCACAGCCAGGAGGATACCGGCATGGCCAGGAAACCAAGCTCCGAGGGAGAGGCGCCCGCGAACGTCTCGAAGGACGAGCTGCTGCAATATTATCGCGACATGCTGCTGATCCGCCGCTTCGAAGAGAAGGCGGGCCAGCTTTACGGCATGGGTCTGATCGGGGGCTTCTGCCACCTCTATATCGGGCAGGAAGCCGTCGTCGTGGGCCTCGAGGCCTGCGCTAAGGAAGGCGACAAGCGCATCACCTCCTATCGCGACCACGGCCACATGCTGGCCTGCGGCATGGAGGCGAACGGCGTGATGGCCGAGCTGACCGGCCGCGAGGGCGGGTATTCGAAGGGCAAGGGCGGCAGCATGCACATGTTCAGCCGCGAGAAGCACTTCTATGGCGGTCACGGCATCGTCGCGGCGCAGGTGCCGCTTGGCGCGGGCCTTGCCTTCGCCGACAAGTACCTGGGCAACGACAACGTCACCTTCACCTATTTCGGTGACGGCGCGGCGAACCAGGGCCAGGTCTACGAAACCTACAACATGGCGGCCCAGTGGGATCTGCCGGTGGTCTTCGTGATCGAGAACAACCAGTACGCGATGGGCACCTCGGTCAAGCGCTCGACCCGCTCGACCAGCCTCTTCGGTCGCGGCGAGGCGTTCGGCATCTCGGGCGAGCAGGTCGACGGCATGGACGTGCTGGCGGTCAAGGCCGCGGGCGAGAAGGCCGTCGCGCATTGCCGCGCGGGCAAGGGCCCCTACATCCTCGAGGTGATGACCTATCGCTATCGCGGGCACTCGATGTCGGACCCGGCAAAGTACCGGACCCGCGAAGAGGTCCAGAAGATGCGCGACGAGCGCGACCCGATCGAGAACATCCGCGAGATCCTGCTGCAGGGCAAGCACGCGTCGGAAGACGAGCTCAAGGCCCTCGACAAGGAGATCAAGGACATCGTCAACGAATCGGCCGAGTTCGCGAAGGAAAGCCCCGAGCCCGCGCTCGAGGAGCTGTGGACGGACATCTATGCCGAGGACCTGCCGCAGGGCAGCGCCACCGAGAACGCCTGAGGGGGATCATTCATGGCAACCGAAATCCTGATGCCCGCCCTGTCGCCGACCATGGAGGAAGGCACGCTGGCGAAATGGCTGAAGAAAGAAGGCGATGAGGTCAAATCCGGCGACATCATCGCCGAGATCGAGACCGACAAGGCCACGATGGAATTCGAGGCGGTCGACGAGGGCATCCTCGGCAAGATCCTGGTGGCCGAGGGCACCCAGGGCGTCGCGGTCAACACCGCCATCGCCGTCCTGATCGAGGAAGGCGAATCCGCCGACGACATCGAGACCGCATCCGCACCCGCCGAGAAGGCCCCCGCCGAAAAGGCCGAGGCCAAGCCCGCCGCATCCGCCGTCGAGGAGGTGAAGGCCCCCGAGCCCGACCGCAGCCCCGACTGGCCCGAAGGCACGCAGATGAAGACCATGACCGTGCGGGAAGCCCTGCGCGAAGCCATGGCCGAAGAGATGCGCCGCGACGAGAACGTCCTGCTGATGGGCGAGGAAGTCGGCGAATACCAGGGCGCCTACAAGATCAGCCAGGGCCTGCTGGACGAGTTCAGCGAGCGTCGCGTGGTCGACACGCCGATCTCGGAGATCGGCTTCACCGGCATCGCGACCGGCGCGGCCTTCGCGGGCCTGCGCCCCATCGTCGAGTTCATGACGTTCAACTTCGCCATGCAGGCGATCGACCACATCATCAACTCGGCCGCCAAGACGCTGTACATGTCCGGCGGCCAGATGGGCTGCCCGATCGTGTTCCGCGGTCCGAACGGCGCCGCCGCTCGCGTGGGCGCGCAGCACAGCCAGGACTACGCGGCGTGGTACTCGGCCATTCCGGGCCTGAAGGTCGTCATGCCCTACAGCGCGGCCGACGCGAAGGGCCTTCTGAAGCAGGCGATCCGCGACCCGAACCCGGTCATCTTCCTGGAAAACGAGATCCTCTACGGTCGCAGCTTCGAGGTGCCGGATCTCGAGGACTTCACCATCCCCTTCGGCAAGGCGCGCATCGCCCGCAAGGGTGCCGACGTGACCATCGTCAGCTTCGGCATCGGCATGTCGCATTCGCTGGAGGCCGCCGAGAAGCTGGCCGAACAGGGCATCGACGCCGAGGTGATCGACCTGCGGACCCTGCGCCCGCTGGATTACGGCACCATCATCGAATCGGTGAAGAAGACCAACCGTCTCGTCACCGTCGAGGAAGGTTTCCCCGTCGGCTCGATCGGGAACCACATCTCGGCCTATGTGATGGAGAACGCCTTCGACTGGCTGGACGCCCCGGTGATCAACTGCACCGGCAAGGACGTTCCCATGCCCTATGCCGCGAACCTGGAACGCCACGCGCTGATCACCGTCGACGAGGTGGTCGAGGCCGTGCGGAAAGTCACCTACAAGTAAGGGAGGCAATGCGATGCCAACGGAAATCCTGATGCCCGCGCTGTCCCCCACCATGGAGGAAGGCACGCTGGCCAAGTGGCTGGTGAAAGAGGGCGACGAGGTCAAATCGGGCGACATCATCGCCGAGATCGAGACCGACAAGGCCACGATGGAGTTCGAGGCCGTCGACGAGGGCAAGATCGGCAAGATCCTGATCGCGGAAGGCACCTCGGGCGTGGCGGTGAACACCGCCATCGCCGTGCTGCTGGAAGACGGCGAAAGCGCGGACGACATCGACAGCGCGCCGAAATCGGACGCCAAGGCCGATGCCGCCCCCGCCGAGGCCCCGCGCGAGGTGCAAGGTCAGGCTGATGCCGACATCTCGCCCGCGAAATCGGCAGGCGGCTCGCCCGCGCCGAAATCCGGCGACGGCCAGCGCATCTTCGCCTCGCCCCTGGCGCGCCGCATCGCGGCCGACAAGGGCCTGGACCTGACCCAGGTCGAAGGCTCGGGCCCGCGCGGCCGGATCGTCAAGGCCGATGTCGAGAACGCGCAGCCCAAGGCCGCGGCACCCGCCGCCAAGCCCGAAGCCGCGGCACCCGCCGCCGCGCCCGCGCCCAAGGCCCCTTCGGCCGATGCCATCGCCAAGATCTATGCCGATCGCGAAACCGAAGAGGTCCAGCTGGACGGCATGCGCCGCACCATCGCGCAGCGCCTGGGCGAGGCCAAGCAGACCATCCCGCATTTCTACCTGCGCCGCTCGGCCAAGCTGGATGCGCTGATGGAATTCCGCGCCACGCTGAACAAGCAGCTGGAAGGCCGGGGCGTGAAGCTGTCGGTCAACGACTTCATCATCAAGGCCTGCGCGCTGGCCCTGCAAGAGGTTCCCGATGCCAACGCCGTCTGGGCGGGCGACCGGATCATCAAGCTGAAGCCCTCGGACGTGGCGGTTGCCGTCGCGGTCGAAGGCGGTCTCTTCACGCCGGTCCTGAAGGATGCCGACATGAAGACGCTGTCCAAGCTGTCGGCCGAGATGAAGGACCTGGCGGGCCGCGCCAAGTCGAAGAAGCTGGCACCCCATGAATACCAGGGCGGCAGCTTCGCGATCAGCAACCTCGGCATGTTCGGGATCGAGAATTTCGACGCCGTCATCAACCCCCCGCACGGTGCGATCCTTGCGGTCGGCGCGGGCATCAAGACCCCCGTGGTCGAGGGCGATCAGGTCGTCATCCGCAACGTGATGTCGATGACCCTGTCGGTCGATCACCGCGTGATCGACGGCGCACTGGGCGCCCAACTGATGGAGCGTATCGTCTCGCATCTGGAAAACCCGGTCGGCATGCTCGCCTGACCCCGGACCTTCCGGCACGTTTCAGAAAGGGGGCCTTCGCGGGCCCCCTTTCGCGTTTCAGGCAACGTTTCAGGCGACGGCCTTCTCGATCGCCGCCACGAAATCGCCCAGGTCGTCCGGATTGCGGCTGGTGATGATGTTGCCATCCACCACCACGCTTTCATCCACCACCTCGGCGCCCGCATTGGCAAGGTCGGTGCGGATGGAATCGAAGCTGGTCATGCGCCGCCCCTTGGCCAGCCCCGTCTCGATCAGCAGCCAGGGCGCGTGGCAGATCGCGGCGACGGGCTTGCCCGCTTCGCCGAATTCGCGGATCAGCGACAGCGCCTTGTCGTTCAGGCGCAGCACGTCGGGATTGATCTGGCCGCCCGGCAGCACCAGCGCGTCATAGGCGCCCGCCCCCGCATCCGCGATGGTCAGGTCCGCCGCGACCGACTTGCCCCAGTCGGTCTGGTCCCAGCCGCGGATATCGCCCTTCTCGGGGGCGGCCAGATGCACCTCGTGACCCGAGGCGCGCAGCTTCTCCAGCGGGACGAAAAGTTCAGACTGCTCGAATCCGTCGGATGCGACGATCAGGATCTTGGCCATGAAAGCCTCCATTGGTTGGGTCCTCGTGTCCCATCCAATGACGCGGCGGCCCGACCGGTTCCTGCGTCAGAAGGTGACGGTCACGCCCGGCAGCCGCAATTCGTTGATCAGCTCGCGCAGTTCCTGGCGCGCGGCGATATGCGACATGCTGAGGTTCTCGATGCCGACATCCTTCATGTCCAGCAACGTCAGACCGCGCGGGAACAGCTCGCGGAAGATCACCCGCTCCGAGAAGCCCGGAGAGACGCGGAACCCGATGCGCCGCGACAGCTGGTCCAGTGCACCGCCCACGCGGCGCTTGTTGTGCATCTGCTGCGTGCCCAGCCTGTTGCGCAGCACCAGCCAGTCGATCGGCCCCGCCCCCGCCTGCGCCCGCATCTGCCGCGCGTTCCAGACCATCTCGGAATAGATCGACGGCCCGAGGATCTCCTGTTCGGGGGACAGGCGGGCCAGCAGGTCGAAATCGACGAAGCTGTCGTTCAGGGGCGTCAGCAGCGTGTCGGCCAGCGTATGGGCCATCTGGCTCAGCTTGGTGTGCGAACCGGGGCAGTCGATCAGGATGAAGTCGCATTGCCGCTCCAGCAGCTCCAGCGCGGGGGACAGCGGGTCCGGCCCCTCGGCCAGCTGGGCCACGACCGGCATGGGCAGGTCCAGCCCCTCGCGGGCGCGGAAGGCGGCGCGGTTCTCGATATAGCGGGCGAAACTGCGCTGTCGGACGTCCAGGTCCAGCCCGCCGACCGTATGGCCCAGCCGCGCCAGCGCCGTCGCCACATGCATCGAGGTCGTCGACTTGCCCGAGCCGCCCTTCTCGTTTCCGACAACGATGATATGCGCCACGTCCCGCCCCGCTTCCTTGTCCCTTCCGCGAACGTAACGAGGGCGTGATCCAAAGAAAAGCCGTCGCGACGCGTTCACCCACAAGATGTGGCGGCCGGCCACGATCCCCTGCGGTCAGTCGCCGTCCCGCAGCGCATGCAGCGCCGCCTGCACCTTGGGCGTGCGGTGCAGGTCGACATGCGTGACCAGCCACAGCGGCGCATCCCATTCCGGCAGATGCAGCGCCAGTTCCAGCCCCGCGCTGCGCGAGGGCGGCAGGATCCCGACGGCCAGCCCCGCGCGGACGACCTGCTCGCGGGCGTCGTCCTCGGGGGCGGTCATCAGGATGTTCTCGGGGCGGATGCGTTCCAGAAGCCAGCGCGTGCAGGGGGCCAGCGCGCCGCTGGTCGCGGGCAGCGCGAAGCAATGGCGGTCCAGGTCGTCGATCGGGCCGTGCCGCTGCATGTAGTCGCGGGTGGCGAACAGCGCGTGCCCGCCCGATCCCATGGCGCGGACGACATAATCCGGCTCGGTCGGCCTCGCGCCCGCGCGGATCGCGACATGCGCCTCTCCGGCGTCCAGGCGCAGCAGGCGCAGATCGGGGGCATAGTTCACGCGCAGGCCCGGATGACGCCGCATCAGCCCGATCAGCCGCGGCATCACCACATCCGCAAGACCGGGAAGCGAGGTGACGGTCAACTGCCCCTCGACCCGGTCGCCCGCACCCTCGATCTGCGCGGCCATCTGGGCAAAGCGCTCCTCGGCCGCGGCCCCCGCCGCCAGCATCGCGCGCCCGGTCTCGGTCAGGGCATAGCCGCGCGCATGGCGCTGGAACAGCCGCGTGCGCAGTGCATCCTCCAGCGCGTCGATGCGGCGGATGACGGTCGCATGATGCACCCCAAGCGCCGTCGCGGCCCCGCTGACAGTGCCGTGACGCGCGACCGCAAGCGCCACGCGGATATCGTCCCAGGTTTCGACCGGCATGTGCATCCTCGCACAGATACTGCGCGATTATCGGCGTTTCGTTCGCGGATGCATAGGACTAAGTAAGCTGCAATCCAACATGAAGCGGAGATCTTCCGATGAACATCCTGCATATCGACAGCGCCATCACCGGCGACCAATCCGTCACCCGCAAGCTGACCGCCGACGTCGTGGCTCGCCTGACCGCCGCGAACCCCGCGGCCAGGGTGACCTATCGCGACCTGAACCAGGGCGTGACGCCCATCGACGGCGAGTGGTTCACCGCCGTCCGCGTCGGCACCGATAACCCCACCCCCACGCAGGAGCGCCACGTCCAGATCTCGGACGAGCTGCTGGCCGAGGTGCAGGATGCCGACACGCTGGTGATCGGGCTGCCGGTCTACAACTTCACCCTGCCCGCGCAGCTGAAGAACTGGCTGGACCAGATCGCCCGCGCAGGCATCAGCTTCCGCTATACCGCCGAGGGCCCCGAGGGCCTGCTGACCGGCAAGCGCGCCATCGTCGCCTATGCTGCCGCAGGCACGCCCTTCGGGTCGGACCTGGACCACGCCTCGGGCTATGTCCGTCACATGCTGGGCTTCCTGGGCATCACGGACGTGACCTTCGTGCCCGCCGACGGCCTTGCGATGGACCGTGATGCCGGAATGGCACGCGCCGAGGCCGCGCTGCAGGAAATCGCGGCCTGATCCGCGAAACCGCTTGGTGAATGCGACCGGACCGGTGCAACTGGTCCGGTCGTATTTTTCCAAGGGATCATTTCACCATGCGTGCATTCGCGCTTCTTCTGACCGCAGCCCTGATCGCCGGGCCTGCGGTCGTTTCGTTTCCGCGGCAGGCGTCCGCCCAGACCTCGTTCGGGACCGCGCCCGTTTCCGTGCAGAACCGCGAGGAATGGAGCCGCGCCACCGCCGGCGCGCTCGAGGCCGCGATGCGGCGGATGGGGTCCAGCCTTGTCGGCCAAGGCCACATGATGGGCATCTCGCTCGAGGTCGGGCTGGTCATCGCGCGCGACGGCAGCGTCCGGCAGGCAAACATCCTGCGCAGCTCCGGCAGGCCGTCGATCGACGCCGCCGTCCAGCGCGGATTCTCGCGCGACCTGGGCATTCCGCCCTTCAGCAGCGACATGAAGGACGACTGGGTCAGCCTGGTGCTGCCCATGGGAACCGTCAGGCACTGACCGGGACGATTGACTCGGACACGGGAATCCCCTAAGCAACCCGGGATTCCCGGAAGGCCGTCCTTCCGGTCCCCGCATGGCGCGGGGATCGCCCCCCGTCAGCGCGTCGCGCCCACGGGGGCAAAACCGTATTGGAGCCATCAGGAGGCCCGGCCATGTTCGAGAACCTTTCCGACCGTCTTGGCGGCGTCTTCGACCGGCTGACCAAGCAAGGTGCCCTGTCCGAGGACGATGTCACCGCCGCCATGCGCGAGGTCCGCGTCGCCCTGCTCGAGGCCGACGTCTCGTTGCCGGTGGCGCGCGGCTTCGTCAAGGCCGTCACCCAGAAGGCCACCGGCGCCGCCGTCACGAAATCGGTCACCCCCGGCCAGCAGGTCGTCAAGATCGTCCATGACGAACTGATCCGCGTCCTGCAGGGCGAGGACGCCCCCGAGGCGCTGCGCATCGACAACCCGCCCGCCGCCATCCTGATGGTCGGCCTCCAGGGCTCGGGCAAGACCACGACCACCGCCAAGCTGGCCCTGCGCCTGAAGGACCGCGAGAAGAAGCGCGTCCTGATGGCCTCGCTCGACACGAACCGCCCGGCCGCGATGGAGCAGCTGGCCATCCTCGGCCAGCAGATCGGCGTCGACTGCCTGCCCATCGTGCCGGGCCAGACCGCGCCCCAGATCGCCAAGCGCGCCAAGCAGCAGGCATCGCTCGGGGGTTACGACGTGGTGCTGCTGGACACCGCCGGCCGCCTGCATATCGACGAGACCCTGATGTCCGAGGTCCAGCAGGTCCGCGACATCGCCGACCCGCGCGAGACGATCCTGGTCGTCGACGGCCTGACCGGCCAGGACGCCGTGAACGTCGCGACCGAGTTCGACGGTAAGGTCGGCATCTCGGGCGTGGTGCTGACGCGGATGGACGGCGACGGGCGCGGCGGTGCCGCCCTGTCGATGCGCCAGGTCACCGGCAAGCCCATCCGCTTCGTCGGCCTGGGCGAAAAGATGGACGCGCTGGAAGCCTTCGACGCGCAGCGCGTCGCGGGCCGCATCCTGGGCATGGGCGATATCGTCGCCCTGGTCGAGAAGGCGCAGGAAGTGCTGGAGGTCGAGCAGGCCGAGCGCATGATGAAGCGCTTCCAGAAAGGTCTGTTCAACATGAACGACCTCAAGGGCCAGCTGGAACAGATGCAGAAGATGGGCGGCATGCAGTCGATCATGGGCATGATGCCCGGCATGCAGAAGATGGCCAAGCAGGCCGAGGCGGCCGGTTACGACGACACCGTCGTGCGCCGCCAGATCGCGCTCATCAACTCGATGACCAAGAAGGAGCGCGCCAATCCCGACCTGCTGCAGGCCAGCCGCAAGAAGCGGATCGCCGCGGGCGCCGGCCTCGAGGTGTCGGAGCTGAACCGCCTGCTGAAGATGCAGAAGCAGATGGCCGACACGATGAAGAAGCTGGGCAAGATGGGCAAGGGCGGCATGCTGAAGCAGGCCATGCGCGCCATGACCGGCAAGGGCGGCGGGCTGCCCGACATGGCCAACATGGACCCCGAGAAGATGGCCGAGGCCCAGAAGATGCTGCAGGACCCCAAGGGCCTGGGCGGTCAGCTGGGCAAGGCCGGCCTCCCCGGCGGCCTGGGCGGGATGTTCGGCAAGAAATGATCCAGCTGTCCCCCACCCCCCGGATCGAGACCGACCGGCTGGTGCTGCGTGCACCGGCGGCGGGCGACTGGCCGCATTGGCGGGACTTCATGTCCACCGATCGCGCCCGGTTCGTCCGCGACGGCGATTTCGACGAGGGCAAGGTCTGGCGCGCCTTCGGGCATGTCATCGGCCATTGGGTGATGCGCGGCTGGGGGACGTTCGCCATCACGGCGAAGGGTGACGACACGCCCATCGGCATGGCGGGCCCGTGGTTCCCCGCAGGCTGGCCCGAACGAGAGATCGGCTGGACGATCTGGTCCGGGGCCGCCGAGGGTCGCGGCTTTGCCCACGAGGCGGCCGTTGCCGCGCGCGATCACGCCTTCGGCACGCTTGGCTGGGATACGGCCGTCAGCTATGTCGATGCGCGGAACACGCGGTCCATCGCGCTGGCCGAACGGCTGGGGGCCACGCTCGACGATACCGCGAAGGCGCCGGCCTCGGATCGGCCCTGTCTTGTCTTCCGCCATCCGGCGGGTTCCTCGAAAGGTGCCGCATGACCGATCCCGCACTCCGCGCAGCCGAGCTGCTGAAGGAACACCGCGCCAGCATCGACCGGCTGGACGCGATCATCGTCTATACGCTTGCCGAAAGGTTCAAGCACACGCAATCGGTCGGCCATCTCAAGGCCGAACACGATCTTCCACCCTCTGATCCCGCCCGCGAGGCGACCCAGATCGAGCGGCTGGAACGCCTCGCGCGCGAGGCCGATCTCGACCCGGAATTCGCGCGCAAATTCCTGAACTTCGTGATCGCCGAAGTGATCCGGCATCACGAAAGCTATCAGTCGTAAGGCGCCGCCGCGCCGCGACATCTGCCATTCAAAGGAGAAACTCAAATGGCCGTTAAAATCCGTCTCGCCCGTGGTGGTTCGAAGAAGCGTCCCCACTATGCAATCGTCGCAGCCGACACGCGCATGCCGCGCGACGGCCGCTTCCTGGAGAAGCTGGGCACCTACAACCCGCTGCTGCCGAAAGACAGCGAAGAGCGCGTGAAGATGGACGTCGAGCGCGTCCAGCACTGGATCGCCCAGGGCGCCCAGCCGACCGACCGCATCGCGCGCTTCCTGGAAGCCGCAGGCGTCCGCGAGAAGGCGACCCGCCAGAACCTGAAGAAGGCCGTTCCGGGTGCGAAGGCCACCAAGCGCGCCGAAGAGCGTGCCGAGAAGGCCGCCGCAGCTTCGGCCGACGCCGAGTGATGCAGGATGGCCCGGCGCACCCCGCCGGGCCATTTTCTTCCCGACAACCGCAAGGGTCATCAGCAATGACGGACAAGATCTGCGTCGGTGCCATTGCCGGAGCCTTCGGGGTTCAGGGCGAGGTTCGCCTGAAAAGCTTCTGCGCCGAGCCTTCGGACATCGCGGCCTATGGCCCGCTGACGACCGAGGACGGGCAGCGCAGCTTCCGGATCGACCTGACCCGCCCGGTGACCGGCGGCCTTGGCGCGCGCCTGACGGGCATCGCCACCCGCGAAGAGGCCGAGGCGCTGAAGGGCACCACCCTCTGGGCCCCGCGAGAGGCGCTGCCCTCGCTGCCCGACGACGAATTCTACCATGCCGACCTGATCGGGCTTCAGGTCTTCGATGCGGGCGGCGTGGCGCTTGGCCGCGTGCACGCGATCTATGATCACGGCGCGGGCGACATCCTCGAGGTGACGGGCCCCGCGGGACAGGTGCTGCTGCCCTTCACCCGCGAGATCGTCCCCACGGTGGACCTGACCGCAGGCCGCATCATCGCCGACCCGCCGGGCGAGGACGCCGCGGAAGACGCGGAATGAGCCAGGAGCCCAAATCGCATGGCCGCCTGACCATGCGCCCCAGCCTGCGCCCCCGCGAACTGATGGCGGAACCGCAGGTGATGGGCGCATGGACCGCGCGCATCGTCACCCTGTTCCCCGAGGCGTTTCCCGGCATCCTGGGCCTGTCGCTGACAGGCAAGGCCCTGTCGCAGGGCCTGTGGAACCTGGAAACCGTGCCGCTGCGCGAATTCGGCGTGGGCAAGCACCGCAACGTGGACGACACGCCCGCGGGCGGCGGGGCCGGCATGGTCATCCGCGCCGACGTGATGGACCAGGCGCTGCGCCACGCGGCGGGCAACAGCCCGCTGCCCGTGATCTACATGTCGCCGCGCGGCAAGCCGCTGACCCAAGCCCGCGCGCGCGAACTGGCGCAGGGCCCCGGCGTCACCCTGATCTGCGGCCGCTTCGAGGGCGTCGACCAGCGCGTCCTGGACGCCCACGGGGTCGAGGAGATCAGCATCGGCGACTATGTCCTCACCGGAGGAGAGATTGCCGCTCAGGTCTTGATCGACACGACGGTCCGCCTTATACCGCGCGTGCTGGGGAATCAGGATTCGCTGGCCGAGGAATCCTTTTCCGTCGGCAATCGGGGTCTTCTGGAGGCCCCCCAGTACACGAAACCCGCCCAATGGGACGGTCGCGAGATCCCCGACATTCTTCTGTCGGGAAATCACGCGGCCATTCATGCTTGGCGGGCCAGTGAGGCCGAAAGGCTGACCAAGGAACGCCGCCCCGACCTGTGGCGGGCATACCAGGACGGTATGGACCCGGCAAAGGACCGACAGCTCTCGGGCGCATCAGACCAATCGCGGAATCACCGCGAGCATGACGAGGAAACATAGCGATGAACCTGATCGCCCAACTGGAAGCCGAGCAGATCTCTGAACTCGGCAAGACCATTCCCGATTTCAAGGCCGGCGACACCGTTCGCGTCGGCTACAAGGTGACCGAAGGCACCCGTACGCGTGTTCAGGCCTATGAAGGCGTCTGCATCTCGCGCAAGGGCGGCAACGGCATCAGCGCCAGCTTCACCGTGCGCAAGATCAGCTTCGGCGAAGGCGTGGAACGCGTGTTCCCGCTGTACTCGACCAACATCGATTCGATCGAAGTGGTCCGCCGCGGCAAGGTCCGCCGCGCGAAGCTGTACTACCTGCGCGCACGCCGCGGCAAATCGGCACGTATCGCCGAAAAGACCAACTACAAGCCCAAAGCCAACGCCTGAGAGGTCGCCCGATGAAAAAGGACATCCACCCCGATTACCACATGATCGAAGTCAAGATGACGGACGGCACCGTCTATCAGACCCGGTCGACCTGGGGCGCCGAGGGCGAATCCATGTCGCTGGACATCGATCCGACCACGCACCCGGCATGGAACGGCGGCAGCTCGCGCCTCATGGATACCGGCGGCCGCGTGTCGAAGTTCAAGAACAAGTACGCAGGCCTGGGCTTCTGAGCCACGCGCCACGCGAACACGGAAACGCCGCCCATCCGGGCGGCGTTTTTCGTTCCAGGCATCAGGTCAGCAGCGACAGGACCGGCCGCCTGCGCGGTGCGCCCAGCCACCAGGCCAGCGCCGTGCTGACCGCCATGACGAAGACCGCCTTGGCGTTGCCCTCCAGCCCGAAGCGGCTGGCGGTGATCATGATCAGGATGTGGATGAAATAGACGAAGGCCGCCATCGAGGCGATGCGCTTGCCGTCCCAATCCCCGCCGACCTGCTTTGCTGCCAGGAAGACCAGCGGCGCCGCGACGAACAGACTGGCCATGCTGTCCACCCCGAAGCCTCCGCCCGCGATGCGGTACCACAGCAGGCTTTCGGCCATGACGGCGGCCAATGCCAATGCGACCCAATGCCCGCGGATGCGTGGCAGGCTGTCCGCCCCCGCCAGCAGCCAGCCCGTCGCGAAGAAGGGAAAGATCACGAATAGCCCGTTGCGATAGAAATCCAGCTGGATCGTCGCCCGCCCCGACAGGACGGCCCATTGCAGCGCCAGCCCCACGACTGCGCAGGCCAGCGCGGCAATGGCGACTGCCACACGGCCCCGCAGCGCCATCACCAGCAGCGCGCCCACCGCCAGCCCCGGCAGGAACCAAAGGTGGAAATACCCGAAGAAGAACAGCTGCGCCGCATGTCCGACCGATGACAGATCCGGCCCATAGATCGGCAGATAGACGACCATCCACATCACATAGAGCGACAGGATCCGCCAGACGAAGCCCGCCCCCCTGCCCGACCGCATCGCGCCAAGGAAGAAGAACCCCGAGATCAGCGCAAAGACCGGCACCGCCAGGCGATAGAGCCCGTTGATCAACACCTGCTGCGCCTGTCCCGACAGCCCGTCGGGAAAGCCGGTATGCAGCGCGATCACGCTCAGCGCTAACCCCATGCGCATCGGGTCGATGGCGCTGTTCCTGTCACTCGTTCCGGGCATCGAACCTCCGCCTGCCGTTTCGCCCTTTCAACAGCGGCGGCGGGCGCGGGTTCAAATCACCAAACCGCGCTCGGTGACAATCCGCGCATCAGGCGGCGGCGGTTTCCGGTTCGGCCAGCACGACGATGTCGCGCATGATGGCGTTCAGCTGGAAATCCTTGGGCGTATAGACTCGCGCGACCCCCATCCCCAGAAGCCGCGCCGCGTCCTCGTCGGGGATGATGCCGCCGACGATCACGGGCACATGGATCAGCCCCGCCGCGCGCATCCGCGCCATCACGTCCTCGATCAGCGGCAGGTGGCTGCCCGACAGGATCGACAGCCCGACGACATGGGCGTCCTCCTCCTGCGCGCGGGACACGATCTGCTCGGGCGTCAGGCGGATCCCCTCGTAGGTGATGTCCATGCCGCAGTCGCGGGCGCGAAAGGCGATCTGCTCGGCCCCGTTGGAATGCCCGTCCAGACCCGGCTTGCCCATGAGGAACTTCAGCCGGCGCCCCAGCCGCGCGCTGACAGCGTCCACCGCCTCGCGGATGTCGTCCAGCCCCTCGGTCCGGTTCGACGGGCTGGCAGAGACGCCGGTCGGCCCGCGATATTCGCCATGAACGGCACGCATCACGCCCGCCCATTCGCCGGTGGTGACACCCGCACGCGCCGCCTCGATGGATGCCGGCATGATGTTCGCGCCCTTCTGCGCGGCCACGCGCAGCGCGGCGAGGGCGGCCTCGATGGCCCCCTCGTCGCGTGCCTCGCGCCACGCCTGCAGCCGGTCCACCTGATCCTGTTCCACCGCCGGATCGACCACCATGATGCCGCCATCCCCCGCCGTCAGGGGCGAAGGCTCGCCCTGCTCCCACCGGTTGACGCCGACGACGACCGTCTCGTTCGTCTCGATCCGACCCAGCCGCGCCGCGTTCGATTCGACCAGCCGCGCCTTCATGTAATCGATGGCCGCGATCGCGCCGCCCATCCCGTCCAGCGCCGCCAGCTCGTCGCGGGCACCCTGCTTCAGCTCCTCGACCTTGGCCGCGATCACCGGGTTGCCGTCGAACAGGTCGCCATATTCCAGCAGGTCGGTCTCGTAGGCCAGGATCTGCTGCATGCGCAGCGACCATTGCTGGTCCCAGGGGCGCGGCAGGCCCAATGCCTCGTTCCAGGCGGGCAGCTGCACCGCACGCGCGCGCGCATTCTTCGAAAGGGTGACGGCCAGCATCTCCAGCAGGATGCGATAGACGTTGTTCTCGGGCTGCTGCTCGGTCAGGCCAAGGCTGTTGACCTGCACGCCGTAACGGAAGCGGCGGAACTTCTCCTCCTCGATGCCGTAACGCTCGCGGCAGATCTCGTCCCACAACTCGGTAAAGGCGCGCATCTTGCACAGCTCGGTCACGAAGCGGATGCCCGCGTTCACGAAGAAGCTGATGCGCCCGACCATTGCCGGGAACCCCTCGGGCGGGACCTTGCCCTTCAGATCGTCCAGCACCGCGATGGCCGTCGCCAGGGCATAGGCCAGCTCCTGCTCGGGCGTCGCGCCGGCCTCTTGCAGGTGATAGGAACAGACGTTCATCGGGTTCCATTTCGGCAGATGCGTGCGCGTATAGGCCGCGACATCGGTGATCATCGCCAGGCTGGGCGCGGGCGGGCAGATATAGGTGCCGCGCGACAGGTATTCCTTGATCAGGTCGTTCTGCACCGTGCCCTGCAGCGCCGCGATGTCGGCGCCCTGCTCCTCGGCCACGGCGATGTACAGCGCCAGCAGCCAGGGCGCCGTCGCGTTGATCGTCATCGAGGTGTTCATCTGCTCCAGCGGGATCTGGTCGAACAGCGCGCGCATGTCGCCCAGGTGGCAGACGGGCACGCCGACCTTGCCCACCTCGCCGCGCGCCAAGACGTGGTCGCTGTCATAGCCGGTCTGTGTCGGCAGGTCGAAGGCCACCGACAGGCCCGTCTGCCCCTTTGCCAGGTTCGCACGATACAGCGCGTTCGACGCCGCCGCCGTCGAATGCCCCGCATAGGTCCGGAAAAGCCAGGGTTTGTCCTTCTGGGTCATCGCATCACACCCGCAATAAAATTGCATCACGGGGATCGTTACAGAAACAAAACTGCCCCGTCAATTCGCCGCGGCGCGGAATACGCTGCGTCGCGGCAGACATAAAATTACCGAATATGGTTCACAACAGTTGCAATGTTGCGCAGTATTGCCGTAGCAAGATGACCATCAGCGGCGATTCTGCGCCGCGGCAAAGGGAAGGAGACGACACGATGGCCCTGGACGCCCCGAACCCGATCGCGCCCTATCAGGCGCCCGTGAAGGATCTCTATGACATCGGCGAGATGCCGCCCCTGGGCCATGTGCCCGCCAGGATGCATGCCTGGGCGATCCGTCGCGACCGCCAGGGCGAGCCCGACAAGGCGATGCAGCTCGAGGTCGTGGACACGCCCGCCATCGACAGCAACGAGGTGCTGGTCATGGTCATGGCCGCGGGCGTCAACTACAACGGCATCTGGGCGGGACTGGGCGTTCCGATCAGCATGTTCGACGTGCACAAGCAGCCCTTCCACATCGCGGGGTCGGACGCCTCGGGGATCGTCTGGGCGGTCGGCGACAAGGTCAAGCGCTGGAAGGTCGGCGACCAGGTCGTGATCCATTGCAACCAGGACGATGGCGACGACGAGGATTGCAACGGCGGCGACCCGATGTATTCGCCAACGCAGCGCATCTGGGGATACGAGACGCCGGATGGCAGCTTCGCCCAGTTCACCCGCGTGCAGGCGCAGCAGCTGATGCCTCGCCCCCAGCACCTGACATGGGAGGAATCGGCCTGCTACACGCTGACGCTGGCCACCGCCTATCGGATGCTGTTCGGCCATGAACCGCACGAGCTGAAGCCCGGCATGAACGTGCTGGTCTGGGGTGCATCGGGCGGGCTCGGGTCCTATGCGATCCAGCTGATCAACGCGGCGGGCGGCAACGCGATCGGCGTCATCTCCGAGGAGGACAAGCGCGACTTCGTCATGTCCCTCGGCGCCAAGGGTGTCATCAACCGCAAGGAGTTCAACTGCTGGGGCCAGCTGCCCACCGTGAACACCCCCGAATACAAGGAGTGGTTCAACGAGGTCCGCAAGTTCGGCAAGGCCATCTGGGACATCACCGGCAAGGGCAACAATGTCGACATCGTCTTCGAACATCCGGGCGAGGCGACGTTCCCCGTGTCCACCTTCGTCTGCAAGAAGGGCGGCATGGTCGTGATCTGCGCGGGCACCACCGGCTTCAACTGCACCTTCGACGTGCGCTACATGTGGATGCACCAGAAGCGCCTGCAGGGCAGCCATTTCGCCCATCTCAAGCAGGCCAGCGCGGCGAACAAGCTGATGCTGGAACGCCGGCTGGATCCCTGCATGTCCGAGGTCTTCCCCTGGGCCGAGATCCCGGCCGCGCACATGCAGATGTATCGCAACCAGCACAAGCCGGGGAACATGGCCGTCCTGGTCCAGTCCCCCGTCACCGGGCTGCGCACCTTCGAGGACGCGCTGGCCGCACGCGACTGAAGCCTGCACGAGGCCCCGCGATTGCGGGGCTTCGCTTTCCGTGCCCGCCGCGTTATCTCAGGGCGCATGACCCAGACCTCCGCCGCCCTGACCCTTTCGCCCGACCAGGCCACCGCCTGGGACCGGCTGGCCGAAACCTTCGAGGCCGCGGGCATCGACCTGACCGCCGAAGAGGTCGCCCCCGCGACCGAGGGCAAGGGACGCGTCATGGCCGTGATCGGCAAGGCGGGCTCGGGCAAGACGCTGATCCTGTCGCAGATCACCAAGGCCCTGCTGGCCGCGGGCGTGGACCTGATCAGCCCCGACTGGGAGGGACGCCGCCGCAAGGACCGCCGGTCGGTCGCGATCCTGGCCCCCACGAACAAGGCGGCCTTCGTGCTGCGGATGCGCGGAGTTCCGGCGACGACGATCCACCGCATCCTCTATACCCCCGTCTACGATCCGGAATACGAGAAGATCGCCGAATGGCTGACGGGCCAGGGCGACCGCCCGAACATCGAGGGGCTGGAGGATGTGGCGCTGGACCGCGCGCTGGCCTTCTATCAGCAGCACGCATCCATTCCGGGCGCACTGGCGGCGGCGGGCCTGCGCGGGTCCGATTTCATCCGCGGCTGGAGCAGGCGCGAGGAAGGGCTGGACGTGGGCCTCATCGACGAGGCGTCCATGCTGGACGAGAAGCAGTTCGACGACCTGCGAGAGATCTTCCCGACGCTGGTCCTGTTCGGCGATCCGGCGCAGTTGGCGCCCGTCGGGCAGTCCGGGGAAATGGTCTTCGACCGCCTTGCCCCCCAGCAGCGCCTGTACCTGGACCGCATCCACCGCCAATCGGATGACAGCCCGATCCTGGACCTGGCCCATGCGCTGGCCGATGACAGCCTGACCTTCGACGCGTTCGAGCGCATGATCCGCGACGCCGCCCGCCGCGACGACCGTGTGGTCTGGTCCGAACGTGTCGAAAGCGACCTGATGTCCCGTAGCCCGGTGCTGGTCTGGCGCAACGCGACCCGCATCCGCCTGATCCATGCCTTCCGCACCGCCTTCGGCGCGCCGGGCGATGCCTTGCTGCCGGGCGAGCCGCTGGTCTGCGACGGGATCGAGCTGCCGCTGAAGCACCGCAAGAAGCGCATCGACCTCGAGGCGCGCGGCCTCATCAAGGGGGCGCAGGTGGTCTATATGGGGCCGGGCCGCAAGCCGGGCTTCTCGCGCCTGCATGTCATCGGGGCCGAGGATCCGCGCCTGTCCGCGGCATCCATCGTCAAGATCGAGCTGCTGGACGAAGAGGAACCCTTCATCCCCTTCGCCGCCCGCATGGGGGCTACCTTCCTGCACGGGGCCGCCATCACGATCCACAAGTCCCAAGGCTCGCAATGGCGCGACGTGCAGGTCTTCGCGCCCGACATTTCCGCCGCCGCATGGTCGAACCGGACCGAGGCGGGCATCCCCCTGTGGAAGCGCCTTGCCTATGTCGCGATCACGCGGGCGCAGGAACGGCTGATCTGGGTGACGAAGCCGCGGCTTGCGCGTCCCTCGGGGCCGTTGACGACCGAGGATCTGCCCGTGCCGAACACCGCGCTGTCGCTGGAACAGCAGGGCTGAGGCTTATCGGGACAGCGCGCGGATGCGCATCTGCAGCGCCTCGGCCAGGGCCTCTTGCGGCAGGCCGGTTTCCTGCGACAGCCGCATCAGGCCGAAATGGACGCGCGCCATCTCCTGGTAATACCGCGCGAAGGTATAGTTGATCGAGGCACCGACCACCGCGCCGAAGACCGGTGCCGCCTGCGCGGCCATCTTCTGTCCCAGGGACACCGACAGGCGCGGCGCGACCTTGCTGATGAGGCCCTGCACGGTCTGACCGGTGACCGACATCCGCGCAGCAAGGAAACCCATATCGGTGCTGTCGTCATCCTCCATCGGGCCGGCGGCGGCGAAGATGCGCAGGCATTCCTTGCGCACGGCCTCGTCATCGGGGTCCAGCCCGTGTTCGGCGGCGATGTCCAGCATCGCCCGCAGCAGCAATGTCACGGTAAAGGGCAATTCCACCAGCGCACCCGCGAAACCGCCGATCCCCCCGGCGGCCCCGCTGAGCGTGGATGCCATGCGGTTGAACACGTCGCCCCGATCCCGCGTCACGCGGCGGCTGCCCGATGCCGCGCGGAACGCCCGCGACAGGGCGGCGCGGGTCGCCCCGTCCAGCCTGCTGCGCACGAAACCCGGCAGGCGGTCCAGCAACCCCTCGGCGCTGCTGCCAAGGCGGGTCAGCAGGTCGATGCCGATGCCCCCGGCGGCCAGATGCCTGCGTGCAAGCCGGTCGATCTGTTCATGAACGGAAGGGTCGGTGATCGGCGGCAGGACCATCGGGCGCTTGTCGGTCATGGTGCATCCTTCAATCGCGGGGGGCGGCCTCGTCGCGTGTCACCTGCCCCGTCACACCAACCCACGCGCCGGGCCGCAGTTCCAGACCCAGGACGCGGTCGGGATTCGTCGGCGGCGGCATCACCACCTCGTCCAGCTTCGCGAATCCGAAGCGCGAATAATAGGGGGCATCGCCCACCAGCAGGACGCGCCCGAAGCCCATCTGCCGCGCCCGCTCCAGGCTGTCGCGCATCAGGATCGCGCCCAGCCCCTCGCCCTGGGCGGTGGGATGGACCGCGATCGGCCCCAGCAGCAGCACCTTGCGACCGGCCACGCGCACCGGCCAGAACCGGATCGCCGCCAGCAGCGCGTCCCCGTCCCCGCGCAGCGCAAGGCACAGCGGCGCGACCGGCGCGACCCCGTCCCGCAGGCGATAGGAGGACAGCGCCGTCCGACCCGGCGCGAAGCACAGATCATAGAGCGCCTCGACCTCGGGGGTGTCGGCGGGCGTCTCGGGGTGGATCCGGTACATTGCACCTCCTGCACGTCTTCGCGCGGCGCATAGCACGCCACCCGGCCCTGCGGAACATTGCACCTGAAGAAATCCGGTGGCAGTTTGGGCGCGCATCATTCCAGGAGGCCGCCCATGTTCTATCGCCCCGAAGCCGGACACGGCCTGCCGCACAACCCCTTCAACGCCATCGTGGCCCCGCGCCCCATCGGCTGGATCTCGACCCGCGGCAAGCAGGGCGACAACCTTGCGCCTTACAGCTTCTTCAACGCGGTCGCCTATGTGCCGCCGCAGGTGATGTTCGCCTCGACCGGGGCGAAACCCGATCGCGGGGGCACCAAGGACAGCGTGGCCCAGATCATCGAAAGCGGCGTCTTCTGCGTCAATATCGGCACGGGCGACCTGCGCGAGGCGCTGAACGCGACCTCGGCGCCGCTGCCCGCCGGACAGTCCGAGGCCGAACATGCCGGCATCGACATGGCCCCCTGCGACACGATCGACTGCCTGCGCGTGCGCGACGCCGCCGCGTCGCTGGAATGCCGCATGACGCAGATCGTGCCGCTGGCCGGTCAGTCGAACTTTGCCGTCTTCGGCGTGGTGACGGGCGTGCACATGCGCGACGACTGCATCGTGGACGGGCGCTTCGACCCCCGCGCGGCTGGCGGCTGGATTGCACGCCTGGGCTACAAGGACTATGCCGCCGTGACCGATTTGTTCGAGATGGAGCGTCCGGCATGAGCCGCAGCGTCAAGGATTACATCCGCAGCATTCACGACTTCCCGAAGGAAGGCATCATCTTCCGCGACGTGACGACCCTGTTCGCCGATGCGCGCGGGTTCCGCATGGCCGTGGACCAGATCCTGCACGGCTATGCCGGGGACCGGATCGACAAGGTCGTGGGCCTCGAGGCGCGCGGCTTCATCCTGGGCGGCGCGGTGGCGCACCAACTGTCCACGGGCTTCGTGCCGATCCGCAAGAAGGGCAAGCTGCCCGGCACCGTCATCTCCGAGGCGTATCAGCTGGAATACGGCGAGGCCGTGATGGAGATCCATGACGATGCGCTGAAGCCGGGCGAACGAGTGCTGATCGTGGACGACCTGCTGGCGACCGGCGGCACCGCCGAGGCCAGCATCAAGCTGTGCCGCCGCCTGGGCGCCGAGGTCGTGGGCTGCGCCTTCGTCATCGACCTGCCCGACCTGGGCGGGCGCAAGCTGCTGGAGGGCATGGACATGCCCGTCCACGCGCTGTGCGAATTCGACGGTCACTGAGCCAGGACGGCACCCGGATTCATGATGCCAAGGGGGTCCAGCGCCCCCTTGATGGCCCGCATGGCCGACAGGCGCACCGGATCGCCCCAACGGGCCAGGTCCTGCGCCTTCAGCCGCCCCACCCCGTGTTCGGCCGAAAACGAGCCGCCGCGTTCGACGACCATCTCGTGGATCATCCGCGACAGGTCGCGGCGGCGGTCGTCGTATTCCTCGCGCACGCGCCCCTTGGCGGGGAACAGGTTGTAATGCAGGTTACCGTCGCCCAGATGGCCGAAGCAGTTGATGCGCATGTCGCCCTGCCCCGCCATCATCGCCCCCGCATCCGCGATGAAGCGCGACACCTCTGACAGGGGCAGGCTGATGTCGTGGCTGGCGATCGCGCCGACATGGCGGTTGGCCAGCGGAATATGTTCGCGCAGGGCCCACAGGTCCGCGGCCTGCTGGCCCGATTGCGCGACGGTGCCGTCGCTGACCAGCCCGGCATCAAGGCCAGCGGTGAACAGCCCCTCGAGTGCTGCATCGGCGGACAGGCCCGCAGGCAGGCCGACCTCGATCAGCGCCATCCATTCGGGCGCGGGGTCGAAGGGCTGGCGCATGTCCGGAAACGCCTCGGACAGGAAGCGCATCCCCTGCCCCGAGATCAGCTCGAACGCGGTGACGCCGCCCGCCATGCGCGCCTGCGCAAGCGACAGCAGCGACAGCGCAGACGCGGGGCTGTCCACGACCATCATCGCGACGCCCGTCTCGGCGGGCAGCGGCGCCAGCACCAACGAGGCCGCAGTGATCACGCCAAGCGTGCCCTCGGCCCCGATCAACAGGTCGCGCATGTCGTATCCGGTATTGTCCTTCCGCAGCCGCTTGAGGTCGCGCATGACCTCGCCCGAGGGCAGGACCGCCTCGACGCCCAGGCACAGGGCGCGGGCATTGCCGTGGCGCAGCACGTTCACCCCGCCCGCATTGGTCGACAGCACGCCGCCAATCTGGGCGCTGCCCTGCGATGCCAGGGACAGCGGGAACTGGCGCCCCACCGCTGCCGCAGCGTCGCGGGCCGATTGCAGGGTCGCCCCGGCCTCGGCGATCATCACGCCTTCCTCGGGCCAGGTGGCGCGGATGGCGGTCATCCGCTCCATCGACAGGACCAGGGGCGCGGGGCCGTCGGGCATGACGTTGCCGCCGACAAGGCCCGTGCCGCCGCCGCGCGGGACGACAGCCACGCGGGCTTCGGCGCAGGCGCGGATGACGGCGGCGCATTCCTCGGCGTCGCGGGGGGCGGCGACAAGGCCCGCCTGACCGCGGAAACGCCCGCGCGGTTCCTCGACATGGGCGGGGGTGACCTCTCGCAGGACGCCTTCGGGCAGGCGGGCGGCAAGGCGGTCGTCGGCGGGGTTCAGCATGGGCAACCTGTCAGCGGATATCGGTGCGGCCGCGCCTGTCCAGCCGCAGGTTGGAATAGAGGACGTGGTTCCGCCAGCGCCCCGCGATCTGCAGATAGCTCTGGGCGACGCCCTCGTACTTGAAGCCGGACTTCTCCAGGACCCCGCGCGAGGCGGCGTTCTCGGGCAGGCAGGCGGCCTCGATCCGGGACAGGTCCAGCGTGGTGAAGGCGTGATGGACCAGCACGCCGATCGCCTCGGCCATGTAGCCCATCCGCGCGTGCGGCTGGCCGATCCAGTACCCGATCGTGCCCGATTGCGCGGGGCCGCGGCGGATGTTGTCCAGCGTGATCGCCCCCACCAGAACCCCGTCGCGGCGCATGATGAACAGCGGCCAGGCGCTGCCCTGCCTGCTGGCGCGGGCGGCCCAGTAGACGCGGTTGGTAAAGCTTTTGCGGGTCAGGTGGTCGGGGGCCCAGACGGGCTCCCACGGCGTCAGGAAGTCACGGCTTTCGGCACGCAGGGTGCTCCAGGCCGTGAAATCCGTATGTTGGGGCAGGCGCAGCACGATCCGTTCGGCGTCCAGCCGGAAGGAACGTCGCCGCGCCATGATCATGCGGCCAACCTTTCGATCAACGCATCGCGCGACGGCGCCCGCGACACGGGACCATAGAGCGCGAGCGCAGGCCGGGCATTGGCGATCAGCCCTTCGGCATGGGCGCGGACATCGGCCGCGGTGACCGCGGCGATACGCTCGGCCACCTCGGCGGGATCGGGCACGCGGCCCCAGATCGCCAGCGTCCGCGCCGCGCGTTCGGCCTGCGCGGACGGGCTTTCGAGGCCCATCAGCAGCCCCGCGCGCAGCTGCGCCTTGGCGCGCGCGATCTCGGCCTCGGTCATGTCCTCGGCGGCGCGCTTGATCTCGTCGATGGTCAGGTTCGCCAGATCGCCCAGATCCTCGGCGCCGGTGCCCGCATAGACGGTCATCATGCCGGTATCGTCATGGAAGCCCGACTGCGCGAAGATCGTGTAGCACAGGCCGCGCTCCTCGCGGATCTTCTGGAACAGCCGCGAGGACATCCCGCCCCCGAGCGCCGCCGAGAATATCTGCGAGGCGTAGAAGTCCGGCGCGTGATAGCCCGGCCCCTCGAGCGCCAGCGCGAAATGCGCCTGTTCCAGCTGCTTGTCGCGGCGGAATTCGAGGCCCTGCCAACGTGCACCCTCGCGCTTGGCCTGCGGACGCGGCGCGACATGGCCAAGCGTCGCCTCGGCCAGGCGCACGATGCGGTCGTGATCGACCGCACCTGCCGCCGCGACGATCATCTGGCCGGGGCCGTAATGCTCGGTCACGAAACCCGCCAGATCTTCGCGGCCGAAACCGCTGACACGCTCGGCCGGGCCCAGGATCGTGCGACCGATGGGCTGGTCGGGATAGGCGGCCTCTTGCAGCCAGTCGAAGATGATGTCGTCGGGCGTGTCCAGCGACTGCCCGATCTCCTGCAGGATCACGCCGCGCTCGACCTCGATCTCTCGTTGATCGAAGACGGGGTTCAGGACGATGTCGCTGATGACGTCGAAGGCCAGGTCCACGTCCTGTTCCAGCACGCGCACGTAATAGGCCGTCGCATCGCGCGAGGTATAGGCGTTGATATAGCCGCCCACATCCTCGATCGCCTCGGCGATCTGCAGGGCGCTGCGGGTCTTGGTGCCCTTGAACGCCATGTGTTCGAGGAAATGCGCGATGCCGTTCTGTTCGGCGCGCTCGTTGCGCCCGCCCGCGCTGACCCAGACGCCCAGGGCCGCGGAATGCAGCCCCGGCATCTGGCGCGTGACGATGCGCAGGCCGTTGGGAAGGGTCGTCAGTCGGCTGTTGGGGTCCTGGTTCAATTCGTCCTCCGGTCGAGGATCAGCGATTTAAGCGCCTCGACGTCGTTTTCAACCCGGGTGACGCGTTCGGGCAGATCGAACAGCCCCGCCATGTGCAGCGGCAGGCCGGGGCGTTCGCCGATGGCGTTCTCCACCGCGTCGGGGAATTTCGCGGGATGGGCGGTGGCCAGCGTGACCATCGGGACGCCCGGTTCGATGTTGCGTTCGGCCACCGCGACGCCGATGGCGCTGTGGGGGCACAGGATTTCGCCCGTGGCATCGCGGGTGGCGCGGATCTGGGCGGTGGTTTCCTCTTCGCCGACGCGGCCCGACAGGAACTCGTCGCGCAGGGTTTCCAGCGCGCCCTGGCTGATCGAGAAGCCGCCGGCCTTCAGCTCGTCCATCAGCTGGCCGATCGCGCCCGCATCCTTGTCATAGGCCAGGTACAGCGCGCGTTCGAAGTTCGAGCTGACCTGGATGTCCATCGACGGGCTTATCGAGGGCGCAACCTCGCCCACGCGATATTCGCCGGTGGTCAGCGCGCGGTGCAGGATATCGTTCTGGTTCGTGGCGACGATCAGGCGACGGACCGGCAGGCCCATGCGGCGCGCGATGCTGCCCGCGAAGATGTCGCCGAAATTGCCGGTCGGCACGCAGAAATCGGTCGGGCGCATCCCGAGGCTGGCCGCCGCGGTGAAATAGTACACGATCTGGGCCACGACCCGCGCCCAGTTGATGCTGTTCACGCCCGCAAGCCCGACGGTGTCGCGGAAATCGTGGTCGTTGAACAGGTCCTTGAGCCGCGCCTGGCAGTCGTCGAAATGGCCGGTCAGCGCCAGCGCGTGGACGTTCTGCGCGTCGGGCGTGGTCATCTGGCGGCGCTGCACCTCGGAGACGCGGCCATGCGGGTACATGATGAACACGTCGACATTGTCGATGCCCTTGAACGCCTCGATCGCGGCGGAGCCGGTATCCCCCGAGGTCGCGCCCACGATGGTGATCCGCTGGCCGGACCGCTTCAGCGCGATCTGGAACAGCTGGGCGATCAGCTGCATCGCGAAGTCCTTGAAGGCCAGCGTCGGGCCGTGGAACAGCTCCAGCAGGTGATGGCCGGGGGCCAGCTGCACCAGCGGCGCGCGGGCCGCATGGCTGATCCGGTCATATGCGCGGTCGATGGCGCCGCGCAGTTCCGCGTCGGTGAAGCAGTCGCCCGTGAAGGGGCGGATCACGCGGAAGGCGATCTCCTCGTAGGACAGGCCGTCCATCCGGTCCAGGCCGTCGATGGTCGGGATCGTCTCGGGCAGGTACAGCCCCCCGTCACGCGCCAGACCGGACAGCATGGCTTGTTCGAAATCCAGGCTCGGGGCCTCTCCGCGGGTCGAGACGTAACGCATCGGCAATCCTTCAATAGCTGCGCTGCCTGATACGCCAGATCAGCGCCAGTGTCATCACCGCCCATGTGGCGGCGATCATGAACCACTGCAGGGCATAGGACAGGTGGTTGTTCGGTATCCCCTCGATCGCGACGGGGATGGGGTCGGCGCCCTGGTTGTCGCCCTGCACGAAGCTGGCGACGACCAAGACGGGCTCGGTGTTCAGCTGGGCGGCCATGGCGTCCACGTCGCGGGCGAACCAGATATTCTCGTCCAGGTTCGGCGCGGGGGTCGATCCGCTGGCATCCTGCGGCCAGTGCAGGTTGCCCGTCACCTGCAGGCGCGTCGGGCCGCGGTGCAGGTGCCGGTCGTCCTGCGGCACGAAGCCCCGGTCCAGCAGGATCGCACGTCCGTCATCCGTGATGAAGCGCGACACGACCTGATAGCCCGCGCCCTGTTCCTTGGTGTGGGACAACACGTCGATCTCGGCCCCCGAGGTGGTGCCGGCGACGGTCACGGGCAGGTATTTCATCGAGGGATCGACATCGGCGGGCAGCGGGACCGGTTCGGCGTCGATCCCCTGCCGGATCTGGTCCAGCATCGCTTCCTTCCAGTCGCGACGGTCCAGCTGCCACAAGCCCAGCTGGACCAGGATGGCGCATCCGACGATGCCGATCAGGACGGGAAACAGATAGCGGCGCATGGGCTTTCCGGCGGGCCATGACGAAAAACGCGCGGGGAGACATCCCCCGCGCGCCCTGTCGTCGCGATTGGGGGATCAGCTGCCCCAGACGTAGATGACGGCGAACAGCACCAGCCAGATCACGTCGACGAAGTGCCAGTACCAGGCGGCGGCCTCGAAGCCGATATGCTGGTCGCGGGTCATCTGGCCGCGCATGAAGCGGATCAGGCAGACCAGCAGGAAGATCGTGCCGATGATGACATGCAGCCCGTGGAAGCCGGTCGCGATGTAGAAGGCCGAGGCATAGGCCGTGTCGGCCAGGCCGAAGGCCGCGTGGCTGTATTCGTATGCCTGCAGACCGGTGAAGAAGACGCCCAGGACGACGGCGATGGCCAGGCCGTTGATGGTCGTCTTGCGGTCACCCTCGTGCGCCCAGGCGTGGTGGGCCCAGGTGACGGCCACGCCCGACAGCAGCAGGATCAGCGTGTTGATGAAGGGCAGGTGCCAGGGGTCGAAGGTCTGGATGCCCTCGGGCGGCCAGACGCCGTCGGTGATCGGGCTCTGCTCGCCCATCGGATAGAGGGCGTTCTTCATGAAGTTCCAGAACAGCGACACGAACAGCATCGCCTCGGACAGCACGAACAGGATGAAGCCGACCTGCAGGCCGATGCGCACGACCGGGGTGTGATCGCCCGATTCAGCCTCGCGGACGACATCGGCCCACCAGCCGAAGGCGACATAGCAGGTCGCGATCAGGCCGATCGCGAAGACCCAGGGACCGGTGAGCGGCGCGCCCATCACGGTGACATCCCCGGTCATCCATGCGACGGCGCCGAACAGCATGACGAACACCCCCACCGAGGCGAGGAACGGCCAGATCGAGGCCGGCAGAATGTGGTAATCGTGGTTCTTTGCGTGCGCCATCGTTGGATCCCCAGAGGCCCCCTCTTTGTCTTCAGGTCAGTTGATGGTCCCGGACGTGCCCGTGTCAAGCGCAGCGCTCTTGGGTTCGGTCCGATGGAAGGTATAGGACAGGGTGATGTCGCGCACCCAGGACGCGTCGCGATCCTCGACCAGTTCGGGATCGACGAAGAAGCTGACCGGCATCTCGATCCGCTCTCCGGGCTGAAGCGTCTGCTCGGTGAAGCAGAAGCATTCGACCTTGATGAAATAATAGCCCGACACCTCGGGGGCGACGTTGTAGCTGGCGGTCCCCGTCAGCGGCTCGTCGGTGTTGTTGATGGCCTCGTAGAAGGCCAGCCCGTTTTCCCCGATGCGCAGGTCCATGCGCGTCTGCATGGGCCGGAAGGTCCAGCCCAGATTGTCGTCCACATTCGCGTCGAAGCGCACGCGCACGATCTCGTCCAGGACCTCGTCCGAGGCGCTTTCGGCGACCTGCGTGGTGCCGCCGAACCCGGTCACGCGGCAGAACCAGTTGTAGAAGGGCACGGCGGCCCAGGCCAGCGCGCCCATGGTCAGGACGACGGCCAGAAGCGCGGTGACGGTGCGGGCCTCGGGGCTCAGGCGCTTCATTCGGCCTCCTCGGTCTCGGCCGGTGTCAGCGAGACGCGCGGGCTATGGTCGAACGCCTCCATCAGGTCGCCCTGGCGGACCTTGACCACGGTCAGCGCGAAGACCAGCGCGACGAAGGCCAGAAGAACCAGCCCAAGCCCGACATTGCGCGACCGGCGGCGCGAGTGCAGTTCGTGTTCGGTACGCATTACCAGCCCCCCAGCCAGCTTTGGATCAGCAGCGCGAGGAAATGCACGAACAGGTAATAGAGCGACAGCCGGAAGACGCGCTTCTCAACGGCATAGTCGTCGGCGATCGCCTGATCCTCGGACCGGCGGAAGATCTGCCAGCAGCCGCGCAGGAAGGCCACGTTCAGCACCACCGCCACCGCCATGTACAGCGGCCCGCCCACCGAGGTCAGGCCCAGCCCGATCGCGAAGGGCGCAAGCGCCACGGCATAGGCCAGGATGTGCCGGCGGGTCGAGCGGCGGCCATGCGTCACCGTCAGCATCGGCACGCCCGCGCGGTGGTAATCTTCCTTCATGAACAGCGCCAGCGCCCAGAAATGCGGCGGCGTCCAGACGAAGATCAGCATGAACATCAGGATGGATTCGATGCCGATGCCGCCCGTCGCGCAGGCCCAGCCGATCATCGGCGGAAACGCCCCCGCCGCACCGCCGATGACGATGTTCTGCGGGGTCGAGCGCTTGAGCCAGACGGTGTAGACGACGGCATAGAAGAAGATCGTGAAGGCGAGGAAAGCGGCGGCGAACCAGTTGGCCACCAGCCCCAGCATCATCACCGAGATGACGCTCAGCACGATCCCGAGGCCGAGCGCCTCGTTTTCCTGCACGAGGCCCGCGGGGATGGGGCGCGAACGGGTGCGGTTCATGACCGCGTCGATGTCGCGGTCGTACCACATGTTCAGCGCGCCCGAGGCCCCGCCGCCAAGCGCGATGAACAGCACGGCGCAGAAGCCGATGAAGGGATGCACGTCGACCGGCGCGACCCACAGGCCCACGAAGGCGGTGAAGACCACCAGCGACATCACGCGCGGTTTCAGCAGCGCGACGTAATCGCGGAACTCGCCCTCGGGGCTTGCGTCATATGCGTTGATGTCGGTCATCGGGCCTTCACGGTTTGGCTTGTCCGGGGCGCGGCTGCGGGCCACCCCCGAACGGCTTGTCGGTTCAGTCGGCGCTTGCGACCTCGACCGGGGTGGTCAGGGCGGCGGTCTGCTCGACCTCGTCGCCCATGCTGCCCCCCTGCGAGGCGACCCACTCGGCATAGACCTCGGGAGAGACGGCCTTCACGACGATGGGCATGTAGGCATGGTTCACGCCGCACAGCTCGCTGCACTGGCCGAAATAGGTGCCTTCCTGTTCGACGTTGAACCAGGCCTGGGCGATGCGGCCCGGAACGGCGTCCTGCTTCACGGCGAAGGCGGGGATGGTCCAGCTGTGGATCACGTCGCTGGCGGTCACCTGCAGCAGCACGTTCTGGCCGGTCGGCACGACGACGGCGGTGTCGGTCGCCAGCTTGTATTCCTCGGGGGCATAGCCGTACTCGGCCAGATCCTCCTCGGGCAGCATCAGGCTGTCGAAGCTCACGCCGTTGTCGGGATATTCATAGGACCAGTACCACTGGTGGCCGGTGGCCTTGATCACCACGTCCGGGTTCTCGGGCATTTCCTGGCTGCGGAACAGGATCGGCAACGAGAAGACGCCGATCGCGATCAGCACCAGGACGGGAACCAAGGTCCAGCCGATCTCCAGCGCGGTGTTGTGGGTGAACTTGGCCGGAACCGGGTTCGCGCGCGAGTTGAAGCGCAGGATCACCGCCAGCAGCAGGCCGCAGACGAAGACCGTGATCACCGCGATGATCACCAGCACGAAATGGTCCAGCCACTGCTGATCGCGCGCCAGTTCCGTCGCTGCCGGCTGGAACCCCATGCCGCCGTCGACGGGCTTGCCGATCACCGGCAGGTCCCCGATTACGTCCTGCGCCGCAGCCGCCCCAGTCAGCGCAGCCGCCGAAGCCAAGCCCGCCACTGCCGCGCATCCACGGCGAATCATCGCTATTGCCATCTTCCCATCCCATCGTGTTGGTCTGGCCGAACCGGCCGCAGGCGCAGGTCGAGCCTGCCCCTTTCCCTTTCACAGTACAGGTTCTATGACCATATAATGCCTGTCCGGGCAAGACATACCTACAGCATTCCCGCCCCTGCGGGCATTGCGACCGGCTGCCGCGCCCCTTCGGGCGGCCTCGAAACCACGATCCCCTGCAGGAGCATTGCATGAGCCGAACGCCCTTCGATCCCTTCGCCCGGATAGACCGCGACACCGCGCAGGCCATTCTTGGCGAAGCGGTCCACGGCGCCGACGACGGAGAGCTGTTCCTGGAACGCTCCCAGGCCGAGTCCCTGGTCTTCGACGACGGGCGGCTGCGCAATTCCTCCTTCATGGCGGGACAGGGCTTCGGGCTGCGCGCGGTGCGCGGTGCCGTCTCCGGCTATGCCCATTCGACCGAACTGACCGAGGCCGCGCTGCGCCGCGCTGCCGCGACCGCGCGTCTGGCCGTGGGCGATGGCGGCGGCACGCTGGCCCTGCCCCCGGCGATGGCGCCGGTGAACCTCTATCCCGCGATCGACCCCGCCGAGGGGCTGCCCACCGCCCACCGGATCGAGGTGCTGCGAGAGATCGACGCCTATGCCCGCACCGCCGATCCGCGCGTGGTGCAGGTCAGCGTGTCGATGGCCAGCGCCCTGCAGGAGGTCGCGATCCTGCGCCCAGAGGGGACGCTTGCGACCGACACGCGCCCGATGGCGCGCCTGAACGTCACCGTCATCGTGGAAAACAACGACCGCCGCGAAAGCGGCACCGCCGGCGGGGGCGGACGCCACGGCCTGACCGCGCTGATCGATCCCGGACACTGGAAGCCGCTGGTGGACGAGGCTTTGCGCATCGCGCTGGTGAACCTGCGCTCGGTCGCGGCGCCTGCGGGCGTGATGGACGTGGTGCTGGGGCCTGGCTGGCCGGGCATCCTGCTGCACGAGGCCGTGGGCCACGGGCTGGAGGGGGATTTCAACCGCAAGAAGGCCTCGGCCTTCGCGGGCCTTCTGGGACAGCGCGTCGCGGCCCCCGGCGTCACGGTGGTCGATGACGGCACCATCGAGGGCCGCCGCGGCAGCATCAATATTGACGACGAGGGCACGCCCCCCGCCCGCAACGTGCTGATCGAGGACGGTATCCTTGTGGGCTACATGCAGGACCGCCAGAACGCGCGGCTGATGGGGGTGGACCCGACCGGCAACGGTCGCCGCGAAAGCTTCGCGCACATGCCCATGCCGCGCATGACCAACACCTACATGCCCGGCGGCGATGCCGATCCGGCGGCGATCCTGGCCGATCTGAAGGACGGCATCTATGCCGTGGGCTTCGGCGGCGGGCAGGTCGACATCACCAACGGCAAGTTCGTCTTTTCCTGCACCGAGGCCTATCGTGTGAAGAACGGCGTGGTCGGCGATCCGATCCGGGGCGCCACCCTGATCGGCGACGGGGCCACCGCGCTGCAGCAGGTGCGCGGCATCGGCAACGACATGGCGCTGGACCCCGGCATCGGCAATTGCGGCAAGCAGGGGCAATGGGTTCCGGTGGGCGTGGGCCAGCCGACGCTGATGATCGGGGGGCTGACGGTCGGCGGCTCGGCCTGACGTCAACGCTTCCTTAACCAGTTGCGCGCTATGCAGGTCTCCGGAATTCGTGCCGGAGGCTTGCGATGGATACCGGAACCGCCCTGCCCCTGTCGCCGGGGATCGACAGCGACATCGACTGGCTGCGGCTGATCCGGTCGCGGCGCGTGGGTCCGGCGACCTTCCACCGGTTGCTGGCCGAACATGGCAGCGCCCGCGCCGCGCTTCAGTCCCTGCCCGAAATCGCCGCGCTCTCGGGCATGCCCGATTACCGCACCTGCCCCGAGGGCGTCGCCGCCGCCGAACTGGCCGCGGGCCGACGCGCGGGCGCGGTGCCGATCCGCAGCGACGATCGCCGCTATCCGCATCGGCTAAGAGAGATTGACGGCGCGCCCCCCATCCTGTGGGTCAGGGGCGATCCGGCGTGGCTGTCGCATGACGCGATGGCGGTGATCGGCGCGCGCAATGCCAGCTCATTGGGGCTGCGGATGGCGCGGGGGATGGCCGCAGGGCTTGGCGAAGGGGGCTTGGGCGTCATCGCGGGGCTGGCACGCGGGATCGACACTGCCGCCCATGACGCGGCCCTACCGACGGGCACCATCGCGGTGATGGCGGGCGGCGTCGACGTGATCTATCCCCCCGAGAACGCGGCCCTTGCCGCACGGATCGCGGAATGCGGCGCGCTGGTCTCCGAACAGCCGCCGGGAACCGAGCCGCAGGCACGCCATTTCCCGACGCGCAACCGCATCGTGTCGGGGCTGTCGCGCGGCGTCGTCGTGATCGAGGCCGCATGCCGCTCGGGCAGCCTGATCACCGCGCGCAACGCGCTGGACCAGCATCGCGACGTGATGGCCGTACCGGGCCACCCGATGGACGCGCGCGCTTCGGGCTGCAACGAGCTGATCCGCGACGGAGCCACGCTGGTGCGCAGCGCGGCGGACGTGATCGACGCGATCGGGCACCTGCCCCTGCGCCGCGCCCCCGCCGCGCAGCACCCCGCCCGTCAGCCCAAGGCGCAACCCGCGCGGCGCGATGCCGGCGGTCCGGTCCACCTGGAATCGCGGATCCTCTCGCGGCTCGGCCCCTCGCCCACCGAGGAGAACGACCTGATCCGCGATCTTGGCGTACCCGCATCGACGGCCAGCGCCGCGATCCTCGCGCTGGAACTGGAAGGTCGGGTACAGCGTCTTGCGGGGGGGCGGCTGGCGATCGTCTGACGGGCATTTGCACGGGGCACCCCCAGCTGACCCGTTGACAGCAGGTCGTGCCGGACCCATGTTGCCGCCCCATTGAAGCAGCCCGAGGTTCATATGCCCGTTGTCGTCGTCGAATCCCCGGCCAAGGCCAAGACCATCGAGAAGTATCTCGGCGGCGACTTCACCGTGCTGGCCAGCTTCGGCCATGTCCGCGACCTGCCGCCCAAGGATGGCAGCGTCGATCCCGACCATGATTTCGACATGAAATGGGAGGTCGCCTCCGACAGCAAGAAGCACCTCAAGGCGATCAAGGACGCGCTGAAGAACGATCCGAACCTGATCCTTGCCACCGACCCCGACCGAGAGGGCGAGGCGATCAGCTGGCACCTGCTGGAAGCGCTGCAATCCTCGCTGAAGAAGACCAGCGAGGTCAGCCGCGTCACCTTCAACGCCATCACCAAGCCCGCCGTCACCGAGGCGATGAAGCAGCCCCGCCAGATCGACCAGTCGCTGGTCGATGCCTACCTTGCCCGGCGCGCGCTGGATTACCTGGTGGGGTTCAAGCTGTCGCCGGTCCTGTGGCGCAAGCTGCCCGGCGCGAAGTCGGCAGGCCGCGTCCAGTCCGTCTGCCTGCGCCTGATCGTCGACCGGGAAATGGAGATCGAGGCCTTCAAGCCCCGCGAATACTGGTCGGTCCATGCCCGCCTGGCCACGCCCGGCGGCGACGAATACGACGCCACGCTGACCTCGCTGGCCGGGGCCAAGCTGGACCGCTACGACCTTGCCGATGCCGAAAAGGCCGCGATGGCCGTCAGCGCGGTCTCCAGCCGCGATCTGAAGGTGACGGGCGTCACCGCCAAGCCCGCCAGCCGCAACCCGTGGCCGCCCTTCATGACCTCGACCCTGCAGCAGGAGGCCAGCCGCAAGATGGGCATGGGCGCCAAGGCCTGCATGTCGGCGGCGCAGCGCCTCTACGAGGCCGGGCTGATCACCTATATGCGGACCGACGGCATCGACATGGCCCCCGAGGCCGTCCATGCCGCCCGCGACGCGATCAAGGCCAAGTTCGGGGAAAACTATGTCCCGAAAAGCCCGCGCATGTACAAGAACAAGGCCAAGAACGCGCAGGAAGCCCACGAGTGCATCCGCCCGACCGACATGATGCTGTCGCCCGACAAGCTGAAGGTCACGGCCGAGGATCAGCGCCGCCTGTACGACCTGATCTGGAAGCGCACCATCGCCAGCCAGATGGAAGCCGCCCGGATGGAACGCACGACCGTCGAGATCGCCAGCCCTGACAATCAGGTCGGCCTGCGCGCGACCGGTCAGGTCATGCTGTTCGACGGCTTCCTGCGCGTCTACGACCAGGGCCGCGACGATGACGATGCCGAGGACAGCGCCCGCCTGCCCGCGATCACCGAAGGCGAGGCCGCGAAGCTGGTCGCCAAGGCGTTCGAGCCGGAACTGGCCAAGGCCCGCGACAAGGGCGGCGACCTGCCCGATGCGCCCGCGACCCAGCTGGCCGCGCCCGGCATGCTGGCCGATCAGGCTGCATCCACCGCGGGCCGCCAGCACTTCACCCAGCCGCCCCCGCGCTACACGGAAGCCACGCTGGTCAAGCGCATGGAAGAACTGGGGATCGGCCGTCCCTCGACCTATGCCAGCATCGTCACGACGATCCAGGACCGCGACTATGTCCGCAAGGACAAGAACCGCCTGATCCCCGAGGACAAGGGCCGTCTGGTGACGACCTTCCTCGTGAAATACTTCCCCCGCTATGTCAGCTACGACTTCACCGCCGATCTGGAAAACGAGCTGGACGAGATCAGCGCCGGCGACCTGATGTGGCGCGAGGTTCTGGGCCGGTTCTGGCGCGACTTCTCGAAGGCGCTGGAGGGCACGTCCGAGCTGCGCATCACCGAGGTGCTGGACGCGATCGACGATGCGCTGGCGCCGCATCTGTATCCGCCGCGTGCCGATGGGGGCGATCCGCGCGAATGCCCGCTTTGCGGTCAGGGCCGGTTGAACCTGAAGACCGCGCGGTCGGGCGGGGCCTTCATCGGCTGCACCAACTATCCCGAATGCCGCTATACCCGCCCGCTGTCCGCGCCGGATGGCGAAGAGGCCGTGGGCGACCGCGTGCTGGGCCATGACGCGGGCGACGAGATCAGCCTGCGCTCGGGGCGCTTCGGCCCCTATGTCCAGCGCGGCGAGGCGACCGAGGAACAGCCCAAGCCCCCGCGCGCATCCGTGCCCAAGGGCTGGAACCCCGCCGAGATGGACCTGGACCGAGCCGTCCAGCTTCTGTCCCTGCCCCGCCCCGTCGGCCCGCATCCCGATGACGGCGTCCTGATCGAGGCCGGGATCGGCCGCTATGGCCCCTATGTGAAGCACGGGTCGAAATACGCGAACCTGCCCGATGTGGACGAGGTCTTCATCGTCGGCATGAACCGCGCGGTCGAGGTCCTGGCCCAGAAGCAGACGCGCGGGCGCACTGCCGCGGCACCGCTCAAGGAGCTGGGCGAGCATCCCGATGGCGGGCCGATCCAGGTGATGAACGGGCGCTATGGTCCCTATGTCAAATGGGCCAAGATCAACGCGACCCTGCCGCGCGATGTGGAACCCGCCGACCTGACGCAGGAACAGGCGCTGGAGCTGATCGCCGCCAAGGCCGCCAAATCGCCCAAGAAGGCCGCCGCGAAGAAGCCTGCCGCCAAGAAGCCCGCCGCGAAGAAGACGGCGGCGAAGAAACCGGCAGCCAAGAAGACGGCAACCAAGAAGGCCGCGCCGAAATCCGAGGAATGAGAGAGGGGGGCCGCGTGGCCCCCTTCGCCTTTCCCGTCGCGATTGACACTGCGTCATGCGCAAGCGACATATTGTGCAGTTGCAGAAATCTTTGGACGGGAGGGCCAATGAAAAAGGTCTATGCAAGCGCGGAGGATGCGCTGGAGGGGGTCCTGCATGACGGGATGCTCATCGCTGCGGGGGGCTTCGGGCTCTGCGGAATTCCGGAATTGCTGATCGACGCGCTGGTGAAAAGCGGCGTGAAGGACCTGACGGTCGCCAGCAACAATTGCGGCGTCGACGGGTTCGGGCTGGGCAAGCTGCTGGAAACGCGCCAGATCCGCAAGATGATGAGCAGCTATGTCGGCGAGAACGCCGAGTTCATGCGCCAATACCTGTCCGGAGAGCTGGAGCTGGAATTCAACCCGCAGGGCACGCTGGCCGAGCGCATGCGCGCGGCGGGCGCGGGCATTCCGGGCTTCTACACCAAGACCGGCGTCGGCACCGTCATCGCCGAGGGCAAGGAGCACAAGGATTTCGACGGCGAGACCTATATCCTCGAACGCGGGATCTTTGCCGACCTGTCCATCGTGAAGGCGTGGAAGGCCGACGACACCGGCAACCTCGTGTTCCGCAAGACGGCGCGCAACTTCAACCCGCCCGCGGCCATGTGCGGCAAGATCTGCGTGGCCGAGGTCGAGGAGATCGTCCCGCGCGGCAGCCTCGACCCCGACATGATCCACGTGCCCGGCATCTATGTCCACCGCATCATCCAGGGCCAGCACGAGAAGCGCATCGAACAGCGCACCACCCGCAAGAAGGAGACCGCGTGATGCCCTGGGATCGCAATCAGATGGCCGCGCGCGCGGCGGACGAGCTGGAAGACGGCATGTACGTGAACCTCGGCATCGGGATCCCGACGCTGGTGGCGAACTATACCGGCGACAAGGACATCACGCTGCAATCCGAAAACGGCATGCTGGGCATGGGCCCCTTCCCCTTCGAGGGCGAGGAGGATCCCGACCTGATCAACGCCGGCAAGCAGACCATCACCGAACTTGACCGCACCAGCTATTTCGACAGCGCGACCAGCTTCGGGATGATCCGCGGCGGCAAGATCGCGGCGGCGATCCTGGGCGCGATGGAGGTGGCCGAGAACGGCGACCTGGCGAACTGGATGATCCCCGGCAAGCTGATCAAGGGCATGGGCGGCGCGATGGACCTAGTCGCGGGCGTCAAGCGCGTGATCGTGGTCATGGACCACACCAACAAGGCGGGCGAATCCAAGCTGCTGCGCGAATGCACCCTGCCTCTGACCGGCAAGGGCGTGGTGAACCGCATCATCACCAACCTGGGCGTTCTGGACGTGGTCGAGGGCGGCCTGAAGATCGTCGAGCTGGCCGATGGCGTCACCGAGGACGAACTGCGCTCCGCGACCGAGGCCACCATCGTCGACTGACGACCGACACCCACCACTGCCGAGGCGGGGCACGACGCCCTGCCCCGGCATTTCCATTTCCGGGAACGAACATGACAGCGGACCAGATCGCGGCCCTCTTCACCCGCGCCGACGGAACCTATCGATGCGCCAGATGGGGACGCCCCGTGGCCCCCGTGGCCTTCGGCCTGGCGGACGAGACGCTGGACATCCTGCGCAGCGCGCTGAAGGCGGGCTTTGCCCATGCGGGGCATCCGGTGGTCGATACCGATCCCGAAAGCGGCTCGAACCTGATGCTGTTCTTCGCGCGCGGATGGGACGACCTTGCGGGCGTGCCCGATCTGGACCGGCTGACGGGGCAACCCGACCTGCCTGCGCGCCTCGCGTCCGAAGGCGCTGCCAGCTACCGCATCTTCCGCTTCGACGAGGCTGGGGCGATCCGCGCCTGCTTAGCCTTCTTCGACATGAGCGGGCCCCTGGCCGATGCGCATCCCGGCGCGCTGGCCGAGAAGATCGCGATGGAATCCATGCTGACCTTCGCGCAGGAAATCCAGCCCGATGCGCAAAAGGCCGCGCTGATCCGCGCGGCCTATGATCCGGTGATGCCTGTGGTCGCGGACGATCCCTCGCACGCGCTGCGGCTGATGGCGCGGATGGCCTAGGGGGTCAGACCCTCGGGGTCGGGCAGGCCGTTCGCGCGCGCGGTGGCGGTCAGCGTGTTGGCCAGCAGGCAGGCGATCGTCATCGGCCCCACCCCACCCGGCACCGGCGTGATCGCACCCGCCACCTGGGACGCGGCGGCGAAATCGACATCGCCCACCAGCCCGTCATCGGTGCGGTTGATGCCCACGTCGATCACCGTCGCGCCCGGCTTGATCCAGTCGCCCTGCACGAAGTTCGGACGCCCCACCGCCGCCACGACGATATCGGCGCCGCGAACAACGGCGGGCAGATCCGCGGTGCGCGAATGGGCGACGGTCACGGTCGCGCTGTCGCGCAGCAGCAGCTGCGCCATCGGCTTGCCCACGATGTTGCTGCGCCCGATCACCACGGCGTTCTTGCCCGACAGGCTGCCCAGCTGCTCGCGCAGCATCATCAGGCAGCCGAGCGGCGTGCAGGGCACCATCGCCTTCTGGCCGGTCGCAAGGCGACCCACGTTCAGGATGTGGAACCCGTCCACGTCCTTCTCGGCGGCGATGGCGTTGATCACCAGCGCCTCGTCCAGATGCGCGGGCAGCGGCAGCTGCACCAGGATCCCGTTGACCGCGGGATCGGCGTTCAGTTGCGCGATCAGGTCCAGCAGCGTCTTCTGGTCCGTCTCGGCGGGCAGGCGATGCTCGAACGAGTTCATGCCCACCTCGACCGTCTGGCGGTGCTTCGAGCGGACATAGACCTGGCTGGCCGGATCCTCGCCCACCAGCACGACCGCAAGGCCGGGTGTGATGCCGCGATCGGCCATCGCGGCGACCTCGGTGGTGATGCGGGCGCGAAGGCCGGCCGCAAAGGCCTTGCCGTCGATGATCTGGGCAGTCATGGGCGATCCTTGTTCAGCTGACGATCCTCCTGGGCGATCGCAGCCTCGATCAGCTGCCGCCACAGGGCCTCGTAGAAATCCGGGTCCAATCCCGCGGCTTCCGCGTTGCGCCGGGCGTTCATCGCCACCTCCTCGACGCGGTCGTCGATGCGGGCGGGCAAGCCGTTGCCGCGCTTGATCTGCGCGGCGCGGTCGATCAGCGCGTGACGGTGGGCGAAAAGCGCCATGAGCTGCCGGTCGACATCGTCGATCCGGGCGCGCAGCGCGGGCATGTCGGGGATATCGTGGATCTCGGTCATGGCATGGGTGTCTTGCACCCATGCGCGCCGGATCGCAAGCCTCAGGCGGTGATGCCCGCCTGAAGATGGGTCGTCAGCTTCTGCAGCAGTTCCTGCATGGCCAGCTTTTCCTCGTGCGAGATGCGCCCGGCATTGACCAGGCAGCCCTCGATGCGGCTTTCCTCGGTCTCGAGCTTGCGGCCCTCCTCGGTCAGGCTGATGATCACGCGGCGCTCGTCCTTGGTGTCGCGGCGGCGCCGGACCAGGCCAGCATTCTCCAGGCGCTTCAGAAGCGGCGTCAGCGTGCTGCTGTCCAGCCCCAGATGCGCGCCGATCTCGCCCACCGCCAGGTCGCCTTCGCGCCACAGCGTCATCAGCACCAGGTACTGGGGATAGGTCACCCCGAGCGGGTCCAGAAGCGGCTTGTAGATGCGCCCGAACGCCAGGTTCAGCGCATAGACATCGAAGCAGAGCATTTCAGCCATGGGAGAATGATCGATCTTGGACATGACGGAACACCAACTTTGAGGGATCGGGCTTTCGTATGACCTAAAGGATATGTCTCGCGAAAATTAACCTCAAGGTGGAAACGAACCGCTCGGTTTGATTGACTGCTTGATCAAGGAATAAGCGTCGTTTTCAACGCTTAGGACACGCAATGGTAAACACATGCGAATATTGCAATAAATTGTATGAAGACATTTTTCGCGCGATGATTGTGGGCACACTTCATAGGCAAAACTAATCTTTGTTAACCTAATGAAGTTGCATATGTGCAACGCAAATCGCGGTCCGTTCGAGTGACGCTGCGGCACGCCGCACGGTCCATTCTTCGCGATACGCATAAAAAAACCCCGGCCTGCGCCGGGGTTTCTGGTTCTTCGGGAATCACGCCGGGGCAGGATCTCCGCCGGGTGAGGGTTTCCCTGCCTTTGGGATCGACGTGACCGAGGGGATCACGCTGGACGACGAATCATCGTCGTCACCGTCCAGAGAGTCGCCGCGGATGATCTTGCCGATCTCCTCGCCCGTCAGGGTCTCGTATTCCAGAAGCCCCTTCGCCAGGCGCTCGAACTCTTCGGACTTGTCGATCAGGATCTGGCGCGCCTCCTGGTAACCGGTCTCGATCAGGTCGCGGACCTCCTGCTCGATCAGTTCCTTGGTCGAGGCCGAGACCGAGAAGCCGCCGGTATTGCCGGAATAGCCCTCATGCGCCTCGGCATAGTCCACGGCGCCGACCTTGTCGGACATGCCCCACCGCATGACCATCGCGCGCGCAAGCTGGCTGGCCTGCTGGATGTCGCCCGCAGGACCGTTCGACACGCCTTCCTCGCCATACTTGATGATCTCGGCGGCCTTGCCGGCCATGGTCATCGTGATCTTCTGCTTGGCTTCGTCCTTGTGGAAGTTCAGACGGTCCATCTCCGGCAGGCTGACCACCATGCCCAGGGCGCCGCCGCGCGGGATGATCGTCGCCTTGTAGACCGGATCGCATTTCGGCAGCGACAGCCCGACGATGGCGTGACCGGCCTCGTGATAGGCGGTCTTTTCCTTCTGCTCGGGCGTCAGGACCAGGCTGCGGCGTTCAACGCCCAGCATGACCTTGTCCTTTGCATTCTCGAAATCGGCCATGCTGACAAAGCGGCGCCCGATCCGCGCGGCAGTCAGCGCGGCCTCGTTCACCAGGTTCATCAGGTCGGCCCCCGAAAAGCCGGGCGTGCCGCGCGCGATCAGGCGCAGGTCGACATCGGGGCCGACCGGAACCTTGCGGGCATGGACCGACAGGATCTTCTCGCGGCCCTTGATGTCGGGATTGGGCACGTGGATCTGGCGGTCGAAGCGGCCCGGACGCAGCAGCGCGGGGTCCAGCACGTCCTTGCGGTTGGTCGCGGCGACGATGATGATGCCCTCGTTCGCCTCGAAGCCGTCCATCTCGACCAGAAGCTGGTTCAGCGTCTGTTCGCGTTCGTCATTGCCGCCGCCGATGCCGACGCCACGCGCACGGCCCACGGCGTCGATCTCGTCGATGAAGACGATGCAGGGCGCGGATTTCTTGGCCTGCTCGAACATGTCGCGGACACGGCTTGCACCGACGCCCACGAACATCTCGACGAAGTCCGAACCCGAGATGGTGAAGAACGGCACGCCGGCCTCGCCCGCGATGGCGCGCGCCAGCAGCGTCTTGCCGGTGCCCGGAGGGCCGACCAGCAGCGCGCCCTTCGGGATCTTGCCGCCCAGGCGGCTGAACTTCTGCGGGTTGCGCAGGAATTCGACGATCTCCTCAAGCTCTTCCTTGGCCTCGTCGATGCCCGCGACATCGTCGAAGGTGACGCGGCCATGCTTCTCGGTCAGCAGCTTGGCGCGCGACTTGCCGAAGCCCATCGCGCCGCCCTTGCCGCCCCCCTGCATGCGATTCATGAAGAAGATCCACACGCCGATCAGCAGGATGAAGGGCAGCCAGACGCCCAGCAGCGACATGAAGCCCGAGCTTTGCTGCTTGACGACCCGCACGTCGATGTCGCGCGCGATCAGCCGATCCGAGATTTCTTCGCCCATCGGGCGGACGGTCGCGTATTGCTGACCATCGGCACCGGCGAAGGTCAGATCCTCGCCGTCGATGGTCACGGTGCTGACCTGATCGTTCTCGACCCTCTGGATGAAGTCGGAATAGCTGATCTGGCGGCTGTTCATGTTGCCCGGTCCGTCGCTGAACAGGTTGAACAGCGCCAGGATCATCAGGAACAGGACCACCCAGAAGGCGAGGTTGCGAGCGTTGCCCAAATCGGGTTCCTCCGGCGGAAAAGCGGTTTGCCCTGAAAATAGGGATTATCGGCGAAGGTTCAATGCGCCTTCACAAGACTGCGGAAATCTGCCGCGCCCCGAAGCGGGCGCAGGGTCAGGCCGGGATGCGGCCGCAGCAGCGGCGCGGCGACCAGCCGCCCCCCCTGCCACAGCGCCGGAGAGGCGGCCGCCTCGTCCCGCAACAGCGCGCTGCCGCGCCAGTCGCGCCCTTCGAGGCCAGCAAGCCCGAGCGCCGCGACGTGATGCCCCTCGGGCAGGCCCTCGATCCGCCAGCGACGGTCCCAGACCGCCCCGGTCGAGGGCATGGCCCGCAGCGCGGCCGCCGCCTCTCGGGTGATGCGGATGCGGTCGCCATGCGTCGGGCTGATCAGGCATCCGTCCAGCGTCACGCGCGATTGCGACCTCAGCGCCTCGAGCGCGTGCAGTAGCGTGGCGCGGCGCGGCGGGTAATCGGCGCCCGTCACCCAACGGCAGGCCGCGATGACCAGCCTGCGCCGGATATCGGCGGCACTGTCGCGCAGGACGTGGCGCGGCAGGGTCAGGCTGCCCCGGTCGAATGTCGCGCCTTGGGCCAGCAGCGAGGCGTAATCCGACAGGGCCGAGCGTGCCTCGGCGATGTGGCGGGCCGAGCGGGCCAGCCCCGCGACATCCAGGCCCAGTGTCGCGATCGCGCGGCGGGTGCGGACGCGTTCGTAATCGGTATTCTCGTTCGTGGGGTCGTCGATCCAGTCGGCCCCCTGCAGGCGCAGCCAGTCGCGGGTCTCGGCCCTGCCGACGCCCAGCATGGGCCGCAGCCAGCGCATCCCGAAGGCGTCGCGCCATTCGGCCATCGCGGCCAGCCCGTCGATGCCGGACCCGCGCGCCAGCCGCATCAGCAACGTCTCGGCCAGATCGTCGGCTGTATGCCCGAGTGCCACGACCGGCAACCCGTTGCGGCGCGCCCAGGCCGACAGCAGCCGCAACCGCGCATCGCGGGCCTGCGCCATGAGATTGCCCAGCTCGGTTTCTCGTTGCCATTGAAGGATCGCGTGGGGCAGACCCAGGGCGCGGGCCATGCGGGCGGTCCGCTCGGCCTCGGCGGCGCTGTCGGGGCGCAGGCCGTGATCGACCGTCGCCACCATCAGCTTGCGGCCCCCCGCCCATTCGGCGGCGACCCGCATCAGCGTCACGCTGTCGCCCCCGCCCGAGACGGCCAGACCCAGGGCGGGGCGATCCCCTGCCAGCCGGTCCAGCGCCGCACGGATGCGGGCGGCGACGTCACTCATGCACGGCCAGGTCCGCTGCGGCCTCGGGGTCCAGCGAGGGATCCAGAAGCGGGTCCAGCGCGCCCAGATCGGCGGTTCCGCAGCCCAGCCGTTCGGCGCTGGCGACCGCGGTGGCGCTTTCGGGCGATCCGGGGAAACGGGCCGGGATCTCGGCCAGGTACAGGCAGGACGCGGTGCGGTCGCCCTCGGCCTCGATCATGCGGGCGATGCCCAGCAGACTGGCGCCTGCACGCGATCCGTCGGGATCGGCGGCAAACCCTTCGAGCCACGCGGCGGCGGCATCGCGGGGCTGGCCCGCCAGCTCCAGCGCCTGCCCGCGACGGAACAGCGCCTCGGCGGTCAGGGGGCCGCCCGCGTGGTTTTCGGCGACCGCGCCGAACATCTCGGCGGCGCGAAGGTGATCGCCTTCGGTCAGCGCGGCCTCGGCTGCGTCGAAATCGCTGCGCTCGGCCTCGGTCGAAGCGGGCGCCTGCGAGGGACGCTCGGCCGGGTCGGCGGGCAGCAGTTCGGGCGCAAGACCGCCCGCGCCCCCCTGCATGGTCAGCTTGGACAGATCGCAGCCCTGCTCCATCTCGCACAGGCGGAATTCCATGTCGGACAGGCGGCGCTCATTGTCCGCCGCGATGCGTCCGACGCGGTTCTGCAACTGCTCGGCCTGGTTCGTCAGGCGGCGCAGCTGCGCCTCCATCGCGTTCATCCGGTCGATGGCCGACGCACCGCCCGCCGCGCGGATGCCCGCAGCGCCCGACGCGACCAGTTCCGCCCGAAGCGAGGTCAGGTTGCCCTGCAACTGCGTGAGTTCGGCCCGCAGATCGGCCAGCGTGGCCGGGTCCGGCGCGGTCTGCGCCAGCGCGGGTGCGCCGAACGCAAGGAACAGGGTCAGCGCGGCCTTGCGGATCATGCGCCGGGGCCTGCTTCGCTGACCACGGTGACGGCGCGACGGTTGCGCGACCAGCAGCTCTCGTCCGAGCAGGTCTCGGCGGGGCGTTCCTTGCCGAAGGACAGCGTGCGGATGCGACCGGGCGACACGCCCTCGGCCACCAGGTATTCCTGCACCGCGCTGGCACGCCGCGCCCCAAGCGCAAGGTTGTATTCGCGCGTGCCGGTTTCCTCGGCATGGCCCTGGATCACCGCCTGGAAGGACCCGTGGCTGTTCAGCCACTGCGCCTGACGTGCCAGGATCGCGCGGGCATCGGCGTCCAGCGTCGTCTGATCGGCCGCGAACAGCACCGTGTCACCCACCTGCGACCTGAAATGCTCGGGCGTGGCCTCGCTTCCCAGGTTGCCGCCGGCGACATTGCCCTGGAAGACCGCCCCTCCGCCGGTATTGGCATAGGGGTCCACCACCGGCGCCGCGGGCGGCGGTGCGGGCTGGGCGCAGGCGGCAAGACCCAGAAGGGCCATCAGCAGGGCGGGCTTCGTCGCGGCGTTGATCATCTGGTCCTCATTGCATCAGGGGACCCCAGGACGGGTCCGAGGCGGCGAAATCGAGGTTCATGGGACGCATGTTGCGCCCCGTGATGTCCACGGAATGCAGGCGCGGCTGGCCGTTCCCGCCGGGCGTCACCCGCGTGAACATGACGACGCGCCCATTGGGGGCCCAGGTCGGACCCTCGTCAAGGAAGGATTCGGTCAGCATCTTCTCGCCCGACCCATCGGTGCGCATGACCCCGATGTGGAAGCGGTCGCCGACCTGCTTGGTAAAGGCGATCATGTCGCCCTTGGGCGACCAGGCGGGGCTGCCATAGCGCCCGTCGCCGAAGCTGATGCGCACAGGCTCGCCGCCATCGACGCCCATGATGTACAGCTGCGGGCTGCCGGAACGGTCGCTCTCGAAGACGATGCGCTGGCCATCGGGGCTGAAGCTGGGCGAGGTCTCGATCGAGGGGGCGTTCGTCAGCGGACGGCCCGCGCCGGTATTGGGCTCCATCAGCCAGATGTCGGTATTGCCGCCCTGTTCGCGGCTGTAGACGATCGACTGCCCCTTGGGCCCGAAGCTGGGCGAGAAGGACATCGCCTGCCCGTCCTGCGTCAGCGCGCGCGAGGTCACCGTCGCCACGTCCAGCAGGCGGATCTGCGGGAAGCCGCTGTCATAGCTGGTATAGAGGATCTTCGTCCCATCGGGCGAGAAACGCGGCGCCAGCACCAGCGAGGCACCGTTCGTCATCCACAGCGTGTTCTTGCCGTCGTAATCCATCACGCCGATCCGCTTGATGCGGGCGTTCTTGGGGCCGGTTTCCTGCACGAAGGCCACGCGGCTGTCGAAATAGGGCCGCTCGCCGGTCAGGCGGGCATAGACCTGGTCCGCGATCTTGTGGGCGGCGCGGCGCCAGTCGCCGGCGCGGGCGTCGAACTGCATCCCGTCGCCCTGCGGCTGACCCGACACGACGTTGAACAGCCGGAACCGGACCGAGATGTTCTCGCCCATCTGGCGGACCTCGGCGGTGACCAGCGCCTCGGCATCGACCGCGCGCCAGTCCTCGTAGCTGACCGGCTCGGCAAAGCTTCCGGGCCGGGCGACCTGGGCCTCGGCCGGGATCTCCGAGAACAGGCCCGTTCCGGTCAGGTCCTCGGCCACGACCTGGCGGACCTTGGCGGCGATCTCCTCGTCGCCGTGGAAGGCGGGGATCGCGATGCTCATGGGCTCGATCACGCCATCGGTGATCTCGATGCGCAGGGGTTCGTCCTGCGCATGTGCGGGTGCCACGGGGGCCATCACCGCGGCCGAGGCTGCGGTCAGGAAGGTCGAGGCAAGGATCAGACGGCGGAACATGGAATCCTCATTACCTTGGGACGGCGAAAAGCAAAAGATCTCGGTGGATTGTCGGAAGGGGCATCGTCGGCATGGGCATCGTCAGAACTCGACCCCGCCGGGGCGGAAATCCACCACGACATCGCGCCAGCGCCCGTATTTCGACATGGGCAGGTCATAGCCCGCGCGCCCGCAGTCGATGATCGCGTTGGCCGCGACCTCGAATGCCTGCTGCGCGGCACCCTCGGACCCGCCGCGATAGCCCGCAAGCCGCAGGCTGCCGGGTTCCGGTATGCCCTCGGGCGACAGGCGGACCCCGACCGAGACGGTCATCCGCGATGCCTCGACCGACAGCCGCCCCTCGTTCCAGCAGCGGTTGATCGCCATGCGAAGACCGTCGCGTTCGGACAGAGACAGCGGATCGCCAAGCGGCAGCGAACCCTGCTGCGACGGGTCGGGCAGCGTCGAGGGACGGATGTCGCCGGGGATCAGCTGGTTCGGCGCGGGATCCAGCGGGGCCGGATCCTCGGTCCCCGAGCCTGCGGACATGGCACCGGCCAGCGCCGCGGCCAGCGGGTCCATCTCGGCCGAGGCACCGCTGCCGCCCTCGATGCTCTGGCTGTCGCCGAAGCTGTCCGCACCCGAGGCGGTGTCGGTGCCATCGGCACCCCCGCCCGCGCCCTGCGCCTCGCGCAGCGCATCCTCCAACGCCTGCCGGTCGGCCTCGGCGGCCTCCGCAGCACGGCGTTCCTCTTCTGCACGACGCTCGGCCTCGGCAGCTTCCGCAGCGCGACGTTCCTCTTCGGCACGACGCTCGGCCTCGGCGGCTTCCGCAGCGCGGCGTTCCTCTTCGGCGCGACGCTCGGCCTCGGCAGCCTCCGCGGCGCGGCGTTCCTCTTCGGCACGACGCTCGGCCTCGGCGGCCTCCGCGGCGCGGCGTTCCTCTTCGGCGCGGCGCTCGGCCTCGGCAGCCTCCGCGGCGCGCCGTTCTTCTTCGGCACGGCGCTCGGCCTCGGCGGCCTCCGCAGCGCGTCGTTCCTCATCGGCACGACGCTCGGCCTCGGCGGCCTCCGCAGCGCGGCGTTCTTCTTCGGCGCGACGCTCGGCCTCGGCAGCTTCGGCGGCGCGACGTTCCTCTTCGGCCTGCTGGCGCGCCTCGGCGGCGGCGGCGGCTTCGGCACGCTCTGCGGCCTCGGCCTCTCGGGCCGCTGCGGCCTCTGCCTCTGCCTCGGCTTCGGCGCGGGCTTGTTCCTCGGCCTCGGCTGCACGTGCCGCCTGCTGGCGCGCGGCTTCCTGACGCGCGGCCTCGGCCGCTTCCGCCTGGCGCTGGCGATAGGCTTCGACCAGGCCGTCAGGGCGCGACTGCGGGTTGCGCGAACGCTCCAGCGCCAGCGCCGATCGCGGCGCGACGGGTTCGGCGGCCTGGTCCGGCAGGGGTGCGGCGGGCGGCGCGGCGGTGCCCGCAGCCTGCGGGGCATCGGGCACGGCAGGCAGATCCGGCAGCGCCTCGGGGGCGGCAGGGGTCGCGGTCGCGGGCAGATCGGTCGCCACCTCGACCTGATCGCGCTCGGCGAAATCGCTCAGGTCGGGCGCGGGTTCGGATGCATCGGGCGCCGAGAGTTCAGCCGCATCGGCGGGCGCCGGCGGCGCCGCGGGGGCCGGTCGCTCGGCCTCGGCCTCGGCATCCGAGGGCGCGGTCATCTGGTCGATATCGGTCGCATTGGCGCCCACGGGGCCCGATCCGCGCGCGGCGGCGGCCAGGGCCTCGAACTCGGCCCCGCTGATCGTCGAGACCTGCGTGCTGCGCGTCCCCGGCCCCGGCTGGGGGCGGAACAGCGCACCGCCAAGGATCAGCGCCACCAGCAGCGCGCCATGCACGCCGCCCGAGACCCACCAGCCGATCCTCTCGTCGCGATCCGCCATCGTCAGCCGTCCATCCGGGGGCCGCCGGTCTCGGTGACCAGGACGATGTCGGTGATGCCGGCGGCGTTCAGCGCGCCCATGATCTGCACCACGCGGGAATAGGGAATGCCGCCATCGGCCCGCAGGTAGACGCGCGCCGATTCGCGTGTCTCCAGCACCTCGCGCAGGGCGGGGACCAGGCCGTCATCGCCGACGGCGCGGTCCATCACGCTCATCTGTCCCTCGGCGGGGATCGAGATGACCAGCGGTTCCTCCTGCTCGGTCGGGACGGCGTTCGCGGCGGTCTCGGGCAGGTCCAGCGGCACGCCCGCCGTCATCAGCGGCGCGGCGACCATGAAGATCACCAGAAGCACCAGCATGACGTCCACGAAGGGCGTCACGTTGATCTCGGACATGGGCAGGTTGCGCCTGCGTCCCTTGCTGCGAACCCGCTTGACCATCTGACCGGCCATGGATCACACCTCGTCCATCTGGCGCGACAGCAGGGTCGAGAACTCGTCGGAGAACTGTTCCCAGTTGCCGGTGATGCGTTCCGCGTCGCCCGACAGCTTGTTGTAGAAGACGACGGCGGGGATGGCCGCGACAAGACCCAGGGCGGTCGCCAGAAGCGCCTCGGCGATGCCGGGGGCCACCACGGCAAGGCTGGTGTCCTGCGACAGGGCGATCCCCTCGAACGCGGTCTTGATGCCCCAGACCGTCCCGAACAGGCCGATGAACGGCGCGGTGGAACCGACGGTTGCAAGGAAGGACAGCCCGCGGAACAGGCGGTTCTCCTCGCGGTGGATGGCGACGTTCATGGCGCGGTCGATCCGGGCGATGCCGCCGGGGATCAGGCGTCCGTCATCCCGGTGGCTGCGGCGCCACTCGGTCATGCCGGCGGCAAAGATCCGTTCCGAGGCGCCGCGCGGGCGGTCGCCCAGCTGGTCGTACAGGTCGTCCAGCGGCTCGCCCGACCAGAACGAGCGGTCGAATTTCGACGCCTCGCGGCGGGCGCGGGCGAAGGCCAGGAACTTCTGGATGATGATGGCCCATGCCCAGACAGAGGCGACGATCAGCACGATCATCACCACCTGCACGGTCAGGGATGCGCGCATGAACAGCGCCACGACCGAAAAATCGATGGCCTCGGCGGCCTGAATGGGTTCCATAGTCACTGCCTCATCGTCAGGGACCGGGCGGCGCGGATGCGGCCCGGTGTCGCGCGGTTTCTAGCGCGTTCCTAGGGCAAGTTTCATCCCCCGCCGCAACACAATGGCGTCACCCGCCGCGCGATCCGCCCGCGATGTGCCGCTTTTGCCTCAGCCACCCAACTGCGCGACCAGCGTCGCGGGCAGCCGGGCCGGACGGCCGCCGGCGTTCAGGCAGGCGATGACGACGCGGGCGCGGAACAGGACCTGCCCGTCGCGGATCACCTGCTGATCGACGGCGATGCGCGCAGGCGAATGGTCCGCCAGTTCGGTGCGCACCGTCAACAGGTCGTCGAAGATCGCGGGGCGCAGGTAATCGGCCTCGACCCGGCGCACGGCGAAGACGAGGCCGTCGCGCTTCAGCGCCAGCTGGTCGATGCCAAGGTCGCGCAGCCATTCGCTGCGCCCCCTTTCGATGAATTTCAGATAGTTGGCATAGTAGACGATACCGGCAAGGTCGGTATCCTCGTAATAGACGCGGATGCTCAGGTCATGTGCCATGGGTCAGCCGTCGAACAGCGTCTGCTGCCCCTGCGGCTGCGGCGCATCCAGCCCCAGGTGGCGCCATGCGCGCGGTGCCAGCTGCCGCCCGCGCGGGGTGCGCGCGATCAGGCCCTGCTGCAGCAGGTAGGGCTCGATCACCTCCTCGATCGCATCGCGGCTTTCGGACAGGGCCGCGGACAGGGTTTCCACCCCGACCGGCCCGCCGCCGTAATGTTCGGCCATCAACGAGATGTATCGCCGGTCCGCCCCGTCCAGGCCCAGATCGTCCACCCCCAACCGCGTCAGCGCCATGTCCGCGATCTCGCGCGTCAGGCGGCCATCGCCCTCGACCAGTGCGAAATCGACCACGCGGCGCAGCAGGCGCCCCGCGATGCGCGGGGTCCCGCGAGAGCGGCGGGCGATCTCCCAGGTGCCCTCCGGCTCGGCAGGCACGCCCAGCATGCGCGCGCCGCGCTGGACGATCTGGTCCAGCTCGGGGATTTCGTAGAATTGCAGGCGGGTCGGGATGCCGAAACGGTCGCGCAGGGGCGTCGTGAGCAGGCCCAGGCGCGTCGTCGCGCCGACCAGGGTGAAGGGCTGCAACTCGATCCGCACCGTGCGCGCGGCGGGACCCTCGCCGATGACCAGGTCCAGCTCGAAATCCTCCATCGCGGGATAGAGGACTTCCTCGACCGCGGGGTTCATGCGGTGGATCTCGTCGATGAACAGGACGTCGCGGGCTTCGAGATTGGTCAGGATTGCCGCCAGGTCGCCCGCCCGCGCGATCACCGGCCCCGAGGTCATGCGGAAGTTCACGCCCAGCTCGCGCGCCATGATCTGCGCCAGCGTGGTCTTGCCCAGGCCAGGCGGACCGAAGAACAGCGTGTGGTCCATCGCCTTGCCGCGCATCTTCGCGCTTTCGATGAAGACCTTGAGGTTCGCGCGCGCCTCGGCCTGCCCCACGAATTCGGACAGATTCTGCGGGCGAAGGGCGCGATCCTCGGCGTCGCTCTCCATCTTGTCGGCGCGGAGGACGGGGTCGGGTTGGCTCATGCATGCCCCCAGGGGCCGTCGTTGCGGTCATCGCCGCCGCTGCGCGGGATGCGGCTGGCGGTCTGCGGTTCGGGATGCGCCGGCTGCATCGCCATCAGGCGGGCGATGCGTTCCTCGGTCGGGGGATGGGTGGCGAACAGCTTGTCGGCGCGCAGCGCGTGCAGCGGGTTGATGATGAACATCGAGGCCGCGGCCGGGTTGCGCTCGGCCGGGACGTTGACGCTGCGCCCCGCCGCCCGCGCGATCGAGGCCAGCGCCGTGGCCAGCGCGCGCGGGTTGCCGCAGATCTGCGCGCCGGTCGCGTCGGCCTCGTATTCGCGGGCGCGAGAGATCGCCATCTGCACCAGCATCGCGGCCATGGGGGCCACGATCATGGCGACGATCGCGCCAAGCGTGCCGCCACGCCCCTCGCGGTTGCCGGTGAACAGCATCATGTTGCCCATCATCGCGATGGCACCCGCCATGGTCGCGGTGACGGTCATGGTCAGCGTGTCGCGATGCTTGATATGGGCCAGCTCATGCGCGATCACGCCGGCGATCTCGTCCCGGTCCAGCGCGTTCAGCAGCCCCTGCGTGACGGCGACGGCGGCGTTCTGCGGATTGCGTCCGGTCGCGAAGGCGTTCGGCTGCTCGGTCGGCAGAAGGTACAGCTTGGGCATCGGAAGATCGGCGCGGCGGGCCAGGTCGGCGGTCATCCGGTACAGGTCCTCGCCCTGCTGGGGCGACAGCTCGACCGCGCCCTGCTGGCGCAGGACCATCTTGTCGCTGGTCCAGAAGGCGAAGAAGTTCATGCCCCCCGCGATCAGCAGAGCTAGTATCGCGCCGCCCTGCCCGCCCATCATCCAGCCAAGCCCCATGACCAGCGCCGTCAGCGCGGCCATCAGCATGAAGACCTTCATATTCCCAGCCATCGCCAGCCCCCCTGATCAGTCCTTGGGCGCCAGAAGCCGCAGCGCCGCGCGGATCAACGCAGGCGTCGTTGCCGTCGGTTCCGCGGCCTGTGCCTCGGCCACGGCGCTGGCCGCCTCGGAGGGACCATAGCCCAGGTTCGACAGCGCCGACAGCGCATCGGCCATCGCCTGCCCGCTGTCCTGCGCAGGTTTGCGCGGGGGGCGCGCCTCGGTGCCGGGCATCGAGCCCGGCGCCGAGGCGGCGGTCGCGACGGGCTCGATGCCCGTCGCGACCGCATCCGCCCCGCCAAGCACATCGCCCGCATCGACCGTCAACGCCCCCCCAAGCGCCATGACCGATGGTGCCTTGTCCTTCAGTTCCAGCACGATCCGCTGCGCGAGCTTCGGCCCCACGCCGTTCGCCTTGCGCACCGATGCCCAGTCGCCAAGCGCGATCGCCCGCGACAGCCCCTCGGCCCCGAGCGTCCCCAGGATCGCCAGCGACACCTTCGCGCCCACCCCCTGGACCGAGGTCAGCAGCCGGTGCCATTCCTTTTCCAGCATCGTCGGGAAGCCGAACAGCTGCAGCAGATCCTCGCGCACCATCAGCTCGGTATAGAGCGCGGCCGCCTGGCCCACGGGCGGCAGCCCCGCCGCCGTCCTCTCGCTGACATGGACGATATAGCCCACGCCGCGCACGTCGATCAGCACGTGATCGTTCGCGCGATGCAGGATCATGCCTGCGATGCGGCCGATCATGCCGCACCCCGCTTGGCCGTCACCGCGCGCAGGTTCCGACCCTGCAGATGCCGCGCATGGCAGATGGCGATCGCCAGCGCGTCGGCCGCATCGGGGCTGTCGAAGAGCACGCCCGGCAATTGCACGCGGATCATGTGCTGCACCTGTTCCTTGCCGGCATGACCCACGCCGACGACGGTCTTCTTGACCGCGTTCGGGGCGTATTCGCCGATCTCCAGCCCGGCCTCGGCGGGGGCCAGAAGCGCCACGCCGCGTGCCTGGCCCAGCTTCAGCGTGCCGGTCGCGTCCTTGTTCACGAATGTCTGCTCGACCGCCGCAGCGTCGGGTGCGTGGATGCGGATCACCTCGCACAGGCCGCGGAACAGCGTGGACAGGCGCGGGCCCAGGTCCAGCGCCCCGTCCGAATGCACACATCCGTTCGCGACATGGCGGATGCGCGGGCCGTCCACTTCGATCACGCCCCAGCCCATGTTCCGCAAACCGGGATCGATGCCCAAGACCTTCATGCTGCCCCCTTTTTTCCGATGGCTAGCACGAAGCGGGAACATCTGACCAGAAGAAACGGCCCCGCCCTATTCCTCGATCACGTCCATCACGCCCGGAACCGCACGCAGCGCCTGGCGGGCGGGCGTGGTCAGGGGCGCGTCGTTCGCGACCTCGATCTCGATCAGCTCGTCGCCCTCGCGGATGCGCAGGCGCACCGGACCGCGCGCACGCGACGGGGCGACCAGCTCGGCCTGGATGCGGCCAAGGGTCTCGGCCAGGCGACCGACCGTGTCGACGCCCTGGATCTCGACCGCCAAGGACCCTGCCCCCGCATCCGCGACGAAATCCTCGAGGCTGGCGACGCTGTTGGCCAGCATCTTCACCTGTTCCCCCGAGGGCTCGACCTTGACCTGCAGGACCACGTTCATCCCCGATTCCAGCCGCTCTCGCGATGCGTTCAGCAAGTCCGAGAACAGCGTGACCTCGTAAAGCCCGGTCGGATCGGACAGGCTGACGAAGGCGTATTGCGTGCCCTTGGCAGATTTGCGCTCCATCCGGGCGGCAACGGTGCCCGCGATGAAGGCGACCATGGGACCGCCCGCGGCCTCGGCGGAAATCTCGGCCAGGGTCTGGACCTTCTTGCGGCGCAACGCGGTCTGGTAATCGTCCAGCGGGTGGCCCGACAGGTAGAAGCCGACGGCCTTGTGCTCCTCGCCCAGCTTCTCGGTCGGCAGCCAGACCTGCGCGATGGCCGGGCGCGGCGGCGGCAGATCCTCGCCCCCACCGAACAGCGAGGACTGGTTCGAGGCCGCCTGTTCCTGCACGGCGGCCGACCATGCGACCAGCCCGTCCAGCGATTTCAGCACCCTTGCGCGGTTGTCGTCCAGCAGGTCGAACGCCCCTGCGCGCGCCAGCATCTCCAGCGGGCGCTTGCCCACGCGCTTCATGTCCACGCGACGGGCGAAATCGTTGATGTCGCGGAAGGGCCGGTCGCCCCGCGCCTCGTGGATCAGTCGCATCGCCTCGATCCCCACGCCCTTCAGCGCGCCAAGGGCATAGAAGATGCGCCCCTTGCCCGTGGTGAAGGTCGGGGCCGAGCGGTTGACGCAGGGCGGCACGATCTCGATCCCCATGCGGTCGCATTCGCGCTTGTAGATCGCCAGCTTGTCCGTGAGATGGATGTCGCAGTTCATCACCGCCGCCATGAATTCGACCGGGTGGTTCGCCTTCAGCCACGCCGTCTGATAGCTGACGACCGCATAGGCCGCCGCGTGCGACTTGTTGAAGCCGTAATTCGCGAACTTCTCGAGCAGGTCGAAGACCTCGCCCGCCTTCTTTTCCGACACGCCGTTCTCGACGCTGCCCTTGATGAATTTCGGACGCTCCTTGGCCATTTCGGCGGCGATCTTCTTGCCCATCGCGCGGCGCAGCAGGTCTGCGCCGCCAAGCGAATATCCCGCCATGACCTGTGCGATCTGCATCACCTGTTCCTGATAGACGATGATGCCCTGCGTTTCCGCCAGGATGTGGTCGATGCTGGGATGGATGGATTCCAGTTCCCGCGCGCCGTTCTTCACGTCGCAATAGACGGGGATGTTCTCCATCGGGCCGGGGCGGTACAGCGCGACCAGTGCCACGATATCCTCGATGCAGGTCGGGCGCATGCGGCGCAGCGCGTCCATCATGCCGCTGGATTCCACCTGGAACACCGCGACCGTGCGGGCGCTGGCAAACAGGTCATAGCTGGCCTTGTCGTCCAGCGGGATCGTGTTGATCTGGTTCTCGGTCCCGGCGGGGGGCTGGTACAGCTCTCGGCCCTCGGCATCGACATGCAGGGGGCGGCCCGCACCGTTGATCAGATCGACCGCGTTCTGGATGACCGTCAGCGTCTTGAGGCCGAGGAAGTCGAACTTCACCAGGCCGGCCTGCTCGACCCATTTCATGTTGAACTGCGTCGCGGGCATGTCGGATGCGGGATCGCGGTACAGCGGGACCAGCTGGTCCAGCGGCCGGTCCCCGATCACCACCCCCGCCGCGTGGGTCGAGGCGTTGCGGTACAGCCCCTCCAGCTGCTCGGCGTAATCCAGCAGACGACCCACGACCTCTTCGCGGGCGGCCTCGCGCAGGCGCGGTTCCTCGGCGCGGGCCTTGGTGATGCTGACGGGCTTCACGCCCTCGACCGGGATCATCTTGGACAGGCGGTCCACCTGGCCGAAGGGCAACTGCAGCACGCGGCCCACGTCGCGCACGGCGGCCTTGGACAGAAGCGCACCGAAGGTGATGATCTGGCCGACCTTCTCCTTGCCGTATTTCTCCTGCACGTAGCGGATCACCTCTTCGCGGCGGTCCATGCAGAAGTCGATGTCGAAGTCGGGCATGCTGACCCGTTCCGGGTTCAGGAAGCGTTCGAACAGCAGTGAATACCGCAGCGGATCCAGGTCGGTGATCGTCAGCGCATAGGCCACGAGGCTGCCCGCCCCCGAGCCGCGCCCCGGCCCGACGGGGATGTCGTGATCCTTGGCCCAGCCGATGAAATCCGCGACGATCAGGAAATAGCCGGGAAAGCCCATCTGCTCGATGATGTTCAGCTCGAAATCCAAGCGCTGCTGGTATTCCTCGGGGGTGACGGCATGGGGGATGACCTTCAGGCGGGCCTGAAGCCCCTCGTTCGCCTGGCGGCGCAGTTCGGCCACCTCGTCATCGGCGAATTTCGGCAGGATGGGGGCGTGCTTGCTGACCGCGAAGGCGCAGCGGCGGGCGATCTCGACCGTGTTCTCCAGCGCCTCGGGCAGGTCGGCGAACAGGACGGCCATCTCCTCGGGGGACTTGAAGTAGTGCTGCGGCGTCAGGCGGCGGCGCGGCTGGGGCTGATCGACATAGGCCTTCTCGGCGATGCAGATCAGCGCGTCATGAGCCTCGTACATTGCGGGCTTGGGGAAATAGACGTCGTTCGTGGCGACCAGCGGCAGGTCGCGGGCATAGGCCAGCTCGATCAGGCCGGCCTCGCTTGCGGATTCCGCGGGCATCAGGGTGCCGTTCTCGGACGGGTGGCGCTGCAGTTCGACATAGAGCCGGTCGCCGAAGGCATCCGCCAGCCGGGTCGTCAGCGCGGCGGCCTTCTCGCCCTGCCCCTGCGCGATCAGCTGCCCAAGCGGCCCGAACGCCCCGCCCGTCAGGCAGATCAGCCCCTCGGCCCGCGCGCACAGCTCGTCCAGGGTCACATGCGGCAGCGCGCCCCCCTCGCGCAGATAGATGCACGAGGACAGGGCCATCAGGTTCATCCAGCCCGCGCGGTTCTGCGCCAGAAGCACGACCGGCCCCGTCGCGTCGGCCTGCACCGTCACCTGGCAGCCGATGATGGGCTGCACGCCCTTGTCCTTGGCCTTCACGCTGAATTCCAGCGCGGCGAACATGTTGTTCGTATCCGTCAGCGCGACGGCCGGCATGCCCATTTCGGCGGCAATCGCGGGCATTTTGCCGACAGGAATGGCACCTTCCAGCAAGGAATGCTCGGAATGTGTGCGAAGATGGATGAATCGGGGGGATTTTGCGGCCATGATTGCAACAGTATCGCAGCCTGACCAAACAGCGCAATTGCCAGCCCCGCGATTTGCGGTCTAAGCAGGCCGGGTTTCTCGCAAGGCTCGACAGGGGAAGGTGAATTTGGACAGCGCCACGGTGTTTCGCGCAGAGGGGGTCGGCAAGACCTATCCCGGTGTGCGCGCGAATGACGACGTTTCCTTCGAGATCGCCAAAGGCGAGATCCACGCCCTGCTGGGCGAGAACGGCGCCGGGAAATCCACGCTGGTCAAGATGATCTATGGCCTCGTGCGGCCCGATGACGGGCACATGACGCTGCTGGGCCGCCCCCACGAACCGTCCGACCCGCGCGCGGCCCGTGCGGCGGGCGTGGCGATGGTGTTCCAGCATTTCAGCCTGTTCGACGCGCTGACCGTGGCCGAGAACATCGCCCTGGGGATGGAGAACCCGCCCCCCCGGCGCGAGCTGGCCGACCGGATCACCAAGGTCAGCCACGAATTCGGCCTGCCGCTGAACCCCGCGCGTCGCGTGGTCACCCTGTCGGCGGGCGAACGCCAGCGGGTCGAGATCATCCGCTGCCTGCTGCAGAACCCGCGCCTGCTGATCATGGACGAACCCACCAGCGTGCTGACCCCGCAAGAGGCCGAGCTGCTGTTCGCGACCCTGCGCAAGCTGGCCGCGCAGGGGACGGCGATCCTCTATATCAGCCACAAGCTGGAAGAGATCCGCGCAAATTGCGACCGCGCCACGATCCTGCGCCATGGCCGCGTGGTGGACAGCTGCAACCCGCGCGACCATTCCGCCAACCAGCTGGCCGCCATGATGGTCGGAGGAGAGATGCGCGCCGTCGACCGCTCGGGCCGCAACGCGGGCGAGACGCTGCTGGACCTGCGCGACCTGTCCCTGCCCGCCCCCACGGCCGAGGGCGTGGCCCTGAAATCCGTGTCCCTGTCGCTTCGCGCGGGCGAGATCCTGGGCATCGGCGGCGTCGCGGGCAACGGGCAAGAGGAATTGCTGGCGGCCCTGTCGGGCGAGATGCCCTCCGCTGCCGGCACCCTGAGTGTCGAGGGCGCCGACCTGTCGCAGGCCGGTCCCGCCGCTCGCCGCCGCGCGGGCCTTCTGGCCGCCCCCGAGGACCGGCTGGGCCATGCCGCCGTGCCCGATTTCAGCCTGACCGAGAACACGCTGCTGACTGCGGGCGACCGCAAGTCGCTGGTCCGGCGCGGGCTGATCGACCATGACGCCGCGCGCGATTTCGCACAGGCCGTGATCGCCGCCTTCGACGTGCGCACCCCCGGTCCCGGCACCGCCGCCAAGGCGCTGTCGGGCGGCAACCTGCAGAAATTCGTCATCGGCCGCGAGGTCCTGCAGGACCCGCGCGTGCTGGTCGTGAACCAGCCCACATGGGGCGTCGATGCGGGCGCCGCCGCCGCCGTGCGCCAGTCGCTGCTGGATCTTGCGCGATCGGGCGCGGGCGTCATCGTCATCAGCCAGGACCTGGACGAGATCCTGGAACTGTCCGACCGTTTCTGCGCCCTGAACGAGGGGCGCCTGTCCGATCCGGTCCCGACCGAGGGGCTGACCCTCGAACGCATCGGCCTGATGCTGGGCGGCGCACACGGGATGGAGGAGGCCCGCATATGATCCAGCTTGTTCCGCGCACGGGCGCATCCGGCCTGTGGCAGGTCGCGACGCCCGTTCTTGCCGTGCTGGCCACCATGCTGACGGGCGGGTTGCTGTTCGCGCTGCTGGGCCACGACCCGGTCGCCGCGATCCGCACGATCTTCTGGGATCCGCTGTTCGGTATGGCCGCGTCCTATTCCCGCCCGCAGCTGCTGGTGAAGGCCGCGCCGCTGATCCTGATCGCCTCGGGGCTGGCGGTGGGTTTCCGCGCCGGCATCTGGAACATCGGCGCCGAGGGTCAGTACATCATCGGCGGGATCACCGGCGCGGGCGTGGCGCTTGCGCTCTATCCGCTGGATGCGTTCTGGATCTTTCCGGCGATGGTGCTGGCGGGGCTGGCGGGCGGCTGGGCCTGGGGCATGATCCCCGCCCTGCTGCGCAACTGGTTCGGCGCGTCCGAGATCCTCGTGTCGCTGATGCTGGTCTATGTCGCCCAGCGCGTGGCGGCATGGATGGCCTTCGGTCCGATGAAGAACCCCGAGGGCTTCGGCTTCCCCGGTTCGCGCAACCTGCAGCAATACCCCTCGGCCTCGAACCCGGAGCTGTTCGCGAATACCGGCGCGCATTGGGGCGTCTTCGCGGCGCTTGCCGCCGTGGTGGCGACATGGGTGCTGATGAGCCGCCACATCCGCGGCTTCCACATCCGCGCGGCGGGCACCGCGCCCCGTGCCGCGCGTTTCGCGGGCGTGCGTCCGCAGGTTCTGGTGGCCTTCTGCCTGGGGCTGTCGGGCGCGCTGGCCGGTGCGGCGGGCCTGTTCGAGGTGGCGGGCCCCGCGGGCCAAGTCACCGACAAGCTGGGCGTGGGCTACGGCTTCACCGCGATCATCGTGGCGTTCCTGGGCCGGTTGCATCCGGTCGGCATCCTGCTGGCGGGGCTGCTGCTGGCGCTGACCTATATCGGGGGCGAACTGGCGCAGCTGACCATGCAGCTTCCCGCCGCATCGGTGCAGGTCTTCCAGGGGATGCTGCTGTTCTTCCTGCTGGGCTTCGACATCCTGACCCGGTTCCGCATCGTCCGGAGGGTGCGCGCATGATCGATCCGCTTTCGGTCTTCCTGCTGCTGCTGTCGGCTTCGACCCCGATCCTCTTCGCCGCCCTGGGCGAGCTGGTCGTCGAACGCGCGGGCGTCCTGAACCTGGGCGTCGAGGGGATGATGATCACCGGCGCGCTGGCAGGCTTCGCGGTCGCACATGCGACGGGCAACCCCTTTGCGGGCTTCGTCGCCGCCGCCGTCGCGGGGGCCGCCATATCGACCCTGTTCGCGGCGCTGACGCAGGCGTTCCTGGCCAACCAGGTCGCATCCGGCCTTGCGCTGACGCTGTTCGGGCTGGGCCTTGCTGCCATGTTCGGCAAGCCGTTCGAGGGGGTAAAGGCGCCCCCGATGCCCGGAGGCCCCCTGGGCATCAACTGGATCGTCTGGCTGGGCCTTCTGGCCGTGCCCGCGATCTGGTGGTTCCTGACCCGGTCGCGGCGCGGCCTGATCCTGCGCGGCGTGGGCGAGAACCACGAGGCAGCCCACGCCCTGGGCTATGACGTGCGCCTGACGCGGCTGGCGGCCATCGCCTTCGGCGGCGCGATGGCCGGGATCGGCGGGGCGTTCATCTCGATCGCGACGGTGCTGCAATGGACCGAAGGGATGACGGCGGGCGCGGGCTGGATCGCGCTGGCCATCGTCGTCTTTTCCAACTGGACCGCGGTCGGCGTGCTGGCGGGGGCGTGGCTGTTCGGCGGGGTGACGGTGCTGCAGCTGCGGCTGCAGGCGGCGGGGGTGAACGTGCCCGTGCAGCTGCTGTCGATGGCGCCCTATCTTGCCACGATCATCGTCCTCGTGCTGATCTCGGGTCGGCAGAAATACAGCCGCCGTGCGGGGGCCGCCGCGCCCGGATCGCTCGGCCAGAACTTCCACGCGCTGCGCTGAACGCAGCCGTCCATCAGAGAGGGTAGACATGAAACGCAGAACACTTCTTGCCGGCGCCGCCGCGCTTTCGGCCCTGATCGCCGCCCCCGCCATGGCCCAGGACGAGCCGCTGAAGGTCGGCTTCATCTATGTCGGCCCGGTCGGCGACGGCGGCTGGACCTATCAGCACGACCTGGGCCGCCAGGCGGTCGAGGCCGAATATGGCGACCGGGTGGAAACCACCTTCATCGAAAGCGTGCCGGAAGGCGCCGATGCCGAACGCGCGCTGACCCAGCTGGCGCTGGCGGGCAACAAGCTGATCTTCGCGACCAGCTTCGGCTTCATGGACCCGACCATCAACGTGGCCGCGAAGTTCCCGGACGTGAAGTTCGAACACGCCACCGGCTACAAGCGCGCCGACAACGTCGCGACCTATGACGCCCGTTTCTACGAGGGTCGCGCGGTCATCGGCACCATCGCGGGCCACATGACGGAATCGAACAAGATCGGCTATATCGGGTCCTTCCCGATCCCCGAGGTGATCCAGGGCATCAACTCGTCCTTCATCCACGCCCAGAAGGTGAACCCGGATGTCGAGATGAAGGTCGTCTGGGCCTATAGCTGGTTCGATCCGGCGAAAGAGGCCGACGCCGCCGCCGCCCTGCTGGCCGAAGGCGTGGACGTGATCCTGCAGCACACCGATTCCACCGCACCGCTTGCCAAGGCGCAAGAAGCAGGCGCCATCGGCTTCGGCCAGGCCAGCGACATGGCGGCCTTCGCCCCCAGCCCCCGCGTGGCGTCCATCATCGACAACTGGGCGCCCTACTATGTCGAGCGTGTGGGCGAGGTGCTTGACGGTACCTGGGAAAGCAAGGCCACCTGGGCCGGCATCGGCGACGGAGAGGTCGAGATCGGCGAGATCACCGAGGCCGTCCCCGCCGAGGTCAAGGCTGAGGCCGAGGCCCTGCGCGACGCGATCGGCGCGGGTGAATACCACCCCTTCACCGGCCCGCTGAACAAGGCCGACGGCACCGCCTGGCTGGCCGAGGGCGAGACCGCCTCGGACGAGGATCTGCAGTCGATGAACTTCTATGTCGAGGGCATCACCGCGCAGATCCCGCAGTAAGACGACAGGCGCCCCGCCCCCGCGGCGGGGCGCCCCCTCACATGCCTTGCACGCCTGCCTGCATCATGTGCATGATGACGGAACCGTTACCGGACCACCCTCATCCCGCAGGACATCATGAAATTCCCCGACCCCGGCCCGCTTCTGTCGCCGGTCTATCGCAGGGCGCCCAGCCCGTGGACATTCGCGATCGAGACGATCGGGCGCAGGCGCAGGCGTGCGCCGGTCACGCTGGACGTGATGACCTCGGTCGGGGGCAAGGATGCGGATGTGGTGCAGGTCATGCTGCAATCGCTGTGCGACAGCCACCCGCGCGACCGGATCCGCTTCTGGCTGTTCCACCTGCATCTGGGCCCCGAACAGATCGCGGGGATAGAGCGATTCTGCGCGGGTCTTCCCAATCTGGACCTGCATGTCGTCCACGTCACCCGGCACCAGGAATTCGCCGAGCTGAGCAAGCTGGGGCAGAAGCCCTTCGGCGCGCGCTTCCTGTGGTACCTGGCGCATGAATACCTGCCCGCCGATCTGGACCGCGTGATCTATCTCGATCCGCTGGATGTGATCGTGATGGACGACCTCGTGCCCTTCCTGAACCAGCCGCTGCTGGGCCGCATGCTCGCCGCCTGCCGGGAGCTGCCCTTCAGGCCCCCGCTGCTCGCCCGCCCCGTGACCGACACCGACCTTGCGCCCAGGGCGATGACGCGCACCCGCCGCATCGGGCACGGGCTGATCAACAGCGGGGCGATGGTGCTGAACCTTGTCCGCATGCGACGCGAGGATCGCGGGCTGGCGCCCTATCTGGACATGGCGCGGATGATCGCGGAACGGACCGACATGCCCTTCGGGGACCAGGGGCTGTTCTCGATGACGCATGGCAGCGACTATGCCCGCGCGCATGACCGCTACAACCTACGTTTTCACATGGCGCCGCCGGGCATGTTCCGCCCCGCGATGGCGGATTTTGCCGGGCGCATCGCCAAGCCCTTCCACCTGCGCCTGAACGACCGGCAGGAACGGCTGATCCTTGACCGCATCGCCACGCTGAACCGCCCCGGCATGCCCCTGAACGCCACGCAGAACATCAAGGCGCAGGACCTGCCCTACTACCGCCTGTGGTGGGAGATCTGCGCCCGCACCCCCGTCCATGACCGCATCGCTCCCCTTGCGGATCGCCATGCGGCCAGGCTGCTGGACGATCAGCCCATGCGTTCGCTCGCATAGCTACCGGGCGAGGGCGGGAAGACCACGGTCTTGTCGCCGTTCAGGAAGACGCGCCCGTGGATATGGGCGTGGATGGCGCGGGCCAGCACCTGCGCCTCGACGTCGCGGCCAAGGCTGACATAATCGCCGGGCGACTGTGCATGGGTCACGCGGACGGTGTCCTGTTCGATGATCGGGCCTTCGTCCAGATCGGCGGTGACGTAATGGCTGGTCGCGCCGATCAGCTTCACGCCACGCTCGTAGGCCTGCTTGTAGGGGTTCGCGCCCTTGAAGCTGGGCAGGAAGGAATGGTGGATGTTGATGATCCGCCCCGACATCTTGCGGCACATCTGGTCGGACAGCACCTGCATGTAGCGCGCCAGCACGACCAGCTCGGCGCCCGTCTCCTCGACGATGCGCATCTGCTGGGCCTCGGCCTCGGGCTTGTTCTCCTTGGTCACCTTGATGCAGTGGAAGGGGATGTCGTGGTTCACGACCAGTTTCTGGTAATCCATGTGGTTGCTGATCACCGCCACGATGTCGATCGGCAGCGCACCGATCCGCCAGCGGTACAGCAGGTCGTTCAGGCAATGCCCGAAGCGGCTGACCATGATGACCACCTTCGGCTTGCACGCCTGGTCGTGGAAATCGGCCTGCATGCCGAACTGCTCGGCGATGGGGGCGAAATCGTCGCGCAGCGCATCCAGCGCAGCCGCGCCTTCGGACCGGAAGCTGACGCGCATGAAGAAGCGCCCCGTCTCGGCATCGTCGAACTGCGCACTGTCGGTGATGTTGCAGTCGTGGCGGGCCAGAAAGCCCGAGATGGCCGCGACGATCCCGCGGGTGGATTCGCAGGTGACGCGCAGGGTGAAGCTGTCCATCTGGAGTGACGTCCTTTCGCTGTCCTTCTTTCCCGTCATTTCGGGCAGATGGCGCTGAAAGACAATCGCGTTTCCGACGCGCGAAGGTCGGGGCGCGACATCATGGCCGCGCCCCTCCTGGGTTCAGGCGGCGGGCATCCGCGCCTCGATCATGCCGGCATACCAGCTGGAGCCTGCGGGGATCGCCTCGTCGTTGAAGTTGTAGGCGGGGTGATGGACCATCGCGGTATCGCCGTTGCCGACCCAGATATAGGCGCCCGGGCGCTCGTTCAGCATATAGCTGAAATCCTCGCCGCCCATCATCGGCTCCATGTCGGTCTTGACCGAACCGGCGATGCCCTGGGCCACGTCGATGGCCCAGTCGGTCGCCTGCTCGTCGTTCATCGTCACGGGATAGCCGCGTTCGTAATCGACCTTGGCGGTGGCCCCCATCGCGGCGGCGATGTTCGTCGCCACGCGGGTGATCCCCTCCTGCAGCTGGTCGCGCACCTGCGGATCGAGGCTGCGGGCCGTGCCCTTCAGCTTCACCACCTGGGGGATCACGTTATGCGCGGTCGAATCGGTGGACACGACGCAGACCGAGATCACGGCATTCTTCAGCGGGTCGATGTTGCGCGACACGACCGACTGCACGGCCACGATGATCTGCGCGGCGGTCAGGGTGGTGTCGATGCATTCATGCGGCTTGGCCGCGTGGCCGCCCTTGCCGGTCACGGTGATGTCGAACTGGTCGGCGGCGGCCATCATCGGGCCGGGCTTGATCGCGAACTGGCCGACGGGCATGCCGGGCATGTTGTGCATGCCGTAGAACTCGTCGATCTTCCAGCGGTCGACCAGACCGTCCTCGACCATGGCCAGGCCCCCTGCCCCGCCTTCCTCGGCGGGCTGGAAGATCACGATGGCCGTGCCGTCGAAATTTCGCGTCTCGGCCAGGTATTTCGCCGCGCCCAGCAGCATGGCGGTGTGGCCGTCATGGCCGCAGGCATGCATCTTGCCGGGGGTCTTGCTGGCATATTCGACGCCGGTCTGTTCCTCGATCGGTAGGGCGTCCATGTCGGCGCGCAGGCCCACGACGCGGCCCTTGCTGTCGGTGCGACCCTTGATGACGCCGACGACGCCGGTGCGGCCCACACCCTCGACCACCTCGTCGCAGCCGAAATCGCGCAGCAGGCCCGCGACCTTGCCGGCCGTGCGATGCACATCATAGAGCAGTTCGGGATGCTCGTGGAAATCGCGACGCCACGCGGTGATCTCGGGCAGCAGTTCGGAAAAGCGGTTCTTGATCGGCATGTCTTTCTCCTTCGCGGGCAGACTGGCGCGAGGATGCAGATACTGCAAGTCTCGCATCGCAGCCGTCCCGAAAATCGCATGGGGCTGACCGTCGCGCGGGCAGCCCCCCGTGGCAGCAAACGTTGGGGCGCCTCAGCCGTGGGTGACGGGATCGACCAGCACGCGGTGCCCCGGCGCAACCTCGCGATAGACCGACGGCACGGGCTGATAATCGACCGGATGGATCGGCGAGGGGATCGGGCGGAAGTTCAGATCCTCGGAGATCTTCTTCTGGCGCGGATCGGCCACCGGCACCGCCGACATCAGCTGGCGGGTATAGCTGTGCTGAGGGTTCTCGAAGACCTGCTGGCGGGTGCCCAGTTCCACGATGCGGCCCAGATACATCACGCCGACATGGTGGCTGACGCGCTCCACCACCGCCATGTCGTGGCTGATGAACAGCATCGAGATGCCCAGATCCTGCTGCAGTTCCATCAGCAGGTTCAGCACCTGCGCCTGCACCGACACGTCCAGCGCGGACACCGCTTCGTCGGCGACGATCAGGCGCGGGTTCAAGGCCAGCGCGCGGGCGATGGCGATGCGCTGGCGCTGGCCGCCCGACATCTCGTGGGGGAAGCGGCGCATGAAACTGCGGGGCAGCTCGACCCGGTCGAACAGGGTGGCGATGCGGTCCTCGCGCTCGGACCGGCTGCCGATGCCATAGTTCTGCAGCGGCTCGGCCACCTGGTCGTACAGGTTCATGTGCGGATCGAGGCTGGCGAAGGGATCCTGGAAGATCATCTGCATGTCGCGCCGCGCCTTGCGCAGCCCCGATTGCGACAGCGCCAGCACATCTGTCCCGCCCAGGTCCACGCTGCCGCTGTCGGGTTCGACCAGCCGCAGGATGGAACGCCCGCAGGTCGATTTTCCGCAGCCCGATTCCCCCACCAGCGACAGCGTCTCGCCCGCGTTGATCGAGAAGCTGACATCCTCGACCGCGTGCACGCGGGCGACGGTACGGCGCAGCAGGCCGCCCTTGACCGAGAAGCGCGTCGTCAGGTTCCTGACCGTCAGCAGCGGCTGGGGATCGGCCACGATGATCGGCTCGGGGGCGCCGTGGCTGCCGTCGCGCATCAGGCGCAGGCGTTCGGGCGCGGGCTTGCCCGTCATCTCGCCCAGCCGCGGCACGGCGGCCAGAAGCATCTTGGTATAGTCCTTCTGGGGCGCCTCGAAGATCTGCTCGACCGGGCCCTCCTCGACCTTGTCGCCGCGATACATCACGACCACCCGATCCGCCATCTGGGCGACCACGGCCATGTCGTGGGTGATGAAAAGAACGGCAATCTGCTTTTCCCGCTTCAGCCGGTCGATCAGGGCCAGGATCTCGGCCTGGATGGTGACGTCCAGCGCGGTGGTCGGTTCGTCGCAGATCAGCAGGCGGGGCTCGCAGGCCATGGCGATGGCGATGACCACGCGCTGGCGCATGCCCCCCGACAATTCGTGCGGATACTGGTCCAGGCGGCGTTCGGGTTCGGGGATGCGGACCTGGCGCAGGATCTCCAGCGCGCGGGCGCGGGCCTCGGATTTCGACATGCCGCGATGGGCGATCAGCCCCTCGGTCAGCTGGTCGCCCACGGTGAAGACCGGGTTCAGCGCGGTCATCGGTTCCTGGAAGATCATGCCGATCTGGTTGCCGCGGATGTCGCGCATCACGCCGCCGGGCTGCTGGGCCAGGTCGATGTCGCGGCCCTTGTCGTCGGTGAACATCAGGCGCCCGCCCGCGATGGTCCCGCCGCCGAATCCCACCAGCCGCATCAGCGACAGCGAGCTGACCGACTTGCCCGAACCGGATTCGCCCACCACGCAGACGCATTCGCCGGGCTTGATGTCGAAGCTGACATCCTTGACGCCCACGACCACCCCGTCGCTCGTATCGAATTCGACGCGAAGTTTCTCAATGGAAACAAGTGGTTTATCGTCCAGCATCGCGGCCCCCTGAAGAAGTACAAGCGCGAAGGCTAATCGCTGCCCGCGAAAAGTCAAAGGCGAATGCCGTCAGGGCACGGTCGCGAATACTCTTGCATTGATTGAAGGCTTCATCCGAAGATGACGCCATTCCGCAGGGCGACGACACGATGAAGGAAGCACCCGCGACACATAAGGGACGGACGCAAGAAAAACAGCCGAATGGCTGATCGTGCCGGGGCAACGACCGCGGACCACAACACCCAACAGGAGAGTGTGATGAAACTGAAGACTGTTCTCATGGGCGCTGCCGCCGCATTGGCGATGGCCCCGGCTGCCATGGCGGAACGCGGCAGCGACGGGCAGCTGAACCTGATCCTCTGGCAGGCGCCCTCGACGATGAACCCCTATCTGTCGGGCGGAACCAAGGAAATCATCGCGGGCAGCCTGACGCTCGAGCCGCTGGCCGGCTATGACGCGCAGGGCAACATCTATCCGCGCCTCGTGACCGAGATCCCCACGATGGAGAACGGCGGCATCCCCGAGGACATGACCTCGGTCACCTGGAAGCTGCGCGACGACATCAAGTGGTCGGACGGCAGCGCCTTCACCGCCGAGGACGTGGTCTTCACCGGCGAATACTGCATGCATCCCGAGGGCGGCTGCTCGCAGCTGGCCAAGTTCGAGGGCGTGACCTCGATCGAGGCGATCGACCCGCAGACCGTCAAGATCACCTTCGCGGCGCCCCGCCCCGATCCCTTCTCGGCATTCGTCGGCTCGCAGTCGCCGATCCTGCAGAAGGCCCAGTTCGAGAACTGCATCGGCTCGAACGCGCCGACCTGCACGGACCAGAACTTCAACCCGATCGGCACCGGTCCCTTCGCGGTGACCGAGTTCCTGACGAACGACACCATCTCGCTGGAGGCGAACGGCGAGTATCGCGACCCGGCCAAGCCCGCCTTCGCGACGGTGCTGGTCAAGGGCGGCGGCGACGCGGCCGGTGCCGCGCGTTCGGTGCTGGAAACGGGCGAGTTCGACTATGCCTGGAACACCCAGCTGGCCCCGGACGTCATCGAGGGCATGGAAGCCGCCGGTCGCGGCAAGGTGGCGGCGGCCTTCGGCAGCCTCGTGGAACGCCTGCATGTCAACCTGACCGACCCGTCCTCGTCCCTGCCCGAGGGCGAGCGTTCGACGCTGGAGCATCCGCACCCGTTCCTGTCGGACCCCGCCGTCCGCAAGGCGCTGTCCATGGCCATCGACCGCGAGCTGCTGGTCGAGATCGGCTATGGCCCCGCGGGCAAGCCGACCTGCAACTATGTCCCCGCCCCCGAGGCGTGGGCATCCGAGAACACCGAATGCCTGACGCAGGACATCGAGGGCGCGAACGCCCTGCTGGAGGAAGCCGGCTGGGTGATGAACGGCAACGGCGTGCGTGAGAAGGACGGCGTGACGCTCAGCATCACCTACCAGACCTCGGTCAACGCGGTCCGCCAGGACTTCCAGGCGCTGATCAAGCAGTGGTGGTCCGAGATCGGCGTCGAGACCGAGCTGAAGACCATCGACGCCTCGGTCTTCTTCGGGTCGGATGCGGGCTCGCCCGACACCCTGCAGAAGTTCTATGCCGATATCGAGATGTATGCCGACAACTTCGACGGCACGAACCCGGCGCCCTACCTGGCCAAGCACACCTGCAACAAGGCCCCCTCGCCCGCGAACCAGTGGCAGGGCGAGAACACCAGCCGCTTCTGCAACGAGGAATACGACCAGATGGTCGCCGACCTCGAAGGCATCGTGGATGCGGACGAACGCGCGGCGATGGGCCGCAAGATGAACGACATGCTGACCAAGGACAACAACGTCATCATCCCCATCGTCTATCGCGGCACCGCCTCGGCCCATTCGAACACGCTTGGCGGCGTGGAGCTGAACGCATGGGACAGCGAGATCTGGAACGTGGCCGACTGGACCCGCATCGAGGAATGACGACCCCTGCCGCCCCGGCCACGCGCCGGGGCGGCGCCACCTCTCTCCTGGGGACGGCGCGGCCGTGTCCAGGACGGGGCCCGAGCCGGGGCCCGAGCCGGGGGCGGAGTCCCATGCCCGTCCACATCATGACCGAGGCGCCATGCTGAATTTCACTATCCGCCGGCTTCTGCTGGCGATCCCCACCCTTCTGTTCATCTCGCTGGTGATCTTCCTTCTGCTGGAGGCATCGCCCGGCGATCCGCTTGGCGACGTGCCCCTGACCGTCCCCCCCGAGGTGCGCGAACGCATGCGCGCGGCCCTGGGCCTGGGCGAGCCCTGGCCCGTCCGCTACGTGCTGTGGCTCAAGCAGTTCTTCTGGGTCGAGCCGCTCTACTGGTTCGACCAGATCTTCGGCACCGCGTATGCCGCCGACATGCAGCGCATCATCAGCTTCCAGTCGCGCAGCCCCGTCTTCGACGTGATCGCGCAGCGCGTTCCCCAGACGCTGACGGTCGTCGGCATGTCCTATGTCGTGGGCATCCTGATCGCGATCCCGATCGGCATCCTGTCGGCCTACAAGCAGTATTCCTGGTTCGACCAGATCGGCACCTTCGTGTCGATGATCGGCTTTTCCATGCCAACCTTCTTCACCGGCGTCGTGCTGATCATCGTCTTTGCGGTGAACCTGCAATGGTTCCCCTCGGTCTACGACACCACGCACGAGGTGACGGACTGGGACAGCTTCCTGGTGCAGGCGCGGCAGATGGTGATGCCGGTGACGGTGCTGGCGCTGTACAACGCCGCGCAGATCAGCCGCTTCATGCGGTCGTCCATGCTGGACAACCTGGGCCAGGACTATGTCCGCACGGCGCGGGCCAAGGGCCTGACCGAACGCAAGGTCGTGCTGAAGCACGTCCTGCGCAACAGCCTGATCCCCGTCGTCACGGTCATCGCACTGGGCCTGCCCGCCGTCTTCGGCGGCGCGATCATCACCGAACAGGTGTTCAAGGTGAACGGCCTCGGGCAGCTGCTGATCACCGCGATCCACGGCAGCGACATCCCGATGGTGCTGACGCTGACCTTCATCTTCGCCATCCTGATCGTGGTCTTCACCCTGATCGCCGACATTCTCTACGGGGTTCTGGACCCGAGGATCCGCTATGACTGAGCCGCAACGACCCGAAACGCACCCGACCGACGCGCTGAAGGCCGCTGCCGGAAACGCCGCCACCCCCGAGGGCGCAAGCCCGCCCGTCGTGCCGCCCGCCGTGCCGAATGTCGCCGAACCCGAGACCGTCCAGACCCGCAGCCAGTGGCGCGACGTCTGGCGGCAGTTCCGCAGCCACCGGGGCGCGATGGTCGCGCTGGCGATCTTCGTGTTCATCATCCTGTTCGTGTCGGTGGGGCCGCTTCTGTGGACCATCGATCCGACCTATGTGGACATCCGGGCGCGGAACTCGGGCTTCTCGCTGGCGCATCCGCTCGGGACCGACCAGCTGGGTCGCGACCTGCTGGCGCGGCTGATGGCAGGCGGGCAGGTGTCGATCGCCGTGGGCCTGACGGCCATGGCCATCGCGATCTTCCTGGGCAGCCTGGTGGGCGTCGTCTCGGGCTATTTCCGCAGGCTGGACGCGCCGCTGATGCGCCTGACCGAGCTGTTCCTGGCCCTGCCGCTGCTGCCCCTGCTGCTGCTGATGGTCACGCTGTTCCGCGAGCCGCTGTCCCAGACCTTCGGGTCGGCCTTCGGGATCTTCCTGCTGATCGTGTCGGCCATCGGGGCCACCAGCTGGATGCAGTCCGCCCGCATCGTCCGGGGCGAGGTGCTTGGCCTCAAGGAACGCGAGTTCATCCTGGCCGCGCGGTCGATCGGCACGCCCTCGCATCGCATGATCGTCCGGCACATCCTGCCCAACGTGCTGTCGCCCATCATGGTGGCGGCCACCCTGGGCATCGCGACCGCGATCATCACGGAATCGGCGCTCAGCTTCCTGGGGCTGGGCTTCCCGCCCGATTTCCCGACCTGGGGGCGGCTTCTCTATGATGCGGTGGACCAGATGGTGCTCTATCCGCAGCGGGTGATCTTCCCGGGGCTGATGATCTCGCTGACGGTGCTGTGCGTGAACTATATCGGGGACGGGTTGCGCGACGCGATGGACCCGCGCATCCGCGGACGCTGAATGCGAAAGGGGGCCGGATCGGCCCCCTTTCCCGTTTCAATAGGCCGCGCTGCCGCTGCCCGCGGGCAAGGCGCCGTAGGGCAGCCAGATCGTCTTGGTCCGCACGGCGCGCTGCAGGAAGCCCTGCCCCTGCGCCTGCGCGCCGGTCCAGTCGCGTGCAGGCACCGGCCACACGGGCTTGAGGTTCCCCGCCGCCGCAAGATCCACCTGCTCCAGCAGGTCCGCGCCCGCCGCGTGCCAGAAGCCCGCGACCTCCTCGTGCGACGCCAGATGCGGGGCCAGATCGGCCACGGGACCGGTCACGATGTTCACCACGCCCGCCGGCAGGTCCGAGGTGTCGAACACCTGGTAGAGGTCCGTCACCGGCAGCGGATCGTCCTGCGAGGGGACGACCACGACCGCGTTGCCCATCGCGATGGCCGGCATGACCAGCGACATGAAGCCCGCCAGAGGCTGCGCGTTCGGGCAGGCGATGCCCAGCACGCCCATCGGTTCCGGCAGGACGTTGACCAGGTGCCCCGGCTTGGCCTGCACGTTGGCCCCGTCGAACTTGTCGGCCCATGCGGCATAGTGGAAGGCGCGCGCGATGGCGGCCTCGACCTCGGCCTTGCTGGTGCGGGCGGCGAATTCCTGCGCCCGCGCCGAGAGGTTCTCGGCGATGAAATACAGGACCTGCGCGCGGGCATGACCGCCCATCCCCGCCCATTTGCCGGCCTTGGTCGCGGCCTCGACGGCGTTGCGGATGTCCTTGCGGCTGCCCAGGGGCGCAAGCCCGCCCGGCACGGCATAGCTGGCCCCGCCATCGGGCCGCTTCTGCGCGCCGCCGATATACATCTTGGCCGTGCGGTCGATCCCCTGCGGCTTGGCCGCATCGGCGGACGTGACCGCGACGGGCGGCTTGGGCGCGACCTCCTTGGCGGATTTCACCGAAGGCGCGGACAGGTAATCCAGCATCCCCTGCGCCCCGCCCTCGCGGCCGTATCCGCTTTCGCGATAGCCGCCGAAGGGGGCCGCCGCGTCGAACATGTTCGCGCCGTTGATCCAGATCACACCGGCCTTGATGCGGGCGGCGATGTCGGTGGCGACGGTCGCGCTCTCGGACCAGACGGATCCGGCAAGGCCATAGCGGGTGTTGTTCGCCAGCTCGACCGCCTCGTCGGCGGTGCGGAAGGTCGAGAGCGTCGCGATGGGGCCGAAGATCTCCTCTTGCATGCCGGGGTTCGCGGGGCCGATGGCGCGCAGGTAGCCGGGCGCGACGAAGCAGCCTTCCTGCGGCTGGCCGCCGACCAGTTCGGCGCCCGCAGCCGTGGCGCGCTGGCAGATGGACAGGATGCGCGCCTTCTGCACCGGATCGACGATGGCGCCGATATCGGTGGACTTGTCCAGCGGCGCACCCACGCGCAGCCGCGCCATGCGGTCGCGCAGCAGCCCCTCGAACCGCTCGGCCACGGATTCCGCGACCAGGATGCGCGAACCCGCGCAGCAGACCTGGCCCTGGTTGAACCAGATGCTGTCCACCACGCCCTCGACCGCGGCGTCCAGATCGGCGTCCTCCATCACTACGAAGGGCGACTTGCCGCCCAGTTCCAGCGTCAGCCTGCGACCCGTCCCGGCCAGCGCCGAGGCGATCCCGCGCCCGACCTCGGTCGAGCCGGTGAAGGCGATCTTGTCCACATCCGCGGCGACCAGCGCGGCACCTGTCGCGCCGTCGCCGGTGACGATGTTCACGACGCCCGCGGGCAGGCCGACCTCCTGGCAGATCTCGGCGAAGGCCAGCGCGGTCAGGGGGGTGTATTCGGCGGGCTTCAGCACCACCGTGTTCCCGGCGGCCAGCGCGGGCGCGACCTTCCAGGCCAGCATCAGCAGCGGGAAGTTCCACGGGATGATCTGGCCGCAGACGCCCAGGGGCGCGTGGTCGGGGAAGCGATCATCGCGCAGTTCCGCCCAGCCCGCATGGTGATAGAAATGCCGTGCGACCAGCGGGATGTCCCCGTCGCGCGCCTCGCGGATGGGCTTGCCGTTGTCCAGCGTCTCCAGCACCGACAGGAAGCGTTCGCGCTTCTGCACGTGCCGCGCGATGGCATAGAGGAACCGCGCGCGTTCCTGGCCCGACAGGTTGGCCCAGGGGCGCTGCGCCTTGCGGGCGGCCTTGACGGCGGCGGCCACGTCATCGGCGGTCCCCTGCGTCACGCGGGCCAGCACCTCCCCGGTCGAGGGGTCGCGCGTCTCGAAGACATCGCCCGGCGCGGTGAAGCTGCCGCCGATGAAGTGACCGAAGCTGCCCCGCCGCGCCAGCCAGTCGCGGGCGGCGCTGCTGTCCTCGGTCGAGGGTCCGTATTCCATGCTTTCCATGATCTCGCTCACGCGGCTCATATCTTCCTCAGGCGATGGCAAGGCGATGGGCAGCCGAATAGCGGCCCGTCACGTGATGGCTGATCTGACGCTCGATATCGCCCAGAAGGCTGCTGGCGCCGATGCGGAACAGGTTCGGGGTCAGCCAGTCGCGGCCCAGTTCCTCGTTCATCATCACCTGCCAGCCGATCGCGTCCTTGGCGGTGCGCAGGCCGCCCGCAGGCTTGAAGCCCACGATGTGACCCGTCTGCGCGCGATAGTCGCGGATGGCGCGGACCATGACCAGGCTGACGGGCAGCGTGGCGTTCACGCCCTCCTTGCCGGTCGAGGTCTTGATCCAGTCGGACCCCGCCTGCATGGCGACATGGCTGGCGCGGGCGACGTTTTCCAGCGATTTCAGATCGCCCGTCGCCAGGATCGACTTCATCCGCGCCGGACCGCAAGCCTCGCGCATGGCGCGAAGTTCGTCGTAAAGCGCGGCCCAGTCGCCCCGCAGCACATGGGCGCGGGTGATGACGATGTCGATCTCGTCGGCGCCCTGATCGACGGCATAGCGGATCTCGGCCAGGCGCAGGTCCAGGGGCATCAGCCCGGCCGGAAATCCGGTCGCGACGCTGGCCACCGGAATGGCGGTGCCCTGCAGCGCGCGTTTCGCGGCGGCGACCATCGTGGGATAGACGCAGACTGCGCCGGTGGTCAGCCCCTCGACCCCCAGGGCCGACAGCAGCTCGGGCGCGATGGGCTGGCGGGCCTTGGCGCACAGCCGTGCCACGCGGTCCTCGGTATCGTCGCCGGCCAGCGTCGTCAGGTCGATGCAGCGCACCGCGTTCAGAAGCCACGCCGCCTGGTGGTCCTTCTTCAGGCTGCGACGTGCGGGCAGCGTCGCCGCACGGCGTTCCACCGCGGGCGTGTTGATGCGGATATCGGCAAAGCCGTCGGTCCGCAGGTCGGTGCCGGGATTTCCGGTCATGTGCTCTTCCTTCTGAAGCGTCGCAGCCCGGTTTCGCGGAACTGGCCCCACATGCGCCAGACCAGCGCCAGCAGCGCCAGCAGCACGGCGCAGACGATCATCGCCGGCCAGTTCGTCGGGCGCGCATCCGGTCCCGCCACGGAATTGATCGAGATCGCGTTGGGATAGATCGACATCGGCGCCACGCGCCAGCCATAGGCGGTCACGTTGACCCAGATCGGATCGGCGCCGGTCGATTGCAGGTTCGTCGCCTCGGCCTGCAGGTTGGCGCTGTCATACTTGAAATAAGGTGGCCAGACCCAGCCCGTATCCTCGTTGCGATAGACGAAGACCCTTCCGTTCGGGCGCACCGTGTCCATGAAGCGCACGTCGCGCTGGCCACGGGCGTTTTCCACCGTGCCGGTGCTGTCGGCGGCCCAGAAGAGGCTGCTGGACGCCGGGATGTTCGTCAGGCGGTTATAGGTGTTGCTGATCCGCACGACATTCTGCGACGGCAGCGCATAGTCGAGAAACGCGAAGACCAGCACTCCGAACAGGACGCCGATCACGACGCGGGCGTAATACATGTGGGGCACCCCCTTAGTGCCAGTTGACCAGGTAGACGATGACCAGCACCGCCAGGTTCGGCAGGACGAAGACCAGGAATGACAGGCGCGCCCGCAGGCCCTTCTCGAAGCCGGCCATGCCGCGCGCGACGAAGGCATCCTCGCCCGCCGCGCCGCGACCGTGCCCTTCGCGCCAGCGGTCGCGCAGCCTCTCGGCCCGCCGCAGCCGCAGATACAGCCGCAATGCCACGAAGAAAACCGCCTCCAGCGCCAGAAGCACCAGCCACAGCCGGATCACCGCCATTCAGTCCGCCCCTTTCGCCCAAGGCTAGCACGGCGTCGCGGGGATCGGCCAGATGTCGCGTCGCGTCAGGGCGCGCGGCAGGCGGGAAACCCCGCGCGGCAGATGGGCGTTTGCCCCCCAGCATGTCAGCCGAAAGGACCGAAGATGAGCCTGCCCGCACAATCCCGCACCGACCTGACGGCCGAGCTGGACCGCCTTGCGCATCGGCAGAACGACAGCCGCGGCATGCTGATGCAGGGGGTCGAGAACGTGGGCCGGCTGGCCGAGGGTGCCGTCTCGACGCTGGCGGGGCAAAGCCCGCAGATGCTGGAAGGCGCGATGGAGACGGTGTTCCGCAGGCTCTATGACCTCTCGGCCCGAGGAGAGCGGGTCGAGATCCTGCGCAATTCGCCGCTCGGGGCGAACCGGGTGGCGGCGGTCCTCAGCGGCGCGACGGGGGGCTGGTTCGGGATGGCGGGGCTGGTGCCCGATCTGGTGGCGTCCACCACGCTGATCTTCAACACCATCCAGAAGGTGGCGCGGGTGCATGGCTTCGACACCTCGGACCCGGTGATCCGCCTTGAATCGCTGGCCGTCTTCCAGCGAGGAGAGCCGGGGACCGATGGCGACGGCACCGCGCAGGCCTTCTTTGCGCACCGGATGCTGGCCAACGGTCAGACCGCCGCCACGCTGCTTCGCCGCTTTGCCGCCGCCGCCAGCAGCCGCATCACCACCAAGCTGGGCGCGCAGACGATCCCGGTCCTGGGCGCGATGACGGGCGCGGCGATCAACTATGCCTATCTCGATTACTACGAACGCGTGGCGCATATCCATTTCCGGCTGCTGCGCCTGGCCGAGGACAACCCCGACATCGATGTCGAGGCCGCCTATGCCGAGGCACTGCGCCGGGTGGGCAAGCCCGTCCGCGAGGCCCGCTTCCTTCGCCGCGGCAGGGCCTAGAACGGCACGTCGTCCGCGCCGTCCAGCGGCTGGACATAGGACGCCTTGATCGTCTTGAAGCCGGTGTCGAACTGGACGGTCAGCGTATCCTCGGCGATGCCCATGATCTGCCCCTCGCCGAACTTGGCGTGGCGCACGCGGTCGCCCACGGTGAACCGCGTCGCGGGGGCCGCGTCGATGGTGACGGGCGTGCGGCCCACGGGGGCCTTGCGTTCATTCGCGCGCGCCTGCATCCGCCGCCAGCCGGGGCTGTTGTAGACATCCGCCTTGGCCGCGCGTTCCTGCATCTGCACGCCGCCCGCCATGGCCATCGCGGCCCCGTATCCGCCGCCATAGAGCCCCGGCGGGGTCAGCACCTCGACATGCTCCTCGGGCAGTTCGTCCACGAAGCGCGACGGCATGCTGGATTGCCACTGCCCGTACAGCCTGCGGTTCCCCGCGAAGCTGATCGTGGCCAGCCGCTCGGCCCGGGTGATGCCGACATAGGCAAGGCGGCGCTCTTCCTCGAGGCCCTTGTTGCCCTGTTCGTCCATGGCACGCTGGTTGGGGAACAGCCCTTCCTCCCACCCCGGCAGGAAGACGACGGGGAATTCCAGGCCCTTGGCGGCGTGGAGGGTCATGATGCTGACCTCTTCGGTGTTCTCGCCATCGTCGCGATCCATGACCAGCGACACGTGCTCCAGGAACCCCTGCAGGTTTTCGAATTCCTCCAGCGCCTTGACCAGTTCCTTGAGGTTGTCCAGACGACCCGGCGCGTCGGGCGACTTGTCGTTCTGCCACATCGCGGTATAGCCGCTTTCGTCCAGCAGACGCTCGGCGATCTGGATGTGATCGCCGCCCGATTGCACCGACAGATGCGCGCCGGTCATCAGACTCACGAATTCGCGCAGGTTCGCGCCGCCCTTGCCGCCAAGATGCTTTTCCTCGACCGCAAGGCGCGCGGCGTCCAGCAGGGTCAGCCCGTGTTCGCGCGCCAGCCCCTGGATCGTCTTGACCGCCTTGTCGCCCAGACCCCGCTTGGGGGTGTTCACCACACGCTCGAACGCCAGATCGTCCTCGGGGCTGACGGCCAGCCGGAAATAGGCCATCGCGTCGCGGATCTCCTGCCGTTCATAGAAGCGCGGGCCGCCGATCACGCGATAGGGCAGACCGATCGTCATGAAACGGTCCTCGAAGGCGCGCATCTGGTGGCTGGCCCGCACCAGGATCGCCATCTCGTTCAGGCTGACCGGCCCGATGGCGGCGCGATGGCCGCCCTGGAAGGTCTCGATCTCCTCCCCGATCCAGCGGGCCTCGGCCTCGCTGTCCCAATGGCCGATCAGGCGCACCTTCTCGCCCGCGGGGGCGTCGGTCCACAGCGTCTTGCCCAGGCGGCCCTGGTTCGACGCGATCAGCCCCGACGCCGCCGCAAGGATCTCGGGGGTCGAGCGATAGTTCTGTTCCAGCCGGACGACCTGTGCGCCGGGAAAGTCCTTCTCGAACCGCAGGATGTTGCCCACCTCGGCCCCGCGCCAGCCATAGATCGACTGGTCGTCGTCGCCCACGCAGCAGATGTTGCGGTGCGCCTGCGCCAGCAGCCGCAGCCACATGTATTGCGCGACGTTCGTGTCCTGGTATTCGTCCACCAGGATGAAGCGGAAGCGGTCCTGCCATTGCCGCAGCACGTCGGGATGCGCCTGGAACAGCGTCACGCAATGCATCAGCAGATCGCCGAAATCGACCGCGTTCAGCGTCAGCAGACGGTCCTGATAGGCGGCATAGAGCTTGCCCCCATGGCCGTCGAAGGCCGCCCCTTCGCCGCGCGGCAGGTTGCCGGGCGTCAGGCAGCGGTTCTTCCAGCCGTCGATCAGATGGGCCAGCTGCCGTGCGGGCCAGCGCTTCTCGTCGATATTCTCGGCTTGGATCAGCTGTTTCAGCAGGCGGATCTGGTCGTCCGTATCCAGGATGGTGAAGCTGGGTTTCAGGTGCAGCTGCCCGTTGCCGATCAGTTCGGCATGGCGGCGCAGGATCTTGACGCTGATGCTGTGGAAAGTGCCCAGCCAGGGCATGCCCTCGACCGTCTCGCCCAGAAGGCGGGCGATGCGGTTCTTCATCTCTCGCGCGGCCTTGTTGGTGAAGGTCACGGCAAGGACCTGCCCCGGACGCGCGAGTCCCAAGGTCAGCAGATGCGCGATCCGCGTGGTCAGCGCGCGGGTCTTGCCGGTGCCCGCGCCCGCCAGCATCAGGACCGGCCCCTCCAGCGTTTCAACGGCGGCGCGCTGGGCGGCGTTCAGCCCGTCCAGATAGGGCGATGGCCGCGCGGCCATCGCGCGGCGCGACAGGGGGACGTTCGCCCCGTTCTCGGAATCGTCGATCAGGTCCATGCCCCCAACATAGGGGCCGCGGCGGCGTATGGAAAGCGCCGCGTTCCCTTTGTGTTCACGCCTTCAGCGCGGCAAAGGTGCTGGGGTCCAGCGATTGCTGTTCGAATGTGGGGCCGCTGGTCATCAGGCTGACCGCGTCATGCGAATGCAGCGATTCCTGGTGGCTGGCCAGCACGCGGAAATCGCCAATGCGCGGGTCGGCCATCAGCTGACCGGCAAAGGCGCGGACCGCATCCTCGACGAAGATCGGGTTGGCGGCGTTCAGTTCCGCGAAGGCCTGCTCGTCCTCGCGCTTGACCATCACCTGCGTCTCGGTCGGGACGGCGCGGCGACACATGTCGATCACGTCCTCGAACCACAGGCGGTCCGGGCCCTCCATCACCACCGAGATCCGCGCGACCGAGCGCTGCGAATGCGGCGTCGCCAGCCGCCCGCGCGATTCACGCGCATGTTCCGACAGTTCCAGCGAACAGGGGCAGGTCGAGCTGTAGACGTAGTCCACGTGCATCACCCGCAGCCTGCGGCCCGCCTGCTCGATCACCTCGAGCGTCAGGTCGTAATACTGCCAGCCCGACAGGCCCGAGCGCAGCGACGCGACCCGCATCGGATAGCTGAAGCGCATCTGGATCCGCGCGTCCAGCGCATCCAGGTCGGACTTGTAATCGTCCAGCGCGGCTTCCAGCACCGACAGGCTGAAGCTGGTTTCCGAATGGCCGTAGAAGGATCGCATGATGCGGGACATGTTGATGCCCTTGCGATCCGCCTCGAGGCTGACAGTGCCGGTGACGCTGGTTTCCAGCCGGATCTCGCCGCCGTCGCGGGTCAGGTAGGTGATCGGCAGCCGGAAGTTCGAGATGCCGACATGCTGGATCGGACGGCGCGCGCCGACGATCAGGCTGGCCGGACCGTTCTGCAGGTCCGGCAGGCTGTCCTTGTAATCCTGGTCCACGGCGAAATCCGCGTCATATTCGCGGATCAGCGCCGGATAGGCGGGCGTCATGGGTCGGGCGTCGGTCATCGGGGCCTCCGGTACTCTGGCCCTGCATATAGGACGATTGCCGCCAAATCACAGCCCCGATCTGGAAAACCCGACCCTAGTTCAGCGCCTGCGTCAGGTCGTCGATCAGATCCTGGGCATCCTCCAGCCCGATCGACAGGCGCAGCAGGCCGGGCGTGATGCCCAGATGCGCGCGCTGGTCCTCGGGCAGGCGCTGGTGGGTCGTCGTGGCCGGGTGGGTCACGATGGATTTCGCATCGCCGAGGTTGTTCGAGATCTTGAAGATCCGCAGCCGGTCCAGCGCCGCGAAGGCCGCGTCCTTGCCGCCCGCCAGTTCGACCGCGATCATGGTGCCGCCAGATCCCATTTGGGCCATCGCCAGGTCGTGCTGCGGGTGATCGGCCAGGCCGGGATAGATCACGCGGGCCAGCGCCTTGTGCCCCTGTAGCGCCTTGGCGATGGCGGCGGCCGCATCGGCCTGCGCGCGGACCCGCAGGTCCATCGTCGTCAGGCCGTTCAGCATCAGCCAAGAATGGAACGGGCTGATCGCGCCGCCGGTATGCTTCAGGTAAGGCTCGGCCACCTCGCGGACGAACTTGCGCGTGCCGCAGATGACGCCGGCCAGCGCACGCCCGCCCCCGTCGATATGCTTGGTCGCGGAATAGACCACGACATCGGCCCCCATCTCGACCGCCCGCGAGAAGACCGGCGTGGCGAAGACGTTGTCCACGACCACGGTTGCGCCGACCGCATGGGCCAGCTCGGACACGGCCCGCATGTCGATCACCTCCAGCGTGGGGTTCGACACGCTCTCGAAGAAGACGGCGGTGGTGGCGGGGGTGATCGCCGCGCGCCACTGGTCCATGTCGGTCCCGTCGACATAGGCCACCTCGACCCCGAACTTGGCCAGCAGGTCCAGGACGTACAGGCAGGACCCGAACAGCGCGCGCGCCGCGACCACGCGGTCGCCCGGCTTCAGCATCGAGAACAGCGCCCCGTTCACGGCGGCCATGCCGCTGGCGGTCGCAAAGGCGTCCTCGGTCCCTTCCAGCGCGGCGATGCGGTCCTCGAACATGCGGCTGGTCGGGTTGCCATAGCGGGCATAGATGAACTCGTCCGGGCCGGTGCCCTCGAAGCGGGCCTCGGCCTGGGCGGCGCTGTCATAGACGAAGCCCTGCGTCAGGAAGATCGCCTCGGCCATCTCGCCATACTGGCTGCGGCGGGTGCCGTGATGAACGGCCTCGGTGCGCGGGTGAAGCTTCTTGTCGGGCGAATTGGTCATGGGACGGCCTTTCCAGTGCTTGCCAAGCGGCCTAGTCCCAAAGCCCGGTTCAGGCAAGCCCCCGAGGGGCGTTCCGCCACGCGGAACGGCGTCGCGCAAACCCCGTCGCATTCGTGGCAATATGTGCAGATGTTGCCGCGAAACCTGTCCCAATGGGCAGTTGGGGGGCCTACCTTTACAGTGTAATACTGCCTTTGCGGACAGGCGGCATCGGCGCGGCGGGTCCGTATCCAGGGGGCGATGGTTGCTTGTTATCCGTTCGCTTGTTCTGCCCCCTGCCCCCCATGAAATGACCCCATGCCCCGGTCGGGGCGGGTCGGCAGTCAGCACAGTTCAAGATTTCCGGGCCCTCGGACCCGACGGTATCCGGTTCACCATGACGCGTGCCGTGGTGTCCGTTCAACGATTGCAAGGTGACCGGTCGCGCCGGGGGCACAGTCCCCCGGCGCAGCCATTTCACAGATAGTCGCTGCGCTGCAGTTTCACAGATAATCGCTGCGCTGCAGGCCGTATTTCGCCATCTTCTCGTTCAGGGTCCGGCGCGGCAGGCACAGTTCGTCCATCACGCTGGCGATGCTGCCCTTGTGGCGGCGCATGGTGTTGTCGATCAGCATCTTCTCGAAGCTCTCGACATATTCCTTCAGCGGCTTGCCCTCGGTGGTGGTGGCTTCCTGCGTCTCCTCGCCGTCGGCCATCAGCAGCGATGCGATGCTGCCCGACCCGCGGCGGTTCTGCAGGACCGCGCGTTCGGCCACGTTGATCAGCTGGCGCACGTTGCCGGGCCAAGGGGCCTGCAGCAGCTGCGCGGCCTCCTGGGCGCTGACCTGCGGCGGCTCGCAGCCGTATTCCTCCGAGAACTGCTCGGACATGCGGGTGAACAGCTGCAGGATATCCTCGCCCCGCGCACGCAGCGGCGGCAGGGTGATCTTCAGCGCGGACAGGCGATAGAACAGGTCGGGGCGCAGCGAATCCTCGGCGCGGCGACCCTCGCCCCGCGCGTTCGAGATGGCGATGATCCGCGTCTCGGCGGGCGTGCCCTGATCGGCGATGAAGGCCAGAAGCCGCGCCTGCAGCCCCTCGGACAGCGCCTCGATATCCTCGAGGCAGAGCGTGCCGCCGCGCGCCTCCTCGACCGCCGGAAGCCCGTCTTCGAGCGGGCCGAACAGCTTCGAGGACAGCGACTCGTCGTTATAGGCCGCGCAGGACACGGGCACGAAGCGCTTGGACGCGCGCGGGCCGACCGCGTGCAGCGCATGGGCCACCAGCGTCTTGCCGGTGCCGGTCTCGCCGTCGATCAGCACGTGACCGTCGGCCTGGCCCAGGTCCAGGATGTCCTCGCGCAGGCGCTCCATCACGGGGCTGGACCCGATCAGCTTGGACATGACCTGCTGGCCCTCGGACAGGTCGCGGCGCAGGGCGCGGTTGTCCAGCGTCATGCGGCGGGCCTGCGTGGCCTTCTTGGCCAGCTGGGTCATGCGGTCGGGGTTGAAGGGCTTCTCCATGAAGTCCATCGCGCCGATGCGCATGGCCTCGACCGCCATGGGCACGTCGCCATGGCCGGTGATCATGATGACCGGCAGGCTGCTGTCCACCGCCATCAGGCGGCGCAGGAAGGCCATGCCGTCCATTCCGGGCATGCGGATGTCGCTGACCACGACGCCCGGCCAGTCCGGCCCGATCACCTTCAGCGCATCCTCGGCCGAGGCGAAGGCCTCGGTCTCGAACCCCGACAGCACCAGCCACTGGCTGATGGATTCCCGCATGTCGGGCTCGTCATCCACGATCGCGATCTTCAGTTTGCGGGACATCGCAATTCCTCTCTCGTTACATCACTCGGCCGCAAGGGCCTGGCGCGGTTCGCCCGGACGATAGAGCGGCAGCTCCACCTCGAAGACGGCCCCGCCATCGGTTTCGTTATGTGCGGTCAGACGCCCGCCGAAATCGGCCACGATGGTGGATGATATGGCAAGACCCAGCCCGGTGCCCTCGCCGGGCTTCTTCGTCGTCCAGAAGGGTTCAAACAGCTTTTCCAGGTCCGAGATACCCGGCCCGTTATCGCGGACGGACACATGGGCGTGAGCGCCGGCCTCGACCGTGATCTCGATGCGGGCATCGCGGGTGTCGCGCAGGGCGTCGATCGCGTTGCGCATCAGGTTGATCAGCACCTGTTCCAGCCGGATGCGGTCGGCCAGCACCATCACCTTCTCGCGCGGGACGTTGCGGGCGATGCGGATGGGACGGGCGCGCAGCTGCGGCTCCATCATGGTCAGGGCGCTGCTGACGGCGGCGCGCAGGTCCACGGGCTCGACCGCCTCGCCGCCCTTGCGGGCATAGGATTTCAGCTGCTGCGTGATCGCGCCCATGCGGTCGATCAGATCGTCGATCCGCTGGAAGCTGGACAGAGCCTCTTCGGGGCGGGACCGCTGCAGCAGCAGGCGCGCGCCTGCAAGATAGGTCTTCATCGCGGCCAAGGGCTGGTTCAGCTCGTGGCTGACGCCTGCCGACATCTCGCCCAACGCGGCCAGCTTCGAGGATTGCTGGACAGTCTGCTCGGCCACGCGCAGTTCCTTCTGGACGCGTTCGCGTTCGGCGATCTCTCGGGTCAGGCGGGCGTTCAGGGCGCGAAGATCCGCGGATTCGCGCATATAGGCGACCGATTGGCGGCGGGCGCGGCGCGACAGCAGCCAGAAGGTGCCCGCCAGCAGGATCGCGAAGCCCATGATCTCCAGCGCGAGGATCGCGTTCACCCGTTCGCGCACGCTGCTGTAGGCGGTGAAGCTGATCATGCGCCAGCCGCGGAAGGGCACGCGCGCCTCGGCCCGCATCACGGCGCGGCCCTGCACATAGGCGTCGGCCGGGGTCGAGGTCCAGTCCGCCGTCACCTGGAACGCGCGCTGGATCGCGGATGGCGCCGAGCGCACCGACAGCGCCTCGGCCATGGTCAGCCCGCGCCAACGCGGCTCGGTCGCAAGGATGATGTTGCCTTCGCTGTCGGTCACCGCCACCGCGTCGGAAATGCTGGCCCAGGACCGTTCCAGCCGCGTCAGGTCCGCGCCCACGACGATCACCCCCAGCGTCTTGCCATCGGCAAGGACCGCGCGGCTGTAGGCGAATTCGAAGGCGCCGGATGCCTGTTCGGACACGGTGAAGACGGTATCGCGCGACCGCAGCGCCTCGACGAAGAAGGGCGCGGTGCCGCTGCCCATCCCGATCTGGTAGCGGTCGGTCGACCCCACGACGCGGCCCGTCGCGTCCAGAAGCCGGATCGAGGCGGCCCCGATCTCCTTCTGGGCGGCCATCAGCCGCGCCGAGGTGGTCGAGAAGTCGTTCCCGTCCAGCGCCCCGATCAGCGCGGGATCGCGCGCCAGCAGAAGCGGCACGACCGAATTGCGCTGCAGTTCCGACATCAGGTTGCCGGAATACAGCGCCAGCCGCAGTTCCGACCGCACCCGCGTCGTTTCCGAGAAACGCTCGGTCAGCCAGGCATTGGTGATCCAGACCGAGGCCAGCGCCGCAAGGAAGATCCCGGCCACGCTGGCACGCAGCCACCACGGGCTGACCAGCCGCTGCGGGCGGGCACGCCGCGTCGCGGCGGCATCTTCGGTATCGTCTTCGCTGGCCAAATGGCGCTCCGTCCCCTCCGGATCGACTGACGCAATCTACGGCGAAGGGGCGCGTCGCTCAAGTCAGGCGTTGGCAAGCGCACCCACGACGCCCCGGAACAGGGCCTCGCCGTCGGTGCCGCCGACCGCCGGATCGGCGGCGCGCTCGGGGTGGGGCATCATGCCCAGCACGCGGCGGTTCTCGGACAGGACACCCGCGATATCCGCGACCGAGCCGTTGATCGCCGGCGCATAGGTGAAGGCGATGCGGTCCTGGTCGCGCAGCGCGGCCAGCCCCTCGGCGTCGATCTGGTAGTTGCCGTCGTGATGGGCGACCGGCACGGTGATCTTCGCGCCCTTGGCATAGCCGCCGGTAAAGGCGCTGTCGGCGGTCTCGACGTTCAGGACGGCGGGCTTGCACAGGAAGGTCAGCCCGCTGTTGCGCATCAGCGCGCCCGGCAGCAGCTTCAGCTCGGTCAGGACCTGGAAGCCGTTGCAGATGCCCAGCACGAAGCCGCCGCGTTCGGCATGGGCGCGGATCGCCGACGCGATGGGCGATTGCGACGCGATGGCTCCGCAGCGCAGATAGTCGCCATAGGAGAAGCCGCCCGGCACGCCGACAAGATCCGTGCCCGCGGGCAGTTCGGCATCCTTGTGCCAGACGCGCGTCACTTCGGCGCCCGCGCGCTCCAGCGCGACGGCAAGGTCGCGATCGCAGTTGGATCCGGGGAAGGTGACGACGGCGGCTTTCATCGCAATGCTCCTGCAGGGGGATTGGCAGCGCCATAGCGCAAGACGGGGATCGAAGAAAGGGGCGTGGTCGAGGAATGCCCGCTTAATGCGAAAAGGGCCGGGATTTCCCCCGGCCCTTCGCGTGGCTGCCGATCAGGACAGCGCCTTGTTCAGGTACTGGTCGACCTTTTCCAGGAAGCCCATCGTGGTCAGCCAGCTCTGGTCCGGGCCGACCAGCAGGGCCAGGTCCTTGGTCATGTGGCCATCCTCGACGCATTGCACGGTGACACGCTCCAGCGTCTTGGCGAAGGTCATCAGCGCGTCGTTGCCGTCCAGCTTGGCGCGGTGCTTCAGGCCACCCGTCCAGGCGAAGATCGACGCGATCGAGTTGGTCGAAGTCGCGTTGCCCTTCTGGTGTTCGCGGTAGTGGCGCGTGACGGTGCCGTGCGCCGCTTCGGATTCCACGATCTGCCCGTCCGGCGTCATCAGCACCGAGGTCATCAGCCCGAGGCTGCCGAAGCCCTGGGCGACGGTGTCCGACTGCACGTCGCCGTCATAGTTCTTGCAGGCCCAGACATAGCCGCCCGACCATTTCAGCGCCGAGGCGACCATGTCGTCGATCAGGCGGTGTTCGTAATGGATGCCGGCGGCCTTGAACTTGTCCTCGAACTCGGCCTCGTAGACTTCCTGGAACAGGTCCTTGAAGCGGCCGTCATAGGCCTTGAGGATGGTGTTCTTGGTCGAGAGATAGACCGGCACGCCGCGGTTCAGACCATAGTTCAACGAGGCGCGCGCGAAGTCGCGGATCGAATCGTCGAGGTTGTACATCGCCATCGCGATGCCGGCGGCGGGGGCGTCGAAGACCTCGTGCTCGATCTCCTGGCCGTCATCACCGACGAACTTGATCGACAGCTTGCCCTTGCCGGGGAACTTGAAGTCGGTCGCGCGGTACTGGTCGCCATAGGCGTGGCGGCCCACGATGATCGGCTGCGTCCAGCCCGGCACCAGGCGCGGGACGTTCTTGCAGATGATCGGCTCGCGGAAGATCACGCCGCCCAGGATGTTGCGGATCGTGCCGTTGGGGCTGCGCCACATCTTCTTCAGGCCGAATTCCTCGACCCGCGCCTCGTCGGGGGTGATCGTCGCGCATTTGACGCCGACGCCGTATTTCTTGATCGCCTCGGCCGCATCGACGGTGACCTGGTCCTCGGTGCGGTCGCGCTCCTCGATGCCCAGGTCGTAGTATTTAAGGTCGATGTCCAGATAGGGCAGGATCAGCTTCTGCTTGATGAAATCCCAGATGATCCGGGTCATCTCGTCGCCGTCGAGTTCGACGACGGGATTGTCCACCTTGATCTTCGACATGGGGGTCCCCCTCGGGTTCGGGAATGGTCAGGATGCGCGCTGGATACCCCAATCCACCCCCAATGGGAAGTCGGTATGCCATTGCATGCCGCAGCTCCTGTCCCTTCGATATGTGACGCTGCGTCGGAACTATACAGTTTGGCTAAACCTATCCGAAGAGATAGATAGCGCGCGACCTAATAGACCATTAGCTACTGCCACTCGTAGTGCCCGGAGTGTGTGAGTATGCCTGACGTGACATGGATGTGGTTCGGTAACGGATCGCAGATCAACACCAACAGCTCGACCCCTGCAACGCAGGCGAATGCGGACAGCATCGAAGGCTATACCGCGGTCGGAAAATCCCAGATCCAACCCGTCACGCTGTCCGGCACCACCCGCGGCATCTCCGTGAACAACACCGGCGTCCAGGCGTTCGCGACGACCTATAACGGTCACCCGAACGGACCGTCGAACTTCACCTATGTCTCGCCGTCGACCGGCAACACCGTGACTCAGCAGATCACCGGCTTCTTGCGGGTGGACTATCTGCTGACTGCGCCGGACGGTTCGACCGACACGCAGGAAGGCGTTCTGATCCAGATGCGGAACGGGGACATGTTCTTCCGCCCATCGTTCTCGGACCTGAGCGACTGGGACAACATCACGCAGCTGAACTCGGTGCAGATCACCAATGCGGACCCGCTACCGGTTCGCACCTATGCCGCAAACATCTCCTACAACCCAAGCATCTCCGACCTCGAGGTGATCTGCTTTGCCGCGGGCACGCTGCTCCGCACGGCCACGGGCGAAACCCGGGTCGAGGATCTGGCCGAGGGCGACCTGGTCTGGACCCGTGACAACGGCCTGCAGCCGCTGCGCTGGATCGGTCAGCGGACGCTGGATGCCGCCACGCTGCGCATGGACCCGCGCCTGCGCCCGATCCGCATCGCGGCGGGCGCCCTGGGGGACCAGCAGCCTGCGCAGGACCTGGTCGTGTCGCCGCAGCACCGCGTGCTGATCCGCTCGGCCATCGCGCGGCGCATGTTCGGCACGGACGAGATCCTGGCCCCCGCCAAGCACCTGACCGGCGTCCCGGGCATCGAGATCGTCGCGGACGACCAGCCCGTCACCTATTGCCACATCATGTTCGACGCCCACGAGGTGGTGATGTCGAACGGTGCCTTGACGGAATCGCTCTATCCCGGGCCGCAGGCGATCAAGGCGCTCGGCGCCGCCGCCATCGCCGAGATCGAGGCGATCTTCCCCGGCATCATGGACGAGAATGCCCCCATGCCCGTCGCCGCCCGCCAGCTGGAGCGGGGCGCCAAGCTGCGCCGCATGGTCGAGCGTCACACCGAGAAGGCCCGCCCCTTGGTTTCCTGACGACGTTGTTGCATTACCCTAGGGTCAGGACCCATTAATCGGGTTGCGACCACCTTGCCGGCGTGATTCACGCTCCCGAACTGATGGGGGCATGAT
>NZ_CAMZMW010000012.1:0-103848 GCF_947311865.1 Paracoccus sp. PARArs4 | reverse complement strand
GAACGGCCGCAACCGCGCCATCTGCTCATCGCTCAGCCAGAAAAGATTGCTCATCATGCCCCCATCAGTTCGGGAGCGTGAATCACGCCGGCAAGGTGGTCGCAACCCGATTAATGGGTCCTGACCCTAGGGACAGACTGCTTCCCGCTCGAGATCTCGTCGCGAATCAAGGCGCCACCGGATTCCGGGCATCTATGAAAGCAGCGAGGATCATGCTCGGTGATGAGGCTGGTCGTGCCTACACCAGCTGCCCACAGCGGCGCGTCATGATCGCGCTTAGGGAGAACGGCGTTCGTTTGCGCGCCAAAGGCAAGCTCTTTGACGAGAAAGGAAAAACTATCTGCTGATAAACAACGTGTGAATTGCCATTGAAAGCTTCCTTTCTACTGACAGTAAAGCAAGTGCTTAGCACTGCCGGAAAGCATCCCATCTTCCATTCTTGCCAATGAAAGCTTCCTTCCTTGACCCTGTACGTGCCAATCACTCAGCGGACAAAAACCTCCGCCAGTAGGCTGGGTGGTGCTCGCTATGAGGCTGTCCCTGAAACCCGGAAATCCCGCTAAGATTGTCGGCAAGAGGAAGAGGAAGAACAGCGCGGCCTGCAGACGAAGGAATTACGGCGCCGAGTTCAAGACCTAAGTGGTGCTCAAGGCCATTCGCAGCGAACTGACCGTCACCGAGTTGGTGGCGGAGCAACGCGCGATGACCGGTGTTCAAAGGTCGTCCTCTCCGCTATCGCCCTCGCCGTGACCGTCATACTACGGCTAGGTGTCCTGACCCAATGTTCGCTTTTCGGACCTTCATCCCCTAGAGATGCCGCGCGATGGACGAACGGTCGGTGTGGTGGAGTTGCGCTGCGCCGATCAAGCAAGGACTGAACGGCGGGCTTAGCCTGTGATGAGGTGTTCAGAGATCGCCGTGAACCAGGTTCTGGCAGACGCTGAGCGGAATTGGTGCAGCTAGTCGCGGCGCTTCGACAGATAACGACACCTCAACAGGTGCTGATGGGCCATCGGAAGCTTGGGTCGATGCGAGATTGTCCGCAGTTTCGTCTCGACGCACCTGCACCGGCACAACCAACTTTCCGAGAAGGCCACCCGTCGCGATCAGATGTGAATCAATGTCCATTCGCCCTGTCCCACCAAAGAAGCGGTCTGAGCGGACCCTGAGATGCTGCTGCAATGCCACGTCGATTTCGGGACTATCGCCAAGGTCGATATCTTGGTTCGGTGCAGTAAAAAGGGTAAAGCCTCGCTCCTTGGTCGCGCGTTGCCGCTCTAGATCAAAGACTTGTCCTCCGATCCTGGCCGAGGCCGAGACGGCGCGATCCGCGCGATCGTCTGCGCGGAAATTTCCTTGCATCATCACGCTAGATAACCTGAACGAATGGGCCTTCGCATCAAGCTCCTTGAGCATTGCATCCGCCATGGGCTTGAGAACCGGATCTTCGGATGCCTTGCCCAGATCACTCCGAAAGGCGGCCAAGGTGGGAGTTGTCCTTGCTTCGATGCGATCCTGTATGATCGCGTAGTTGCCGATCAACTGCCTTGCGGCGTCACATGTCTCGATCTGACGATCCTCGGATAGCGCTGCGAGGGTGACATCTCTTGCTTGTTGTGGAGCAATCCTGTGTAGTTCGGCAGCCCTCTGCCCAAGGTTTTCTCGCAGTATCAGAGCGACGCCAGCCTTCTGTTCGTCAATCGCCTCGTGCAATTGGGCAACGAATTCATCTCGATTCATGGCTTCGTCCAATCGGATCATCACCATGTCAGCGGCAATCCAAGTTGCGGCCGCGCCGATCAGGCTGCAGGCAAGCGCCGCAGGGCCTGCGGGTGCGCAAATTGCCGTGCCAGTGCCCGCCCCCGCTAGCATCGACCCGCTTTTGATTGCCCCTTTTGCTGCTACTTTGGCCGAAATTTTTGCTCCGATATTTTTGGCGAGAGCCTTGCCCAGCAGCTTGGCCCCTGCAAATCCGGCTACTCCAGATCCAATCGCAACAGGCTTCGTAAATGCCGCTCGCTGAATTGCGTCGGTCAACACAACGCCACGTGCATGCCCGAGATCGAGTGAATCCCCCGCCACCTCGACTCGTTCCTGAAGGGAACGCCGATACTCGTCCAAGAATATTTCGTCGACCTTCTTGGCAACATTCTCGATCCGTTCTGACAACCCGGCAGCCAGCCTGGTCTCGACATCAACATCGAATTGGCCGGCCGCCGCGATTGCAAGCTCAGTATATTCGCCCACGAGGCTGTAATGTCGGTCAGTGAAGGCAGGGACAGCTTGATAGACAGGCTCAAACGCCGCATTGATCAACTCGTCGATCGGCGCCTCCGCTGCCCTTGCAGCCTCTCCAGCGGCCGTGCCGAGGATATCCTCCCATATAGCTGTCGCGTTCTGGATCAAGGCGTTTTCATTTGACAGTACGTCATGCGCGCGGCGGGCAGCGACGACCTGCAATGACACCGTAATTGCCATGAGAGTCGCGATTGTTCCCCAGAACACACGCGAATGCAGCCGACCAAAATCGACCTGCACAGCGGCACTGTTCGCCGAGTTCGGCATGGTCCGGTCAGCCAGCAATGCCGCCGAACGTGAAACTACGATCCCGAAAAGTGCCGCGTCCAGACTGACGAAGACCGCGAGCCAGCGTTTCTCTGGATACTGAGTTGCCAGCCACAGCTTCAGAGTATCCAGAAAGTGCAAGGGAAGCAGAAGCATCCGCAGCTGACCGCTGCCATCGGGCATCGTTTCCCATGAGATCCGCGGCAGATCCTTTATAGTCGCGTCCGACAGATTCGAGGGAAGGACGTCGAAATTGTAGATATACCAGGCCTGTACAACGATGACAGGAACTGCTCCTAGACAGGTTGCCAATGCGATGGCCCCACGGCGATCGAAAGGGTCGCGAAGCTCTCTCCCAAGCCGCCTTCTTGTCAGTAAGTAAATTGCCGAGGCCAGGACCGCCCCGGCCGGGAATACCCACAACTCGTCCCTAGTCGCGGTTGCCGCCTCCCGCGCAAGAAGGATGATCGCCGCGACTGTGAATACCGTTGCGCCGAAAATCGCACCAAGCCGACCTGTCAGTATCTTTGGGCCCCATGACCTGTCCTGCCAAATGGCTTGCTGTTCGGCACGATGACTTTGCCGTGCAATCCGCGCATGCCCCGTAAACAGCAACCAAGCCAACGGCAGTAGCAGAATCAGCATCGACGCACCCATCGGAGCTGCGATTCGCCATATCAGCAAAGAGAAGCAGATGATGCAGGTAGGAATGAAAGCGCGGACTGTGGGGCGGAACATCAAATCACCAGTGGTCAATGGTTAACTAGTAGCCGGGGTGATCGAACTTGTCTTGGATAATGAGCTTACTCGGGTCAGGGCCCATCGATTTCAGCGAAAAGGCGTGATTCATCGCGCGAAAACAGAGCAGCGATAAATCTGATCTTTTCTGGATGAGCACTGCGTAGATGGCGTTTCCTGAGCCTACTTCCCGAAGTTAACCGCCCGGATCCTAGGGGGACGCGGAAGCGGAATTCGCTCGGCAGGATGAACGAGGAGTTTCCGATGAAGAAGACCTCCGCACAAGAACGGTTATGCTGATCAAGTCGTCTATCAATTGGCTTCGGCCAGAGGCACCTCCTCGCCGCGCCCATCGATCGTCAATCCGGCCAAGGCCGTCCGTTGATAGACTCGGCTGACATTCGGTACGGAATAGATTGGCCTGATCCCAAGCGCTTCCAACCGCTTCGCCAGAGGTCCGGGCCGTTCGCCCAGCTCTATTGCCAGCACACCGACCGTGACGAACCGTTTCTCGAACTGCTCAAGGCTGCAACGCTCGACATACCACCTGATGCTGCGCGTGACCGGGTGCCGCCGCCGGTTCAGCGATAGCAGACCCTGGCTTGCCAAATAGTGCAGGGTTTGCTGATTGGTTTTCAGCCTTCTGGCGGTGTCCTTGGCGGAAGGATCGTCGGGTGCCTCCATGATGAGATGCCGTCGCACCTCTTCCGGATCCATGAGCACCGCGGACAGGCTCGGAGGTCCCGGCAGCCGACACGCGCTCTTGAGCTGCCCGTCCAGAAGCAGACGGCAGATGTCCGCAATCGAGCACTTCACGTAGTTGTAGGTTTTCCAAGGGGTTCTAAGCGCACCGGCGTTCGCTACTTCTGGAAGATCAGCAATCGGTCGTACGAACGCATCAAGGTCATCGCGATGCAGGCGATGGACGCCTTCTTCCATTTCTCGCGGCACAAGCAGCCCGGCATTCTGAAGCTGTGCAAGCTGACCTGGATGACATCCGATGATGGATGCGGCTGCCGTCGTGGTGACGAACTGCTGGATATAGGCCTCGAGCCGCGAAACCTTTGCCACGCTGATCCCGCGCGACAGATTGCCATCGTGAAGCCCGGCCTGCCGGAGCAACCGCACGACCCGTTCCGGGCGCATTTCGAGCCGCTGCCGAACATGTTCGAGGCTAAGCAGTTGCGGCTCTTGGATTGCCTGTCCCAGTATCACGCGACCGGGATCGAGGGGATAGTTTTCAACGATGAAGCTGCGGACGAGCTGCTGGACCGGTCGCAACTCTCTCGAAGCTCGGCTGGCTGACAGCCAGTGGTAGAGGACGCCCAGGTCGGCTGCATGCTGGAAACCGCCCTTGCGAACCTCCGCGCTTCTCAAACCTTCAAGGCTGCGTCGCAGCGCCTGCGGGCCATCCTTGATCGCTGCGAAGCCAATTCCCCCGGCCCGATGCAGCATGTCCTCGGTCAGACCCAAGGCACGGATCGAAGAGCCATACTCCATGCGAGCGCCCAGCATTTCGCAGAGACGAGAAACGACATGCATTGGCAAGGTGTCCAGCCACGAAGCAGATCTGCCGCCATCAAGTCGCGTCCTCAGATAGGCCTCCAGCGGAGATGGAACGGCATTGGTCGCGGTTTCATCAAGCAGGGTCATGTGCCGCTCGATGCAGCGGGCCACATCATAGTTGTCGATGGTGAATTTCTCGTGTGGCAACGAGGTCAGCCAGATGCCGTGCCGCTCGCAGGTCCTGATCGAAACCAGCTGCCAGTCGGCAGAGCGAAACGCCCCGGAAAGACCATGCCGACCCATGCTTTCCACAACGCACTCGATGCAGATCTTCGTGCGCGACCTGTGAATGGTCGCGATCGTTCCTGTTTCCCGGCCGATCCGAAAGCGCGATGGGCCGACTGTCCGCAGGGCGTAGCGCTGAAGCGCGCTACGATCTGCTCCAGCCAAGGCCGCAAGCCGGTCGATTTCACCAGCGGCACCCTTGATGACGGCCCTCCAATCGAGGCCGACATCGAGGCAGAAGTCACTGGCTGTCGGGCACAGATTGCGCACGGCCAGACGCGACACGAGCGAGGTCGGTGTCTCCCGAGGCATGGGAACATGCCTCAGGGCCAGTTTTCCGACGCTCATGCATCATCCCCGTGATCCAGCAGGCGTCGAACGTCGATCCGTTCGAAATCGTCGGCGACGAAGACGTTCAACCCGTCCACGCAGCCCGCTCGCTTGCGGAACATAGACGTGAAGTGCTGCCGTCGGACCTCCTCGTCGCCCGTTATCATGGCTTCTTCCAGGGATTGGATGATCATCTCGTTCATCAGGCCGAACTCGCGATCGGCCGCATGGGCCATCCGTGCAGCAAGGTCGCGATTCAGGGTATCGGCAGAAACAGCGATCCCGGCGGCCTTGGAATAGTGAGCGATGGCCTTGAGGATGCGGTCGCTGTCTACAAGGATGTTTAGCCGAGCGCACTCGATCGGAAAAACCCGCCGTGCCAGCTGCGGATCGTGGTTGATCAGGGTTTTCAGTTCGGCGGTGCCGGTTAGGATCAGCCCCACCGGCCAGGATTTGTGCTGCAGAAGGGATTTCAGCGTGCTGACGACAGCGTTGAGCTCTCTGGGCGTCTGGTGACGCATGAGGTCCTGCGCCTCATCAATATGCAGGAACAGGGTTCTGCGCGCTTCCAGATGCCCCTTGGCCATGCTCCAGATGATCTGAGCTGATTTGTCCCGTTTAAGGTCGAAGCCAAGCGTTTCCAAGACAGTCTGACCGACGAATTTCAAGGTTGCGGGCGATGGCACCTGGAAACTAGCGACGTCCAGCCTTGGGCCGTGAGGATCATGGAGCACGAGATCCGGTTGTGATGCGAAAAGGTGCTCGGCCGCGGTGGTCTTGCCGCTGCCTGACGCACCGATCAGGGCGATGCATCGGGCTTCGGCGATCACGCCAGCTTCCAGTTCCGTACGGCGTCGGTCCAGAAGGTAACGGAAGCGTTCGTCGAGTTCGCGATGGGTGCGGTTCTTCGAGAACATGCTCCGCAGCGCGAGGACGCGCTGCGGAATGCCATTCTGGGTGCCATCAGCCATGGAAGCTCCAGTCATCATCATCGCTGGACTTAGACGGATCGACTGGACCTGCCTGTTCGCCATCGCTTGGCGGTTTCGGCGCGTTGGGCGGCTCGATGACCTCACTCAGCAGATCATCGGGGTTCGGGCGCTTCCGCCCTGTCGGCTTCTCCAGGTCGCCGGAAGCCGCGGACGCTTTGGGCCCGACACGAAGGCCCAGGAAAAGCCTGCTCTCCAGACGGTTCAGTGCCTCGGCGGTCAGGTGTTGCGGCTGGATGCGCCGCAATTCCCGCGCCCGGGCATCGATAGCCCGAATCTTCCTGCGCGCTTCACGGATGATGTCCTCGGACAAGGACGCCTGCTCTTTGAAGCGCGTGCGAAGATCGCGCACGATGGTCTGCCATTCATCAAGCGAAAGCCCGTGAACAGCCTCAGAGACTGCCAGAGCAGAATGCCATTCGTGGCCCAGGCAGACCGATATATGGGTCAGATCCTCCGGATCGACCCGGACCGGGATTTCGGTGTCTGCACCGCGCATCAGTGCTTCCTGAAGCATCGGGCAGGTGTAGTTGACGCCGAACACCCTTACACCATGCCGATCCAGCTTCCGGCTGAGCGGGATGCCGAAGACCGCGCGGCGCTGATTGGCATCGGGTGGCGGCGTGACGCCTTGCTCGGTGGACAGGCGCTTCCAGGCATTGGCCGGGGTCTCTCCCTTCAGGCCGGAATGCGGCGTATTATGGTAGATGTCGACGACGAACAGCGTGAAAACTTCTGCGAGCTCGTCATCGGTCAACGCGGCCCATTGCTCGGATGGGTAATCGCCGCGCTCGGTCGGGTTGGAAAAGGTCCGCCCGATCAGCATCGGTGCAAGCTGCTGACCGAAGGTTCGGAAGATGCGCTCGATCCGGGCTCGCAGCTTCGGCACGCCTGCCGGTGGCGCCTCATAGGTGGCGCCCAGGTCGGCCACAGCCATGCGGAAGTTCTCGGCGGCAAAAGCGGAACCCTGATCGGTCACCAGGACGCCGATGCCGCCTGAGTGATCCCATCGGCTGACGCAGCCAGCAGCCAGTGCGATCGATGTCTTGTCCTGTATGATCAGGTTAAGCGTGCGGATCGCATCCTGGGCATTCGGCGTTGCAACGATCCGGAAACCCAGGACGCAACGGGTGGCACAGTCGATGGCGACATAGATCCATCGTCGTCCAACCGCGAACTTCGCTCGATCCCCTGCCGCCAGCCCATCCAGGGCGCCGCTGTCGCCGAGTAACGTGGCAAGATCGATCTGCCATTCATCCATTTCAACGCGCTGCAACGGATAATCCGCCATGAGACCCTCCTCGTAAAATCCGAACCTCCTGCGGGCCGCCTCGATGCCTTTGCGTTGGGCGACGACCTCGAATGGATCCAGCGCCTTGATCCGGCGCCGGACGGTGCGAGCGGAAGGAACTGGGAGACACGGCCTTCCGGCTTCGGCACGCCCGTTGTTCTCGATTTTGAACCGTTCCAGGACCTTATTCACGATGTCCTGCTGGGAGGGCTCGTTTCGGTCGAGGTAGCCGAAAACGCATTCTGCCAGCAGAGTTTCGGCTTCGGCCACCAGCTTGCGTGACGCTGGCCCAAGGCGACGCTTGCGCAAGAAGACGAGAGGGCTTCGCCCAGCCCTTTCATAAAGGCGCGCCCATTCCAGCAGCGTACGTGCACAAGGGAACTTGCGCGTGATGTAACCCTGACCGGCCCGAGGCGTACGCCCCACATCCTGTCCACTATGCTCCACAGCGTTCACACACTGTTCGAGCTCTGCCAGGATCTCTTCGACGCTGGCTTCCGAGCGCGTGGTGTCGCCCCTCGCCTCCGCCTCCAGGAAGAACTTGGCGCATGTCATCTGCCAGAGAATGCGGCTCCGTTCTTCCGCGGGCAGAGTCGCTATGTACCTGAAGTCGCAACGCAGCCTTAGAAACGCGGATTGATCAGAGAATTGACCGCGTTTCAGGCGTGTGTCGGGCGCCGCGAGCAGTCTGAGCAACTCCTCACCCGAAAACGACAGACGGACATTATCGTCATCAAGTCTCGCCCAGATCGTTCCGGTCTTGTCTGATCGGATGAGCCGATGCGCAGTGCCAGCGATTTCAAGGCAGTCCGCCTCAGAGACACGGAAATGACGGGTCATTGCGGGGCCTCCGGAATGATGCGGGTTGTGGGAAGAATGTCGCCGGGCTCCAGGGCGCGCAGGATACCGGCATAGATGGCCCTGAAGGCTGCGCGGAACGCCCGACCGCCGAGTCCCGATGCTTCCACCAACTCGGCAATAGTCGTCGGCCCGCCGAGGCCCCGCACCAGGGTTCCGATAGAGCCGTCAGCCTCGGGGTCCGGAGTTCGCCGAAAATCGTGCAGCTTCTGCGCATTTCGGGCAGCCGATGGGCAGTAGGACCTCTCAGTGATCAGTACGATCTCATCGGCGAAACTGAGCGGAGTTGCCGCTCGGATGCGCTGCAGGGTTTCGCGGAAACCTTGGCGCTCGGCGATCGCATCGGGCTTCACCGCGATGGCAATGCGCTTTCCACCGGTCAGGGTGATCAGGAAGTCGAAGGTGTGGCTGCGCTTTCGGCCGTTGGCATCGTGATAGAACACGGGTGGCGGCTGGTCCCAGAGATCAACAACATCCGGGCGCGCTAGAAGCAGGTAGAGTACATCCTGTTCTCGCTTGCTTTCGTAATACCGCAGGCGCGGTGGAGCTCCGGACGGTGATCCACCACCAGTAACATGTCCGCGGCTGCTGGACTTGGATCGGGCGGGTGGTTTGCGTGTCGCCTTGCTTGGTAAGGGGCGTGTGAACGACGGCTCAAGCGGATAGCTCATGGCTAGTTGGCCCGGCGAATGGTCAGGCGTGACCATTCGCCCAAGGGCGCTCCTCCTGTATCAGGGCAAAAAGGGTTGCGGCGCTGCCGGTGGCAGCGCTCGTGCTTGACTTTTCGAAGCTGGCGCGGGAGGATTACCTATCGAGGACCAATCGATCGGCGATCTCGGAAGCGACAGCTTTCGAGGTCGCTTTTTCTATCCAGTGTTCACGTCAGCGCTCCTTTCCTGTATTGTACCGGTCAGGCCAGAGCGTCTCCGGTGTCTTGCCAAGCTTCTCGGCGATCAGACCTTCGACGACCTTGCTGGATCTGTATCCCTGCGACACCATCGAGGCCATGCTGAGGCTACAGCCCGCTTCTTCGGCAATGCTGCGCAGCGTGACCTTCTGTGCCCTGAGCGCACGCTTGATTTCGTCGTGCAGTTCTAGGTTCACCTCTGGCGTCAATCGCAACATGTTGGCACGAGCCCGACGAGTTGAGTGGATAGTTCACAAGAAAGCTAGCACTAGGATTGCGTCTTTATCAACGCAATTATCTTGTATGCGGTCTTGATACGTCCGAAAGTGCGTCTGAGCCGAGGTTTTTCATTCTTGCCTCGTGGCAGCGGTTGCTCGTCGTTTTGTATGCCTTGGAGACAGTTGTGCCCGAACAGCCCTCTTCTGTATTGCCTGACTCCGATAGCGATGCGGCTATCGGCAGACGTCTGGCCCTGATCCGTGTGGGCCTTGGGATGACACAGACAGGCTTCGCCGCCAGCCTCAACGTGTCGCCGCGCTCGTACCAGCATTATGAAAAAGGAACGCGGAGCATCTCTGCGGAGCTCTTGCGCCAGCTCCGCGCATGCCATGGACTTGCTCCGAACTGGGTCCTGCTGGGCCAAGGCCTGCCCCGCGAAGGTGAAGATGCTGAAGCCTTGGCCGCCTTTGTCGAGGAGCTTGGCGCCCATCTCGTCGCGACACAGGTGTCACTGCCGCCGAAGAACCAGGGCAAGATTATATCCGGGTGGTGGAAGGCCCTGCGGGATGGAACCCGTGTAGGGATGCCGGATGTCAGGCATTGGGTCGATCTGCTGAAAGAGTGAGGTGATGCATGCCGCCATATTCGGTTGACCGGGGACTGGCGCAGATTGACCTTGAGCGGGCTTGGGCGCGGGCCATGGCGCACAGCAGGCGTGCGGGATCCGTCTATACGACCAGCGCTATCGTGTTCGTTCTTGGCCAGATCAAGTTTTCCACACTGGTCCCTGTCGCGGAGGCTTCCCTTTGGGAAGTAGTCCTATGGCTGTTATCCGCTGCGCTTCTTGTGCCGGCGTTCCTTTGGCTTGGACATGCCGTTTGGAGGGAGTGGCAGGCCTACAGGCGATTGGCGGCGCTGATCGGCCATCCAGGGGCAGCTGTCAGCGGCACAACCCAAGCGCGCCTGAATCTATTCAAGGAATTCTGTCGGGCGGGGCGCGGCTGACGCCGGATGAGCACAGGCTCCCTAGATAGGATGACATCACGGAGCAAAGAGGGACACGATGACACCTCGCCACCATCCCGACCGTCACGACCTGGATGACTGGGCCCTGTATGGACCCAAGAATCCCGAGATCAGCCAGCTTGTAGATCGATTAGCCTTCGATCATGGACTGCGGGTGAAGGAGATTGAGGATTTCATTCTGCAGGCACTGAAGAACCGCGTTGCTGAAGAGGAGGCGCGCCAGAGGCCATGATACTCACTCTTTACAGAATACGCTTTTCGTAAAGAGTTGGCGCAGACGGAGTGTACCAGAACGCATGCTTTCTTGACCTAAGCGGATCCGCCAAACCTATGTCCACACGGCGAAATGTCAAAAGTGATGCAGATGTGGCCGCCGATGCCCATGAGCGCGGTCGGGACTATCTAGGCCTTGCTCAGATCGATAAGCACCTCGCGTGCGCGAAGGCTGGCCGGCACGGTGCCCGGGATCACCTGCTAGTCCTGATGATGTTCCGGCATGGGCTGCGGGTTTCCGAAGCAATTGCCCTACGCCGGGATCATGTCGATTTGGAGCAGTCCCGCCCGTGGGTGCCGCGGCTAAAACGCGGGCTGAGCGTCGAGCACCCCGTCGAGGGAGACGAACTACGGGCGATCCGACGCTGCCTCGGCCAACGTGACGACTTTCTGCCTTGGCTGTTCGTCTCGGAACGGCAACAGCCGCTTACCCGGCAGGCCGTCAACTATGTTCTCGCGGCGGCTGGAGAACGGGCCGGTCTCGGTCATATCCATCCCCACATGTTGCGCCATTCCTGCGGTTTCGCGCTCGCCAATCGCGGATACGACCTACGACTGATCCAAGACTATCTTGGCCACCGTGATCCAAGGCACACAGCGCGGTATACGCGAACAGCTGCCAGCCGATTCGAGGGACTATGGTGGGGACCGAGCGACAGGGCCAAAGGGAGAATGGGCCAAGAACCGACCTTCGCTGTACCTTCTCGCCGCTCTCTTAGCACCGTTATCACAAATGAGGATTGTCGAATGGACCCAAGTCAATATTTGAGAACGCCTCGACAGCTTCTTTGAGGTTCTTACCCGCGCGAACCCTTTCCTTGAGACTTTCGAGTGTCTCGCCGCTTGTTGATGCAGCCACATGCGGGCGCACCTCCTCGAACGCGCGATGGGTCGCTCTTCGAGGTAAACCGCCAGCCAACATAGAAAATGCTGCCATCTCTGCATCTCGAAGCCCTCTTCGAACGCAGACATGAGCGAGGAGGAGGGGGCCAGCACCTTCCACAGTATTCGGCTCAGATCCTCCTAACGTGAATATTTGCATCATACGAGAAGGCAAACCCATCACGTGCGCCAGGTCGGGGATTATGCGAATGACAAACTTGCGTGCGTCAGGCGAGAACTGCGCCGAAGCCTCATTCGTCGATATCGTCTGCTGGATTTCTTTCAGGGGCGCGCCGTCCATCCATTGTCGCAGAGCCGCCTCAAGCTTGGGGACCGCATACCTCGCTTTCTCTTCATCCGATGCCAGGTCTCTATAGGTTTTTCCAAAGAGATCTTCGAAGGTCGAGGGCTTAATCATTCGGAAGAGGTGACCCGGATTGGCCTCCATCCATGAGAACATCCACTCGCAGATCCCGGCAACCGTGCTTGCCATGTCATCTTGGGCGTCGGCTAGCGCGTCAGACAAAGCTTTGAGCACGTCCTCTGGGAGGCCGACCATGGAGGCGAGGTCTCGGTATCTCTGATCCAGCACAACAGCATCTTTATCGGTGCCGGACATGACAGACAGGGCGGCCTCCGTGCGACTCGCGACCCACTGTTCGTCACCCGCCTTGCGCTTTAGGAACGCCGTGAGGCTCCGGGACAGATCGACCCGAGGCGAGCCTCCGTCTTCGCCTCCTGAGGGCGTTTCCATTAGACGGCTGACGACATACCGTTCCAGATCTCCGGCGTCCTCCGCCTTTTGATGGACACGGTCCATGACGGCTTCGAATGGGTCTTCGAGCACCAAGCACTGATCGGACTGGCTGAAAACCTCCCGGAGCTGCGTCCATTGCTCACCAATCGTTCCGTCTTCATCTGATAGGGGAACAACCTTTCCAGGAACAATCAGCACGATACCTGACGCGCTTTGACCCGCGCGTCCTGCCCGTCCGGCAGCATTCAGCAACGCAGCAGCATCGAGAAGATCTCGACGGTTCGTTTCACGATCGAAGCGGCTGTCTTCAGCGATGATCACCAAATCGGCAGGAAGATTCATCCCCTGCGCCAAAGTCGGGGTCGCCGCGAGTACCCGCAGGCCGTCATTCCTACCGTAAAGCCTCTCCGCCAAATCTCTTTCGTAGGGAAGCAAAAGGCCGTGATGCGCCGTGGCGGCGCTTTGCAGAAGACCGTTCTCGACGGCGAGATATACATCTCCCGCGTCGCCCATTTCATCGACTGCCGTCTCGTATAGGTCCTTTTCGCCTGTAGTGAGTTCGGTCGGTGTAGCGTCGATGAGCGTCGATGCCTTTTTGGCTATCGACCATGCGTTCGGGATTGACTGGGAGAAGACGAGGGTCCGAAGTCCAGCCCTTGATGCCGATGCCGCGATGTGCGACGCAAGCTCGCCCGAGTTTGGGGTAAGGCTCCAGTAGTTGTTCGCCGTCAGCAGAACCTGATGATCCAAGAGCGAGAGCAGGGCGTAATCGTCGCGTTTCATCGAGGCCCATGTTTGTTTCAGACTGAACAGTCCCAAAGGAGACGCATGGAGATCCCTCTTGAGCCCTACAGGCGGTAATTTTGTCGTCTTATTCCTCCACGCCTCCCCAATTTTCTGGTTCAGATGTTTGATTTCGCTTGCCTGATAGACGACGCAGCCCCGCAACTGCCGGGTTGGTTTCCAAACGTCGTCAAGGGGGATTGATCGACGCCCTTTCAGTTCTCCCCCAGTCAGCTCCCCAAGCCATTCAGCGATTTCTGCCGTGTTTTTCATCATCGCCGATAGAAGGACGAGGTCAGCCTCCGGGGCGACTCGCGTGAAGCGAATTAAGCAGAGCATCGCGTCGATGGCTCGCCGATCCCCGTCAGTCTTCGGGTGAATCAAATGGCATTCGTCGAAGATCAGCAATCCGACATCCGCGAAGCTATCAGGCTCAATGTGACTCGCGTAAAGGCATGCCTCTGGGGTCATGACGAGTATGTCAGGCAGCTCTTCGAGCAGCGTGCCTTCTTCAAACTCCTCTGCTCGCTGTCCCTTAACGTCGGTATTCGGGAAGGCAGCCCGCAGATCCCGGGCCGTCTGATCGACCAGCGCATGGGTCGGCGCGAGGAAAACCACCTTCAGGTTTCGCAGAAGAGCTGCGTGGATCTTCAGTTGAGCGGTAGTCGATTTCCCTGCGCCTGTCGGAAAGCCAACAGCGCAGGATGTACCCGGTTCGAGATAACCTGCACTGATCGCGGCAAGGTGGTTAGTCCAAAGATATGGCCTCTTCTTCGCGATTCTTGCCATCGAATTATGCCAACGATCCGCAGGTACACCGTCCGGCGGGTTGATATTGATGACTGCCGCCTCGAGAAGTGACGAAGTCGCCGTTTCGAGAAGCCGCGCCAAGTGGAACGGGCCTGGAAACGAAGCGATCGGTATCGGCGGAAAGCCTTCGATTGAGATGGCATCGTCTGGTTTCGCTGCTCTTGCGACGGCACGAAAGATCGCGGTAGGTCGGTCCCGATCCGCTTCCGGGATGCCTCCCAAAACAGCCGCGAGGGCACGGACGCCGTCGAGAATTCGGTGGTACAAAGCGTTCGCGGCTCGCGTGCCATCAACACCTTCGCCTGCGACCAGCTCGGTGACCGGACGTCGCTCCTGATTGAGGATTGTCCCAATCATTCCACGCGCTAACCAGCCGAGGTTCAGTACGAGTTCGTGTTGAAGCCGATCTTCTTCTGGTGACCGAAGCGCCCGCGCGGCCTCGGTGGCGTCAGCAGACGAGCCTGCGATCAAAAAAAGCAGCATTGCTGAGACGTCGGAACTGATCGCGTCCTCTGTGAATGAGGTAGTCCTTGAAGCCAAGCCGAGAAGAGCTTCGGCCTGATGGACAAGTTGATGCGCGGACGCTGCTACGAAGCTTGCAGCGCGACGGTTCTCGCGCTCAGGACTTGTCGTAACCAATACCTCATTGGTCGCGGCAAGCTTACGCGCGAACGCGATGGTCTCGCTGATGTCGCCCGCAGGAGTCTCCGTATCGCGCAATGCGATGCGGGCCGACACGATCTCAGAAAACGCTTGCGACAGTTGTTCCGGCAACCGATCTCGATCGAGGCCGGGAAGGTCTGGGGCGGATCGGATTAGATCGGCCGTCCTCTCGTCATACATTTATGGCGACCTCCTCGGCATTGATGATTGCGGTTGCCATGACGGCGATATTTTCGAACCAGGGCCGGAGATTCTGAACTTGGAAGGCCTCCGCCCGGCGACGGTCGATCGCGCCGGAGACGGCCGCCTCGTAGCCCTTGTAGAGAGCCTTAAGGCCTTTCGCCGAAGCGTGCGTGTCGTCGATCGTTACCGCAACCCGGTAGGCCCGCCTCTCCGTCCACAAGATGGCGGCCACCACGGCGTCGGGATTAGGATGCCCAGCACCCGCAAGCAATGTTGAGACACCATCGACGAGTTCAGCATCCCGTCTTCCCGTCTCAAAGTCCCGAAACTCGGGCCAAACCCGATCCCGGACCATAGATCGAGCATTTCCTGTCGCCTTCTCCTCAGAGATCACTACGCGCGCGATTTCCGCGTCGTCAAACTCAATCAAGAGCCCATCGAGACCCTTGTCCGCATGTCGCATATGTGGCAACCGGATCATGCCAGGCCTGCCTGCGCGGTGCGCGGCAATCCACGAGATCACTTGGAAAATCCATCCATCACGATGGGCCGGATCACCACTAGGGCCAAGTTTGAGTAGGTTCCGCGCACTCTCATAGCCGCCCATTGGGTAGTTGATGTCGACTAAACCGTCCTCGCGCAGAATGCGCTCAGCAACTCGGGCTTGCCCAATAGCCACGCGAGCAAGCAGCACTGCCAACTCATTTTCGTCCTCGATCCTCCAAGTAGCACCAGACCATATCTCACGCTCTAAGATAGGTGTCAGCGCAATTACCATGGTAGTCGGTCATCCTGTTTGGAGGCGAGTATTGCCCAAGGAGTATTGGTCCGGCAAAAGCTACGGAGTGCTCCCAGCCCATTGTGATGCTGCGGAGAGTAGTCCTCACCCAATCAATGTGTAACAATCGGAGCGTGTCTCAACACGTCCCTAATTAGAAGGCGAAAAGCAGGTAATCAATGTTGATGCGTCGCGGCATCTACTCCTCGCTGAATGACAGCTTTGGACTGAAATTATAAGCGGGTCACCTGATAGGCGATCTGGCTTAGCGATCCGCGTCCTTACCTTCGCCCCATTGATCATCCATGAATGCCTTCAGCTCGGCCGATGTGAGCGTTTGCTCGCTGCTTCGCGGCCTGGCCCTTTCCTGTAAGGAAGCGATGCGCTTTGCCAGCCGCTGCTCGTGCTCTGCCTTCGTGTTCTCGGGCTTCTGATCGTTTCTTCCCATGCTATTAGCCCCATCATTGGTGCGGCGACATTAGCAGACGGCTGTCCCAGATAAAAACTTAGGTTGGAGGCGCGAGAGAAAACTCTTCGCGTCTTACGTCAGTCTTGCTGCCGCAAAGGAAGAATTGTGGCCACTTGAGGAAGACTTCAGTGGCAATCAACACAACGGGAAAATGGTCGGAGCGAGAGGATTCGAACCTCCGACCCCCTGCTCCCGAAGCAGGTGCGCTACCAGGCTGCGCTACGCTCCGACCGTGAGGGGGTCGGTAACCCCATGCGCGGGCGAATGCAAGCCCTTCTTAGCGGCGCGGCGACAACAATCTTTGCAGGATCGCGGATTTCGGGGCGGTCACCGTTTCGTGGCGCAGGCGGGCGACGGTGGCGGGGCGGTTGGCCGATACCCCGCTGCCCTCACGGATGACGATGTAGATGCCCGACGCGATGATGACGCCCGCGCCCAACAGCGTCGGCATGTCCAGGGCCTCGTCGAACAGGAACCAGCCATAGGCGGTGGCCCACAGGATCTGCGAATACTGCATCGGCGCGACGATGGCGGCCTCTCCGGCGCGATAGGCCTGAATCACCAGGAACCCGCCCGCAAGGCCAAAACAGGCGATGACGCCCGCCAGGCCAAGATGCGCCAGCTGCATCGGCTGATATGCGAACCCGAGCGAGGCCCCCGTCGCGATGAAGTTACCCAGCATCGGCCACATCATCAGGACCAGGGGACGCTCGGACTTGCCCAGCCGGCGGATCGTGACCGCGCCGACCGATGCCGCCAGGGCGCTGACAAGCGCCGCGGCGTGGCCCATGCCCAGCTCTTGCCCCGCGCCCGGGCGCAGCACGATCAGCACGCCCGACAGGCCGACGACGACGGCGGCCCAACGGTGGATGCCCACCCGCTCTCCCAGCATGGGGATCGACAGGATGGTGATCAGCAAGGGGGTCGTGAACAGGATCGCATAGACCTGCGCCAGGGGCAGGGTCGAGAACGCGAAGAACCCGCCCATGCCCGCGATCACCGCGCAGCCCGTCCGAAGCAGGACCCAGAACAGGCTGTTGGGCCGCAGCGTGCCCGAATTCGGGTCCCGCATCAGGATCATCGAGATCAGCGGGAAGGACAGCAGCGACGAGAAGAACAGGATCTGAAGCGGCGGGTATGTCTGGCCAAGCGTCTTGATGACGACGTCATGCGTCGCGAAGATCCCCATCGCAGTCAGCTGCAACAGGGCCCCCTTGACGTTGGCCGACATGACCAATCAGACGCCCTCGGACAGGGCCGCGACGATCAGGTCGCCCATCTGCGAGGTGCTGACGGGGGTGCCGCCCTCGGCGCCCATCAGGTCCGCGGTGCGCGCGCCGTCGGCCAGCACCTTCTCGACCGCGCGCTCCAGGGCGGCCGCGGCCTCGACCTCGGCGAAGCTGTAGCGCAGCGCCATCGCGAAGCTGAGGATGCAGGCGATGGGGTTGGCCTTGCCCTGCCCCGCGATGTCGGGCGCGCTGCCGTGCACGGGCTCGTACATCGCCTTGGGACGTCCGTTCGCCATCGGCGCGCCCAGGCTGGCCGAGGGAAGCATCCCCAGGCTGCCCGTCAGCATCGCGGCCGCATCCGACAGGATGTCGCCGAACAGGTTGTCGGTGACGATCACGTCGAACTGCTTGGGATTGCGCACCAGCTGCATCGCGCCGTTGTCGGCATACATGTGCGACAGCTCGACATCGGGATATTCGTTGTCATGGACCCACTGGACCTCTTCGCGCCACAGGATCCCGGCCTCCATCACGTTGGCCTTCTCCATCGAGCAGACGCGGTTGCCGCGCTTGCGGGCCAGCTCGAACGCCGAACGCGCCACGCGGCGGATCTCGCCGCTGGTATAGCGTTGGGTGTTGATGCCGACGCGACCGCCCTCGTTGTCGGAATTGTCGTCGGCATGGATGCCGCGCGGCTCGCCGAAATAGACGCCCGAGGTCAGCTCTCGCACGATCAGGATGTCGAGGCCCGCGACCACGTCGCGCTTGAGGCTGCTGAAATCGGCCAGCGCGTCGAAGCACTGGGCCGGACGCAGGTTGGCGAACAGGTCCATCTCCTTGCGCAGGCGCAAGAGGCCGCGCTCGGGCTTCACGCTGAAATCCAGCACGTCGTATTTCGGACCGCCCACGGCGCCCAGCAGGACCGCATCGACCGATTGGGCCAGGTCCATCGTCGCATCCGACAGCGGCACGCCATGCACGTCATAGGCGGAACCGCCCACCAGGTCGTGCTGCACCTCAAGCGGAAGGCCGCGATTCGCCTTGAACCAGTCGACGACCTTGACCACCTCGGCCATGACCTCGGGACCGATCCCGTCGCCGGGCAGGATGAGAAGCGAATAGCTGTCGGACATTTGGGCCTCCTTCTGACGACTGAAACGGTTAAGGGCCGCATGGGCGGGGGTCAAGATCACGCGCCCCCTCACGCAAGCTTGCCTTGCGCGCGCGCACCCGGTGGCGGAAGGTGCGGTCGTCTTTGCCTAAGGGGACCGCGATGAAAAGCTGGGACATCTTCATGGCCGCCGCGCTGGTGGCGGGAATATCGCTCTGGGCGCATGACGTGACCGCCCAACCCGCACCCGACGGGGTGCCGGGCGACCGCCTTGTCGTGCCGCTGCCGGACGTGTCGTCGCTGACCGACGATCAGGCGCGCAGCCTGACGCGCGACCTGGCCGAGCTGAACGTGCTGACCGAGAACTGCACCGGCCACGACATCAGCGACCCCGAATGGCAGCTGATGAACGGCACCACCGACAAGCTGATCGAGCGGCTGGGCATCGACGCGCTGGATTACGACCGCGAATATTTCCGCCCGGCCTTCAGCGTGCTGGAGGACCAGGCCAATTGCGACCGCGTCGACACCGAGGCCCCCGAGATGATCGCCTATCTGACCGGGCTGGGCGGCGGCACGACCCCCGTCACCCCCGGCCTGCCCCAGCCCGAAGCCGAAGCGGCGAAGCCCGACACCGACCAGCCCTGAGCGCCCCTGTTCGCGGCGGTCGGGCTGGTCTAGGATCGGCCCGACCCATGCGAATACTGGACGAGGCCCGATGCCCGAAGCGCCGCTTATCGTTGCACCCAACCTCAAGCGCCGCCTGTCGGGCGTGACGGCGACCGTGGTTCGCCTGATCCCGGTGCAGGCGCGGATGATCGCCATCGCGGCCACGGGGCCGGGCCTGCCCGAGGGCATTCCCCACATCCCCCTGTCGCGCGCGGCCACCCTGCCCCGCGACCGCTGGCGCGTCTGGCATGCACGGCGCAACACGGAAATGGCCCTGGGGCTGTTTTTGCGCCACATCCTGCGGCGGCGGTACCGGCTGCTCTTCACCTCGGCCTCGCAGCGGAAGCACAGCGGATATACGCGCTGGCTGATCGGACGGATGGACCGGATCGTCGCGACATCGGCCAAGGGGGCCGGATACCTGGAACGCCCCGCCGACGTGATCCATCACGGCATCGACACCGCGGGCTTCGCCCCGCCCGAGGACCGCGCGGCCCTGCGCGCAAGGCTGAGCCTGCCCGAAGGCCAGGTGCTTGTCGGCTGCTATGGCCGCATCCGCGAGCAGAAGGGCACCGGCGATTTCGTCCGCGCGATGATCCGCCTGCTGCCCGACCGCCCCGGCGTCACCGCGCTGGTGATGGGCCGCGCCACCGAGAAGCACCGCGCCTTCCTGTCGGACCTGCAGGCGCAGGTCGCCGGGGCCGGGCTGTCCGACCGCATCCGCTTCCTGCCCGAGGTAAGCGTCGACCGCATGGCCGACTGGTACGGCGCGCTGGACCTCTATGTGGCGCCGCAGCGGTGGGAGGGGTTCGGCCTGACCGTCCTCGAGGCGCTGTCCTGCGGCGTCCCGGTCGTGGCCACCCGCGTCGGCGCGTTCGAGGAACTGCTGACCCCCGCCACGGGCACGCTGATCGCCCCCGAGGATGCGCCCGCGCTGGACGCGGCCGTCGCGCATTGGCTGGACGACGACGCGGCGCGCGACGCAGCGGCGCTTGCGGCGCGCGACCACGCGGTGACGAACCACGACATCGCGGTCGAGGCCGCGGCCCTTGTCGAGATCTATCGCGAGATGCTGGCATGACGCGGGCGGGCTTCCTGATCGCGCGGACCCTGCGGCACGAGGATGCGCTGATGCGCCTGTCGGTCCCGCAGGGCGACCTGCTGGGCGATCTTGCGGGGCGCGACGTGGCGCTGGTCGGCAATGCACGCGCGCTGGCCGACAAGGATCAGGGCGCAGGGATCGACGCCGCCGACACCGTGATCCGCATCAATCGCGCGCCCATGCCCGCAGCCTTCAGCCACGGCACGCGGACCGACTGGCTGGCGCTGGCCACGCGGCTGGGCGATGCCGACCGTTCCCGCATCGCGCCGGGCCGCATCCTGTGGATGTCGCCCAAACGCAAGCGGCTGGACTGGGCAAGCGCATCCTCGGACGGGTTCTACCTGCATCCGCTGGCAGCGCATCGCGCATTGCGGGACCGCTTCGGCGCGCCGCCCACCACGGGCGCCATGATGATCGACCTGCTGATGCGGTCGCGCCTGCGGTCGCTGACGCTGCACGGCTTCGACTTCTTCGCCAGCCTCAGCCTGTCGGGACGCCGGACCGCGGACCAGGTGCCCCACGACTTCGCCGCCGAACGCGCGATGGTCGAGACGCTGCGGGACCGCGACGGGCGACTGCGCATCGCCTGATCGCGGCTGCGCAAGTAATGGGCATTCCGGCACCCGTTTCGGGCAAGACCCTTTCAAACGCGCCATGATTGCGTTAAACGCCACCGACCGCAGGAGAAGGAGTCCCCGCGAATGGGCTATAGAGTCGTCGTCGCCGGTGCCACGGGTAATGTGGGCCGCGAAATGCTGAACATCCTGGACGAGCGCCAGTTCCCCGTCGATGAGATCGCCGTCCTGGCCTCGCGTCGCTCGCAGGGCACCGAGGTCAGCTTTGGCGACAAGACCCTGAAGATTCAGGATATCGACCAGTTCGACTTCACCGGATGGGACATGGCGCTGTTCGCCATCGGCTCGGACGCGACCAAGAAATACGCGCCCGTCGCCGCCAAGGCAGGCTGCGTGGTCATCGATAACAGCTCGCTCTATCGCTATGACCCCGATATCCCGCTGATCGTGCCGGAAGTGAACCCGGACGCCATCGCCGGCTATTCCAAGAAGAACATCATCGCGAACCCCAACTGCTCGACCGCGCAGATGGTCGTCGCGCTGAAGCCGCTGCACGACCGCGCCCGCATCAAGCGTGTCGTCGTCTCGACCTACCAGTCGGTGTCGGGTTCGGGCAAGGAAGGCATGGACGAGCTGTGGAACCAGACCAAGGGCATGTACGTGCCGGGTCAGGAGGTCGAGCCGTCGAAATTCCAGAAGCAGATCGCCTTCAACGTGATTCCGCAGATCGACGTCTTCATGGACGACGGATCGACCAAGGAAGAATGGAAGATGGTCGCGGAAACGAAGAAAATCGTCGATGCCTCGATCAAGGTCACGGCGACCTGCGTGCGCGTTCCGGTCTTCGTCGGCCATTCCGAAGCCATCAACATCGAGTTCGAGGACTTCCTGGACGAGGACGAGGCCCGCGACATCCTGCGCGAGGCACCCGGCATCATGGTCGTCGACAAGCGCGAGCCCGGCGGCTACACGACCCCGGTCGAATGCGTGGGCGATTTCGCGACCTTCATCAGCCGCATCCGCCAGGATTCGACCATCGAGAACGGCCTGAACCTGTGGTGCGTCAGCGACAACCTGCGCAAGGGCGCGGCGCTGAACGCGGTGCAGATCGCGGAACTGCTGGGCAACCGCATCCTGAAGAAGGGCTGATCCCGAAGGGACATCCCCGACAGAAGAAAGGGCGGCGAGTTTCCTCGCCGCCCTTTTCGCATTCGATGCGCGTGCCCTGGATCAGACCGCCGACCAGCGCGTGCCGTCGCCCTCGGCCTGGACCAGCGTGCCGTCGGCGATGTCGTGGATCAGCCCGTGCAGCGACAGGGTGCCCTTCTCGACGGCCTCCTTGACGAAGGGGAAGGTCAGCAGGTTCTGGATCGAGGTCAGCACGGCCTCGCGCTCCAGCGCGGGCACCTGCTCGGCCTCGGGCAGGTCCTTCACGCGGTCGTAACCGGGGCGCAGAATGTCCATCCAGCGACCGACGAAGCTGGTCGTCTCCTCCATCTCGGGGGCGTGGCCGGAACACATCGCATGGCAGCCCGCGACGCCGCCGCAGCGGGTATGGCCCATCACGATCAGATGCGTGACCTTCAGCGCCGTCACCGCGTATTCCACCGCCGCCGAGGTGCCGTGCTGCAGCCCGTCGGGCGCGTGCGGCGGCACGAGGTTCGCGATGTTGCGATGGATGAAGAACTCGCCGGAATCCGCGCCGAAGATGCTGGTGACGTGGACGCGGCTGTCGCAGCAGGAAATCACCATGGCGCGGGGGCGCTGCCCCTCTTCGGCAAGGCGGCGATACCATGCGTGGTTTTCGGAATGGGTGGTCGCCTTCCACCCCTCGTAGCGCTTGACCAGGTATTGCGGCAGCGGAGACAGGCTGTTCATCGTGAGACCTCGCTTTCTGGGCCGCGTGATACGCCGCCGATCCGGAAAATTCGAGTGTTTTTCCTCAGCGCGGTCAAGCCTTTCTTCACCCCGAACGGGCAAGCCTGCCCCCTGACGTGAAGGCCGCCGGAGGTAGGAATGGCACAGATTTCGGCGCTTGCGCTGTCCGAACCCGTCCGCGTGGACGGGCGCAGGGTCGCGGATATCGTGGCCCAGCTGGGCGAGGGGGCGGCGCACCGCGTGATCGGGCTGGCGCTGGAACAGCTGGCCGCCACGCTGACCGATGCGGATGCCGCGCTGCGGGCGGGGCGGATCGCCGATGTCGTCGCGCTGTCCGAGACGATCTCGCGGCTGGCATGGCAGATCGGGCTGCTGTCCTTTGCGGGCGTGGCGATGGATCTGGGCGCCGCGGCCGAACGCGGCGACGCCCCGGCGCTGGCCGCGATCCATGCGCGGCTGATGCGGGTGGGCAACCGGTCGCTGACGGCCATCTGGGACCGCAGCGCGATGGCGTGACGGGTTGCGGGCGCCTTCGCAGGCTGTAGGCTGCGGGCGAACTGCAAGGATACCGCCATGACGCCCGAATTCGCCCCGTCCGATGCACCGACCCTTCCCCTGTGGCTGATCTGGTCCGGCGACGACCTGCCCCCCGAGGCCGGCGACTGGCCCGCAGCCACCGGCTTTGCCGCGCGGGCGGGCCAGATCTGCCTGCTGCCCGATGCGGACGGGGGGCTGCGCGGCGCGCTGATGGGCCTGGGCGATCCGGCCCGCGCGGACCGCGAGCGTTTCCAGATCGCGCGCGCGCATGCGCTGCCCAAGGGCGACTGGCACCTGGCGAGTGCGCCCGCCGGCCTGGATGCCGATGCGCTGGCCCTTGGCTGGCTGCTGGGGCAATACGGCTTCACCCGCTATGCCGGGACGCCCAAGGACGGCCCCCGCCTGCGCTGCCCCGAAGGTGCGGATGCGGAACGCGCCATCGCGATCGCCACGGGCGAGTTCCTGACCCGCGACCTGATCAACACCCCCGCCTGCGACATGGGCCCCGCGCAGCTGGAACAGGCCGCCCGCGACCTTGCGACCCGCATCGGCGCGCGGATCGAGGTGACGACCGGGCAGGCGCTTCTGGACGGCAACCTGCCCCTGATCCATGCCGTGGGCCGCGCGGCCGAGGCTGCGCCCCGCCTGATCGACATCCGCATCGGCGATGACGGCCCGATGCTGACCGTGGTCGGCAAGGGCGTCTGCTTCGACACGGGCGGCCTGAACCTCAAGCCCGGGGCCTCGATGGGGCTGATGAAGAAGGACATGGGCGGGGCCGCGACCGCATTGGGGCTGCTGTCGATGCTGGCCGATACGGGCGCGCTGCGCGGCATCCGCCTGCGCGTGCTGATCCCGGCGGTGGAAAACAACGTCGCGGGCAATTCCTTCCGTCCCGGCGACATCCTGACCAGCCGCAAGGGCCTGACGGTCGAGGTGAACAACACCGATGCCGAAGGCCGGCTGGTGCTGGCCGACGCGATGGCGCTTGCCGCCGAGGAAGGCCCGGACCTGATGATCTCGCTTGCGACGCTGACGGGGGCGGCGCGGGTCGCGCTCGGGCCGGATGTGCCGCCCTTCTACTGCGACGACGACGCGACCGCGCAGGCGATCCAGTCCGCGGGCATCAAGGCGGGCGATCCGGTCTGGCGGATGCCGTTCTGGGCCCCCTACGATTCGATGATCGAGCCGGGCATCGCGGATCTGGACAACGCGCCCTCGGGCGGCATGGCGGGGTCGATCACCGCCGCGCTGTTCCTGCGCCGCTTCGCGCAAGGGGCCACGCGATACGCGCATTTCGACATCTATGGCTGGCAGCCCTCGGCCATGCCGGGGCGGCCCAAGGGCGGCGTCGGGCAGGCATCGCGCGCCATTCTTGCGGCCCTGCCGCGGATCGTGGGTTGACCCGATGGATCGCCGCCTGACGCCCGCGACCGACCGCATCGCCCTGAACAGCCTGCGCGGCACGCTGGATGCGCCCGTCTGGACCGACGGGCGCGCGGCCCGTGTGGCTGCCCCCGTGGCCGACCTGCTGGCCCGCCCGGACGGCCCGCGAGACCGGCAGCTGATCTTCGGCACCGACGTCACCGTGATCGAGGATCGCGACGGTGCCAGCTTCGTGCAATCGGCGGACGGCTATTGCGGCTGGGTCGCAACCGAGGCGCTGCAGCCCGATCTGCCGCAGATCACCCATCGGGTGACGGCACTGGCGACGCATGTCTATCCCGTCCCCGACATGAAGCAGCGCGAGCTGATGGCCCTGCCCCACGGGGCGCGGCTGTCGGTCACGGCCACGCAGGGGCGCTTTGCCGAACTGGCGGGCGGCGGCTTCGTCCCCCTTCAGCATGTGGATGCGATGCTGGACCACGACCCGGTTCAGGTCGCGCTGAAATACCTGGGCGTGCCTTATCTGTGGGGTGGCAACAGCGCCTGGGGGATCGACTGCTCGGGGCTTGCGCAGGCGGGGCTGACGGCCTGCGGCATTCCCTGCCCCGGCGACAGCGATCTTCAGCGGCAGGCATTCCCGGAAACCGACCGGATCCGGCGCGGCGACCTGCTGTTCTGGCCCGGCCACGTGGCCATCGCCATGTCCGAGGAGATGATGATCCACGCGACCGCCTGGCAGATGTCCGTCATCACGGAAAACATCGCCGATGCCATCGCGCGGATCGACGCGGCGGGCGAAGGCCCCTTCCTGGGGGCCCGCCGCCCGGGCAAGGGCGTCAGAGGTTGAAGACCCGCTCGGGCTGGACCATGCCGCCCTGGTAACGTCCGATGCAGACAGGGCCGGTCGCGTCCGACACCCAGACAAGGTCGCCCCAATCTGCGCCGCCCGTCACCTCGCCGGGATTGCCGTTGCGGATGCGGATCGCGCCCTCGGTGGTGGCGCGCAGCATCGGCAGGTCGGCAAGGCCGGTCTCCAGCGGCAGCAGCTGCGCCTCCAGCCAGTCCTGCGCCTCGCGGTCGACCTTCGCGAACTCGACGCCGTTCTCGGCCTCGAAGGGGCCGGACCAGGTGCGGCGCAGATGCGCGACATGACCGAGGCAACCCAGCTCTCGGCCCAGGTCGCGGGCGATGGACCGGACATAGCCGCCCTTGCCGCAGACCATTTCCAGCCGCGCGGTATCGGGACCGGCCTCCTTCAGGAACAGGCTCTCGACCCAGAGAGGGCGGGCGGCGAGTTCCATCTCGACCCCCTCGCGGGCCAGGTCGTAGGCGCGCTCGCCCTCGACCTTGACCGCGGAATAGGCGGGCGGAACCTGCATGATGTCGCCGGTGAACTTCGACAGCGCGGCGCGGACACGGTCCTCGGTCGGGCGGGCATCGGACTGGCGCAACACCTCGCCCGAGGCATCGTCGGTCGTGGTCTCGGACCCCCAGTTCACGAGGAAGTCGTAGCATTTCAGCGCGTCGGTCACGATGGGGACGGTCTTCGTCGCCTCGCCCAGGGCCACGGCCAGCACGCCCGTCGCATCGGGGTCCAGCGTGCCCGCATGGCCCGCCTTCTTCGCATCCAGCGCCCAACGCACCTTGGCCACGACCGAGGTCGAGGTCACGCCCGCCGGCTTGTCCACGATCAGCCAGCCATTGATGTCGCGGCCCTTCTTGCGTGCCATGCCCGTTCTCCTGCAATGGGGAAGGCCGGGCAATTATCCGCCCCCGGCCACGCGGTCAACAGTGACGATCAGCCGGGCGCGCCGACAAGGCCGATGATCGGCCCCATGCTGCGCCCGAAATCGGCGCGGTTCACGTCCGGCGCGAACAGTCGCGATATCGACCCGTCGAAATACAGCGCGTCGCGCACGCCCAGCCCGTCGCGGAACAGCCGTCCGAATTCGTGGAAGGTCACCGGCCTGCTGGAAATCGCGAAGAAGGCCGTCTGCCCGTCCGGCGACACCCCCACCCCGTTGCGGATATAGCGGCTGTCGCTGTCCACGAGAAAGCGCGGATGCAGTTCGCCGTCGATGACCAGCATCGGCCCCGACTGGGTCGCAAGGCGGCATCCGGGCCGGTCCGCGGCAAAGCTGCGCGATTCGATCACGCGGAACGGCCTGTCGCCGCCCGTGCAGAAGACCCCGTTCGGCAGCATGCCGAAATTGCCGCCGCCCCCGCCGGTGACGATGCCCGATTCCTCGTGGCCGTCGATGACCAGCAGCCCCACGGGGCGGTAATCGGGGTGGAACATCCCGGCATTCATCGCGAAGGCCAGAGCTTCGCCGTCATCAAGCGTCGCGCGGACATTGGCGAAGTTGCGCAGCGGGCGGCCGTCGGGGCCGTCCTGCCACAGCCGCAACGCGGGTTCCTGCGCGGCCTCGACCCGGCACAGGACATAGCCCTGGCCGTCATGTTCCATCCGTTCGCAGGTCTGGGCCGCGGCGGGGATAGCCAGCGCCATCATCATGCCCACCGCCACGCCCAGGCGGCGCGACAGCTCAGTCCACATCGTCTTCGTCGCCGGTCTCGACATCGCGGCGGACCCGCTCGTCGTTGAACAGGCGGCGCGTCTCGTCCATGCGGTCGAAGGTCTCGTCCAGCTGGAAGCGCAGCTGGGGGGCGTATTTCAGCGACATCTCCTTGGCCACGAGGTGACGCAGCTCGGCCGAATTGCGGCGCAGCGCCTTCAGCGCGTCCTCGGCGTCGTAGCCGCCCAGGGGCAGCACGAAGGCCGTCGCGACCTTGAGGTCGGGCGAGGTCCGCACCTCGCCCACGGTGATGGAATGCCGGTTCAGGTCCGGGTCGTGCACATCCGCGCGCAGAAGCACGTCGGACAGGGTGCGGCGGATCAGTTCGCCCACCCGCAGCTGGCGCTGCGACGGGCCTTGACCATGTGAAAAGCGGTTCTGTGCCATGGCATCCGATGTAGGGGGTCGCGGGGCGGGCCGCAACGGGCTATCACACGGGCAAAGGCGCGAAATCCGCATGAAAGGACCCCCCAGATGAGCGACATGCAGAAGACCGACCAGGCGAACCGTCCGGGGATCGTCGTCACGGGGGCCTCGGGGCGGATGGGGCAGATGCTGATCCGGCTGATCCTGGACCATCCCGACGTGCGGCTGGCGGGCGCGCTGGAACGTCCCGGCCACGACTGGGTCGGGCGCGACATCGGCACCTGCATGGGCGGGGCCGAGGCAGGCGTCGCGGTCACCGACGACGCGGTCGCGGCCATCGCGCAGGCACAGGCGGTCATCGACTTCACCGCGCCCGACGCGACCGTGGCCTTCGCGGAACTGACGGCGCAGGCGCGCGCGGTGCACGTGATCGGCACCACCGGCTTCGAGGACCGCCACCTGGACGCGCTGAAGGCCGCCGCCCGCCATGCGCCCATCGTGCGGGCCGGGAACATGTCCCTCGGGGTGAACCTGCTGGTCGGGCTGACCCGCAAGGTCGCGGCCGCGTTGGGCACGGACTGGGACATCGAGGTGGTCGAGGCCCATCACCGCCACAAGGTCGACGCGCCCTCGGGCACCGCGCTGATGCTGGGCGAGGCCGCGGCCGAGGGGCGCGGCGCGGCCCTTGCCGATCTGCGCACCCCCGCACGCGAAGGGATCACCGGCGCGCGGGAAACGGGCAGCATCGGGTTCTCGGCCATCCGCGGCGGCGACGTGGTGGGCGAACACGACGTGATCTTCGCGACCGAGGGCGAGCGCATCGTCCTGCGCCATCTTGCGACCGACCGCGCGATCTTTGCCCGCGGCGCGATCCGTGCCGCCATCTGGGGGCAGGACAAGGGGCCGGGCGAATACGACATGAACGACGTTCTGGGGCTGTGATCCCATGTCGGTTCGGCTGATCGCGGACGAGGGTCTGACCGCGGGGCTGGCCCGCATGATGGCCGCGGGGCTGGCCCCGGGCGATACCGTGCTGCTGGACGGACCGGTCGGCGCGGGCAAGACGCATTTCGCCCGCGCCCTCATCCGCGCGCGTCAGGGCGACCTGGCCGAGGACGTGCCCAGCCCCACCTTCACGCTGGTCCAGACCTATGACGACCCGATGGGAACCGAGATCTGGCACGCCGATCTCTATCGGCTGACCGACCCGTCCGAGCTGGACGAGCTGGGGTTGGACGAGGCCATGTCGGACGCGATCTGCCTGATCGAATGGCCCGACCGGCTGGAGGCGCTGCCCGATGGCGCGATGACCATCGCCATCGGCCCCGCCCCCGATCCCGACCTGCGCGTGATCGACCTCGCCTTCGCGGGCGCGGACCGCATCGCGCAGCGCGCGGCCTTCGTGGCGCAGGCGGGCTGGTCGGATGCGCGGGTCGCGGTCCTTGCGGGCGATGCGTCCGCGCGCAGCTTCTTCCGGCTGCGGCGGGGCGACGAAAGCGCGGTCCTGATGGACGACGCGGCGGGCGACATCGCGCCCTTCCTTCGCATGACGGAATGGCTGCGCGAGCGCGGCCTTGGGGCCCCCGCCATCATCGCGCATGATCCCGACCTGCGCCTGATGCTGGTCGAGGATCTGGGCGACGATCTGGTGGCCCGCGTCCTTGCGGATCAACCGGACCTGGACGAAGTGATCCACGACCGCATCACCGACCTGCTGGTACAGATCCAGTCGCATGTGCCCCCGCCGTTCGTCGACCCGCTGGACGGCGCCGCCATGGCCGAACTGACGGCGCTGTTCGTCGAATGGTATCCCGGCGCGGATGCCGCGCCCGACCTGCCCGCGATCGTGGCGCGGCTGCATGACGACCTGGCCGGTGGCCCGCCCGTCCTGTCCCTGCGCGATTTCCACGCCGAGAACCTGATCTGGCGCGGTCCGGCGCCCCTCGGGCTGATCGACTACCAGGACGCGGTGGCCGCGCATCCGGCCTATGACCTCGTCTCCGCGCTGCAGGATGCACGTCGCGACGTGGCCCCGGACACCGAGGCCCGCCAGATCGACCGCTTCCTTGCCGCCACGGGGCATGATCCCGATGCCTTCCGCGCGGCCTATGCGCTGATCGGCGCCCAGCGCGCGCTGCGCATCCTGGGCGTCTTCTGCCGCCTTGCGCTGCGCGACGGCAAGACGCGGTACCTGGACTTCATGCCCCGCGTCTGGGCGAACCTGCAGCGCGACTTGGACCACCCCGCGCTGGCAGAGCTTACCCGCGCCCTGCAGCCCATCGCCGCCCCCACCCCCGAATTTGTCGAAAGGATCCGCGCCCGATGCCAGCCCTGATGATCTTCGCCGCGGGCTTCGGCACGCGGATGCGGCCCCTGACCGACGACCGTCCCAAGCCCCTGGTCCAGGTCGGCGGGCGCACCCTGCTGGACCGCGCTCTGGACATCGGCATCCAGGCGGGCGCCGCCCCGGTGGTCGTGAACACGCATTACCTGGGGGCGCAGGTCGCCGATCACCTGGCGGGCCGCGACGTGGCCATCAGCCCCGAGCCCGACCTGATCCTCGATACCGGGGGCGGGCTGCGCCGCGCGCTGCCGATGCTGGGCGCGGGGCCGGTGATGACGCTGAACCCCGACGTCGTCTGGTCGGGGCCGAACGTGCTGTCGGCCCTGCAGGCGGCATGGGACGGCGACCGCATGGACGCGCTGCTGGCGCTGGTGCCCGTCGCGCGGGCCACGGCGCGCAAGGGGGCGGGCGATTTCGCCATGGATCAGGCCGGGCGCATCTCGCGGCAGGGCGATCACGTCTATGCCGGGGCGCAGATCATCCGCACCGATGCGCTGCACGACATCCCCGACCCGGTCTTCTCGTTGAACCTGCTGTGGGACCGCATGATCGCGGATGGCCGCGCCTTCGGGATGGTCCATCCCGGCGGCTGGTGCGACGTGGGCTATCCCGAAGCCATCCCCATGGCCGAGGCGCTGCTGGATGCGTGAACCGTTCCGCGGGCTCTATTCCCTGCCACCGGGCGTCGATTTCGCGACCGAGTTCGTGCGCGGCCTGCGCGACCGCATGGCCGGTTTCCCATCCGAGGAGATGGCCCGCGTCACCGTCTATGCCAACGCGTCGTCCACCCTCGGGGCGCTGCGCCGGGCCTTCGACGCGACAGGCCCCGCGATCCTGCCGCGCCTGCGCTCGGTGACATCGCTGGAACCGGGCCCCGCGCTGATGCCCGATCCGCCGCAGGCCCCGCTGGCACGCAAGCTGCAGCTGGCACGGCTGATCTCTCAGCTGCTGAAGCTGCAGCCGGACCTGGGGGCCGCGCATTCGATCCCGGTCCTTGCGCAATCGCTGGCCGACCTGATGACGGAAATGCAGACTGAGGGGCTGGACCTTCAGGCCCTGCTGGACATCGACACCGGCGATCACGCCCGCCATTGGCAGAACGCGCTGCAATTCATCCGCATCGCCGCCGATTTCCACCTTGCGACCCCATGGGCCGACGCCGCGGGGCGACAGCGTGCCGCCGCCATCGCCGCCTGCGAGGATTGGGCCGAGGGTCGCAACCTGCCCGACGGGCCGGTGATCGTCGCGGGCTCGACCGGGTCGCATGGCGCGACGCGGATGTTCATGGAGGCCGTGGCCCGCCTGCCGGGCGGCGCGGTCGTCTTGCCGGGCTTCGACGACCACCAGCCCGATCAGGTCTGGGACGGCCTGGGCGATGCCTCCGACGATCACCCGCAATCGCGCTTTGCCCCCCTCATGCGCCGGGTGGGGCGTCCGCGTCCCTGGACCGACACGCCCCCGCCATCGGCGGACCGCAACCGCCTCGTCTCGCTTGCGCTGCGCCCCGCGCCCGTGACGGATCAGTGGATCGCCGAGGGTCCGTCCCTGCCCGACCTGATCGCCCCCACCGAGGCCCTGACTCTGATCGAGGCCGACCAGCCCGGCCAGGAGGCCGAGGCCGTAGCCCTGGTCATGCGCGACGCCGCCGAACACGGGCGCGACATCACGCTGATCTCGGCGGATTCGGGGCTGATCCGGCGTGTCTCGGCGGCGCTGGACCGCTGGCACATCCGGCCCGACGACAGTTCGGGCCAGCCGCTGTCGCTGACCCCGCCGGGCCTGTTCCTGCGCCAGATCGCCCAGCTCTCGGGCGAGGCGCTGACCATCGACCGCCTGCTGATCCTGCTGAAGCACCCCCTGACCGCGACCGGATCGACGACGATCGGGCGCAACGACATGCTGCGCCTGACCCGCGATCTGGAACTGCACCTGCGCCGGAACGGCCCCGCATTCCCCGACGCCGCCACCCTGCAGGACTGGGGCGACCGGGGCGATGCGCTGCGCAAGACCTGGGCCGGATGGCTGGCCGCCATGCTGGACCGCATGGCTCCCCTTGCCCGCGACCGCGCGCCCCGCCCCCTGCCCGATCGGCTGGCCGATCTGGTGGACCTGGCCGAGGCGCTGGCCGCCGGCCCCTCGGGCGATCCGGCAGCCTCGCGCCTGTGGCAGGACAAGGCCGGGCGCTGCACGCTGGACGTGATGCGCCACCTGCGCGAACACGCCCCCCACGGCCCCGATTTCGGCCCCGCCGACCTGTCGGCGCTGCTGGCCACCGAATTGCAGCGCAGCGCGGTCCGGGAAGACGTCGCAAGCTTCCACCTGCTGCGCATCCGCGGCACCCGCGAGGCACGGCTCTATGGTCACGGCACGGTCATCCTGTCGGGCCTGAACGAGGGCGGCTGGCCGCAATCGCTGTCGCCCGACCCGTGGCTGTCGCGGCAGATGCGCATGGCCGCGGGCCTGCCCGTCCCCGAACGCCAGATCGGCCTTGCGGCGCACGACTTCCAGCAGGCCATCGGCGCGGATCGCGTGTTCCTGACCCGCGCCCGCCGCGATGCCGAGGCCGAGACCATCCCCAGCCGCTGGCTGAACCGTCTCGTGAACCTGATGGGCGGCCTGCCCGACCGCAACGGCCCGCAGGCGCTGGAGGCGATGCGGGTGCGGGGCGCGGAATGGCTGGCCATGGCGCAGGCGATCCAGCGGCCCGTGGCGCAGGTACCGGGGGCACTGCGCCCCTCGCCCGTCCCGCCCGCGCCGGCATTCGCGGAACTGCCGGTCACCGACATCTCTCATTTGATCCGCGACCCTTACGCGGTCTATGCCAAGCGCGTGCTGGGCCTGCGCCCGCTGCCGCCGCTGCGGCCCGAACCCGATGCCGCCCTGCGCGGACAGGCGCTGCATTCCATCGTCGAACATCTGCTGAAGACGAAGCCCCGGCCCGACACCCCGCCCGAGGTGCTGAAGGCGACCTTCCTGCGCGTCGCGGACGAGGTGCTGGAACAGGAGGTCCCCTGGCCCGTGGCCCGCGCCTTCTGGAAGGCCCGCATCCACGGCATCGCGGACCGGATCGTCGCGGACGAACTGGACCGCCTGTCGCAGGGCGAACCCGTCGTGATCGAGAAGCACGGCCGCGTGGACGTGGCAGGACTGGGCATGGTGCTGACGGCCAAGCCCGACCGGATCGACCTGCTGCAGGACGGGCGGGCGATGATCTACGACTACAAGTCCGGATCGCCGCCGACCGACAAGCAGATCGAACATTTCGACAAGCAGCTGATGCTCGAGGCCGCGATGGCGCGGCGCGGTGGCTTCGACGCCCTGGGACCGGTGGACGTGGCGGGCATCGCCTATATCCAGCTGGGCGGCGAAGGGGCGACCGCCGCCCGCACCCACGATGCGGAAATCGAGGGCCGGAACTGGGACGGCTTCGTGGACCTGGTCACGACCTATCTGACGGGGAATGCGGGCTTTACCGCGATGCGCGCGCCGCAATCGGTCAGCTATGCGGGCGATTACGATCACCTGGCGCGGTATGGCGAATGGTCGCTGACCGATGCCGCGACCCCGCGAAAGGTGGGCGATCATGGATGAGGCCACCCGCAACCAGATCGGCGCGGCCGATCCCCTGCGCACCACCTGGCTGACGGCCAATGCGGGATCGGGCAAGACCCGCGTGCTGACCGACCGCGTGGCGCGGCTGCTGCTGGGCGGCACCGCGCCGGAACGCATCCTGTGCCTGACCTATACCAAGGCCGCCGCGACCGAGATGCAGAACCGCCTGCTGGCCCGCCTTGGCCGTTGGGCCATGCTGCCCGAGGACGAGCTGCGCGACGAACTGGCATCCCTGGGCGAGGATCGCGCCCCCGACCTGCCCGAGGCGCGGCGCCTGTTCGCCCGCGCGATCGAGGCACCGGGCGGGCTGAAGGTGCAGACGATCCACAGCTTCTGCGCGGCGCTGCTGCGACGCTTCCCGCTGGAGGCCGGCGTGCCGATGGGCTTTGCCGAACTGGACGACCGCAGCGCCCGCGCCATGCGCGCCGAGATCCTCGAGGACATGGCCGAGACCGGCCACCCCGCCATCGACGACCTGACCGCGCTGGTGGGCGGCGACGGGCTGGACGGGTTCCTCGGTTCGTTCTCCGAGGCCGATTTCGCCGCGCCCCCCGATGCGGACGCGATCCGCGCCGCGATGGGCGTGCCGCCGGGCATGACGCAGGACGCGCTGCTGGCGCAGGTCTTCGACGGCAACCAGGGCGATCTGTTCGACGCGATCCTGCCGGTCATGGCCAAGGGCGGCGCGACCGATGCGAAGATCGCGCAGAAGCTGGGCACCGGCAACTGGCGCGATCCGGGCCAGCCGGAACTCGCCCTGCTGGTCGATCAGTTCCTGACCGGCGCCAAGACCAAGGAGCCCTTCGCCGCCAAGATCGGCAAGCTGCCGACCAAGGGCCTGCGCGAAGGCCCCTGCGCGCCCTTCATGGGCGATCTGGACGACCTGATGCTGCGGGTGCAGGAGGCCCGGCTGCCCGCGCTTGGCCTTGCGCAGGCGGAACGCACGCTGCGCCTGCACCGCTTCGGCCATGAGTTCACGCAGCGCATGGCGCAGGCCAAGGCCGCGAATGGCTGGCTGGATTTCGACGACCTGATCCGCCGCACGGCGCAACTGCTGGGCGAATCCAGCATGGCGCAATGGGTGCTGTGGCGCCTGGACGGCGGCATCGACCACATCCTGGTCGACGAGGCGCAGGACACCAGCCCCGAGCAGTGGCGCGTGATCCGCCGCCTGACCGACGAATTCACCAGCGGCGACGGCGCGCATGACCGGCCCCGCACGCTGTTCGTGGTGGGCGATCCCAAGCAGTCGATCTATTCCTTCCAGGGCGCCGACATCGCCGTCTTCGAGGACATGCGCGACCGCTTCGGCCAGGATTTCGCCGCCGTCCAGCAGCCCATGCAGACGCGCGGGCTGGCGCACAGCTTCCGATCCTCGCCCGCGATCCTGACGCTGGTCGATGCGGTCTTCCAGGGCGAGGCCGCGCAGGGCCTTGGCGATCCGCCGCGCCACGTGGCCTTCCGCAGCACCATGCCGGGGCGCGTGGACATCTGGCCCGCCCTGCCCAAGCCCGACAAGCCCGAGCCCGCCGACTGGACCAGCCCCGTCGATGCCCCCGCCGAAAACGACGCGGATGTCGAACTGGGCCGCCTGATCGCCGGACAGATCGCGGAAATGCTGGGCCAGCCCATCCTGGACGGCAAGACGGGCCGCCCCCGCGCCATCCATGCGGGCGACATCCAGATCCTGGTGCAGCGCCGCGGATCGCTGTTCGAGGCGCTGATCGGCGCGCTGAAATCGGCGGGCCTGCCCGTCGCGGGCGCGGACCGCCTGCGCCTTGCGGCCGAACTGGCCGTGCGCGACATCACCGCCACCCTGTCGGTCCTTGCCACCCCCGAGGACGACCTCAGCCTTGCCGCCGCCCTCAGATCGCCGCTGTTCGGCCTGTCCGAGGATGATCTCTATCGCCTGTCGTCGGGCCGCAAGCGGGGCGAGTTCCTGTGGGCGCGGCTGCGCAATTCGGATCACCGCGCGGTCTGGGACATCTTCGCGGACATGGCCGATCACGCCGACTATCTTCGTCCGCACGACCTGATCTCGCGGCTGCTGACGCGGCATGGCGGGCGGCAGGCGCTGCTGGCCAGGCTGGGCGCCGAGGCCGAGGACGGCATCGACGAGCTGATGTCCCAGGCGCTGGCCTACGAACAGGTCGAGACGCCGTCGCTGACGGGCTTCCTCGTGTGGTTGCAGGGCGACGATGTCGAGGTGAAGCGCCAGCTGCCCGGCGGGTCGGGCGGGCTGATCCGGGTGATGACGGTGCACGGGTCCAAGGGCCTCGAAAGCCCCATCGTGATCCTGCCCGAAACGCAGAAGCGCCGCCCCTCGAACATGCAGAAGACGGTGCGAATGGGCGACATGCCCGCATGGCGCGGGGCCGCCGCCGATCGCTGCGATGCCGTGGCCGATGCCGTGGCCGAATGGGAACGCCGCCAGGAGGAGGAACGCCGCCGCCTGCTGTACGTGGCGATCACCCGCGCCGAAAGCTGGCTGATCGTGGCCGCCGCGGGCGATACGGGCGAGGGACTGGAAAGCTGGCACTCGATGATCGCCGAAGGCGCGGGCGCCGCCGACCTGCCCCGCGCACCCATCCAGATCGAGGGGCTGGGCACGGGTCTGCGCCTGTCCTTCGGCGACTGGCCGGACGGCACGGTCGATCCGCCCGCGCCACCCCTGCCCCCGCGCGCGGCGCCCGACTGGGCCATGCGCCTGCCGCCCCAGCCGCCCGAATACCGCGCCCCCGTCGCGGCGACGGCCTTGGGCGGCGCCAAGGCCTTGGCCGCGCCAAGCGATGGCGACCGCGACGCCGCGATGCTGCGCGGCACGCGCCTGCATCTGCTGCTGGAACACCTGCCGCACCATCCCGCGCCCGGCTGGCCCGACATCGCCCGCGCCATCCTGTCCGGGGCCGAGGGCGGCCTGCCCGACCCCGAGGATCTGGACGAACTGCTGAACGAGGCGCAGATCCTGATCACCGCGCCCGATCTGGCGCAGGTCATGGATCCCGGCCAGGAAGCGAATGTCCTGTCCGAGGTGGCCCTGACCGCCCCCCTGCCCGGCATCGGCACGCTGAACGGCGTGATCGACCGGCTGATCGTCACCGCAGACCGCGTCCTGGCCGTCGACTACAAGACCAACTCAGAGGTTCCTGCCACCCCCGAGGCCGTCCCCCTGGGCATCCTGCGGCAGATGGCGGCCTATCGCGCGGCGCTGTGCGGGATCTGGACCGACAGGCCGGTCGAGGTCGCGGTCCTGTGGACCACGTCGCGCAGCGTGATGACCCTGCCGGATGCGCTTCTGGACGGCGTCATGCGCGAGTTGTCCGGGTCTTGACCCATGCGGGTGCGGCACATAGCTCTTGTGCGACAAGACCGCCGGTACCCGCCGGTCATTTCCGAGAAAAGGAGCTGAGCATGGCTACCGTGCATGTGAACGATGCCGAATTCGACGCCGAAGTGCGCCAGTCCGCGACCCCCGTCGTGGTCGATTTCTGGGCCGAATGGTGCGGCCCCTGCAAGCAGATCGGCCCCGCCCTGGAAGAGCTGTCGGACGAATATGCCGGCAAGATCAAGGTCGTGAAGGTCAATGTCGACGAGAACCCCGAACAGGCGGCCCAGCTGGGCGTGCGCGGCATTCCCGCCCTGTTCATGTTCAAGGACGGCGAGGTCGTGTCGAACCGCATGGGCGCGGCGCCCAAGGCCGCGCTGAAGGGCTGGATCGACGAGTCGATCTGATCTCCGCGCCTGTCGCGTCGAAGGGCGGCGGTCCTATAAGGGCCAGCCGCCCTTTTTCATGGCCTGTATCAGCCGCTCGTCTGCATCGGGGGCCATCATGTCCAGGCTGTTGCGGCGCAGGAACCAGTCGAGGAACTTCTGCACGGGCGCCTGGTGGTCCGGGGCCATCGCGATGGCCCGATCCGCCCCCAGATGCGCCGCGTTCAGCGTGACGTGGTGGAAATCCGACTGCGCGAACAGCACCACCGGCTTGCCCAGGATCAGCCCGTCGAACCCGACCGAGCTGTTCTGCGTCACCACGAAGGCGCAGTCGCGCAGCAGTGCCGCCGTGTCGCCGCCGACGGTCAGGTTCGGAAACTCGTCCTGCAGCAGCTCCAGCGCCCGGTGGTCGCGGTCGTCGTAGATTTCCTTGGGGTGCAGCGTCGCGATGCAGGGGCGGCCCGTCATGGCGGCATGTCGGATCATGCCGACCGGGCTGGCCGACTGGAAGCTGCGCCGCTTGCGCAGGTGCCCCTGCAGCGGGATCAGGATGTGATCGCCGCGCTGCGGTTCGGGCCCCGGCAGCACGCGTTCGCGCAGCCTTGCGGCGAAATTCGCGGCGGGACCGTCGCCGATGCGGTCGGGATCGAACTCTGCCCGCGCGATGGGCCAGCGCCAGCGTTCGGCCTGCCTCTCCAGCCGCCAATAGGGATAGTGATAGGCCAGCCGGAAGGTCAGCGCGCGGTCATGGGTCGGGCGCTCCATGTTGAACAGCGCAAAGCCCGGACGGGCAGGGGCAAGGGCCCGCGGACCGTCGCCGGAATGGCCGATCCGCACGGTCCAGCCGCGTTCCTGCAGCAGGCCCGTCATCCGGTTCAGGAATCCCAGCCGACCCGCCTTCGCCATCTGCAGAACCGGGGGATGAAGGTAGACGTTCAGCAGCAGATCTTCGCCCATGGCGGCAGGCTAGGGTGCCCGCCCCCTGTTTTCAACGGGTTGCAGAAGGGGCAGGGCGCCCATATCTGCTTGGCCGACTGAAGGAAGGAGCGTCCCATGGCAGAGGACAAGTTTCCCGGCTGGCACGGCACCACGATTCTGGCGGTGCGCCGGAACGGCAAGGTGGTCGTCGCAGGCGACGGGCAGGTCAGCGTCGGACCGACGGTGATGAAGGGCAGCGCCCGCAAGGTGCGGCGCCTGTCGCCGGGCGGCCGCGACGTGGTCGTGGGCTTCGCGGGATCGACCGCCGACGCCTTCACCCTGCTGGAGCGGCTGGAGAAGAAGCTGGAGGCCGCGCCCGGCCAGCTGCAGCGCGCCTGCGTGGAACTGGCCAAGGACTGGCGCACGGACAAGTACCTGCGCAATCTCGAGGCCATGCTGATCGTCACCGACGGCACCGACCTGCTGGTCGTGACCGGCGCGGGTGACGTGCTGGAACCGGAATTCGACGTCGCGGCCATCGGCTCGGGCGGGAATTTCGCGCTGGCCGCCGCGCGCGGGCTGCTGGAAAGCGACCTGGATGCCGAAGAGGTGGCCCGCAGGGCCATGCAGATCGCGGCAGATATCTGCGTCTATACCAACGGTCGCCTGACCGTCGAGGTTCTGGGCTGAGACCCGAGGAGACAAGCGAAATGACCGACCTGACCCCAAGCCAGATCGTGTCCGAACTGGACCGCTTCATCATCGGCCAGAAGGACGCGAAGCGCGCCGTCGCCGTCGCCCTGCGCAACCGCTGGCGCCGCAAGCGCCTTGGCGACGACCTGCGCGACGAGGTGTATCCCAAGAACATCCTGATGATCGGCCCGACCGGCGTCGGCAAGACCGAGATCAGCCGCCGCCTGGCGAAACTGGCCAACGCGCCCTTCGTCAAGGTCGAGGCCACGAAGTTCACCGAGGTCGGCTATGTCGGGCGCGATGTCGAACAGATCATCCGCGACCTGATGGACGCCGCGATGAACGACACCCGCGAACGCATGCGCGAAGAGGTGAAGGCCCGCGCGCATGGCGCCGCCGAGGATCGCGTGATCGAGGCCCTGGCCGGCACCGACGCGCGCGAGGGCACGCGCCAGATGTTCCGCGACAAGCTGAAGCGCGGCGAACTGGACGACACCGTGATCGAGCTGGAGGTGGCCGACAACTCGAACCCGCTTGGCGGGATGGAGATGCCGGGCCAGCCGGGGCAGCCCATGGGCGGCATGATGGACCTGTCGGGCCTGATGAAGGCCTTCGGCGGTCGCCGCGTGCGCCGCAAGGTCACCGTCGCCGAAAGCTACGAGCTGCTGATCGCCGAAGAGGCCGACAAGCTGCTGGACGACGAGACGATCAAGGCCGCAGCGCTGGATGCGGTGCAGGAGAACGGCATCGTCTTCATCGACGAGATCGACAAGGTCTGTGCGCGCAGCGATGCCCGCGGCGGCGATGTCAGCCGCGAGGGCGTGCAGCGCGACCTGCTGCCGCTGATCGAGGGCACGACCGTCAGCACGAAATACGGCGCGGTGCGCACGGATCACATCCTGTTCATCGCCTCGGGGGCGTTCCACGTCGCCAAGCCGTCGGACCTGCTGCCCGAACTGCAGGGCCGCCTGCCGATCCGCGTCGAACTGCGCGCCCTGTCCGAGGACGATTTCGTCCGCATCCTGACCGAGACCGACAACGCCCTGACGCGCCAGTATACCGCGCTGATGCAGACCGAGGGCGTGACGGTGTCCTTCGCCCCCGACGGCATCGCGGCGCTGGCCCGCATCGCCGCCGAGGTGAACGCCTCGGTCGAGAATATCGGCGCGCGCAGGCTCTATACCGTGATCGAGCGCGTCTTCGAGGAGCTGTCCTTCAACGCGCCCGAGCGCCAGGGCGAGACGATCGAGGTGGATGCCGCCTTCGTCGAGACCCATATCGGCGACCTGTCGCGCTCGACCGACCTGTCGCGCTACGTGCTGTAAGGCGCAAGGGAACCCCGGCCGCCCAGCCGGGGTTCGCCCCTTGTCGAAACGCTTCGAACAAGGGGACAGGACATGGGTTGGCTTTTCAGCATCGTCATCTTCGCGCTGGACGTCTGGGCGATCGCCTCGGTGATCAACACCAACGAATCCAACAAGACCAAGATCATCTGGATCCTGCTGATCGCGATCCTGCCGGTCATCGGCCTGATCATCTGGTATTTCGCCGGGCCCAAGGCGAAATATTCCTGATCGGCTTCGGATCAGCGTCTCAGATAGACGTAATACGCGCCTTCGCCGCCATGCCTGAAATGCGCGGCGCTGACCTGCTGCACCACCAGCCCCAGGGGCGCGGTGTGCAGCCAGTGCGGCACCTGGTGGCGCAGCGCGCCGGGGCGCGTGGGCAGGGGGCCGTGATCGCCACGGCCCTTGCCCGTGATCACCAGGACCAGCCGCAGCCCCCCCGCATGACATGACAGGATGAACTGGATCAGCTCGGGATGCGCGGCGGCCAGCGTCATGCCGTGCAGGTCCAGCCGGGCCTCGGGCTTCAGCTTGCCCTGCGTCATCTTGCGATGCGTCTTGGCATCCATGCGCAGGCCCGATTGCGCCAGCCGTTCGGCCGGCGAGGGGCTGCGCTGAACGACCGGCTTGGCGGGCAGCGCGGATTGTCCGACGCGAAAGGCGGGCAGGGGCTTCGGGGGAACGGGACGCGACGATGCCGCCTCGACCGGATCGGGGTCGGGCGGCAGAGGGGTGTTCCGGCGCGGATGCATGGGCTGCGCGCTTTCGGCCACGCGCGACCACAGCTCGCGATCCTCGTCGGACAGAAGCTTGCGGCGACGGCGCATCAGCCCGTCGCGACAAGCTGCCAGTTCGGATCGTCGCTGCCCATGGCCCGCGCGAAGGTCCAGGTGTCCTTCTGCTTGCGCGACGCCTTGGGATCGCCCTCGACCACGTTGCCGTCGGCGTCGCGGGTGGCGACGATCAGTTCCGCCAGGAAGCGGACCGAGACCTCGGCCTCGCCGGTGGTGCGGTCGAACTCGGCCCCGGCAAGCGTGGTCTCGCGCGTGCCCAGGTACTGCGCCTCGACGGTCTGGCCCGCAGCCTCGCGCTGGTCGATGACGGATTGGAAGGCCTCGGCCACGGGGGGCGCCAGGAAGGGGCGCACCTCGGAGATGTCGCCGCGTTCGAAGGCCATCAGGATCATCTCGTAGGCCTGGCGCGCGCCGCCCAGGAACTCGCCCACGGCGAAATCGGGCTCGGCCTGCTTCATCTGCGCCAGCGCGGTGGCGGCGGGGCTGCCGGCATCGACATGGTCCAGGATGTCGTGATCCTGTTCCTGGGCGCTGCCCTCGATCACCTCGAAGCGGGCGGGCCCGCTGTCGGGGGCAGGGTTCTCGACCTTGGGGGGTTCGAACCCGTCGCGCGTTCCCAGCACGTTTTTCAGGCGAAGCATCACGAAGATCGCGATCCCTGCAAGGACAAGCAGCTGGAGAATCGGGTTGGACATCGTGCACCCTCTGGTCGGTGTCATTGGTCTTTGGACGTTCAGCCATTATGTAAGCATGGCCCCGGTGCAAGTCCAGTTGCCGCGCCGGATCAAGAAGGAGTGCACATGAAGCTGTTCTGGCTTTTCCTGCTGGTCCCGATCATCGAGATCGGTCTTTTCATCCAGGTCGGCGGCCTGATCGAGCTGTGGCCCACGCTTGCCATCGTGGTCCTGACCGCCATCGTCGGCACCGCGCTGATGCGCAGCCAGGGCGCGCAGGCATGGCTGGAAATCCAGCGCAGTTTCGGGGAAATGCGCGATCCGACGCGCCCCCTGGCGCATGGCGTGATGATCCTGGTCGCGGGCATGCTGCTGCTGACGCCGGGTTTCTTCACCGACACAATCGGCATGCTGCTGCTGGTCCCGGGCATCCGCGAGGGGCTGATGCGCCAGCTTGCGTCCCGCGTGAAGGTCAGCAGCTTCCAGATGCATTCCGCGACGATGGGCCGCAACCCGAACGCCCCCTATCGCGCGGGCGATGACGAAGGCGTGATCGACGGCGACTATACCGTCGCGCCCGACGACCCGCGCGCACCGGTGGACCTGCCGCCGGAACTGGACGACGACAGCGGCGGGCGCGGTCCGGGACGGTCCGGCTGGACGCGGCATTGAGGCAGGGCGGGGCTGCTGCTACTAATCACCGCGAAACAAGGAAAACCCGAGGGACGAGAATGGCCGAAGAAGACACCCAAGCGAACGGCGCAGCCGCTCAGCCGCAGATGCGCATGAACATCCTGGCGCAGTATATCCGCGACCTGTCCTTCGAGAACGGCGTCGCGCAGAAGGGCGCGCCGCAGGGCGAGCTGGCCCCCGAGGTCTCGGTCCAGGTCAGCATGGACGCCCGCAAGCGCGGGTCCGAGAACCAGTACGAGGTCATCACCAAGTTCCGCGTGACCTCGAAGAACAAGGGTGACGGCACGACGCTGTTCATCGCCGAGCTGGACTATGCCGGCGTCTTCAACATCGAGGGCGTGCCGCAGGAACAGCTGCATCCATTCCTGATGATCGAATGCCCGCGCCTGCTGTTCCCCTATGTGCGCCGCATCATCTCGGACCTGGTGCGCGACGGCGGCTTCCCGCCCTTCAACATGGACCCGGTCGATTTCGTGGCGCTTTACCGCCAGGAACTGGCCCGTCGCGCCCAGCAGGGCCAGGCGGAACAGGCGCCCGCGGACCAGAAGCTGTCCTGATCCATGGCGGCACGCCCCGCCCGCGCCTGGCAGCGGATGCTGTCCGGGCGCAGGCTCGACCTGCTGGATCCCACCCCCGTCGATATCGAGATCGGGGACATCGCCCACGGGCTTGCCTTCGTCGCGCGGTGGAACGGGCAGACGCAGGGCGACTGGCCCTATTCCGTGGCCGAGCATTCGCTGCTGGTCGAGGAGATATTCGCGCGGATGCATCCCGAATGCGATCCGCGCTGGCGGCTGGGGGCGCTGCTGCATGATGCGCCGGAATATGTCATCGGCGACATGATCTCGCCGGTGAAGGCCGCGTTGGGGCCGGATTACCGGCTGATGGACCAACGCCTGACGGCGGTGATCCACCAGCGCTTCGGCCTGCCCGCGCAATTGCCCGCCACGATCAAGAAGCGCATCAAGGATGCCGATCGCGTCTCGGCCCGGCTGGAGGCCGTTTCGATCGCGGGCTTTTCGGAAACCGAGGCGCGGCGCCTGTTCCCCATCCCCGAGGCGCATCGCCTGCCGGGGCTGGAGATCGCGCTGCGACCGCCCGCCCAGACGCGGCAGGCCTATCTTGCGCGTTTCGCGCAGCTGATCGACCTGATCGACGCCGCGCGCAAATGAGAAGGGGCCGCATCGCGCGGCCCCCTTTTCTTATCCGATCAGCAGGTCTTCCAGCTGCTTCCCGTTGTCGAGGTTCTCGACCACCCAACGGGGTTTGCGGCCACGGCCCGTCCAGGTCATGGTCGGATCCTGCGGATTTGCGTATTTCGGCGGCACGGTGCCCGCGCGCTTGGGCTTGCCCGTGGTCAGGTCCGACAGGTTGAAGCCGTATTCGCGGGCCGCTTCCTCGACCGCCACCAGCGCCTCGCGGCGGCGGCGTTCCTCGTAGGAATTGATCGCCCGGTCCAGCTTCGAACGCAGATCACGCATGTCCTTCAGCGACATTTTTTCCAGATCGATGGTCATTTCATCTGCTTTTATTACTTGGATTGATAACCCGAATATAAACAAATTTATTATGCCATCAAGCGATCAATTGTATCCCCTTGGTAACCAAAAGGTTATCTTGGCCCCCTCTTGGCAAGAATACGCTGAAGCGTGCGGCGATGCATGTGAAGACGGCGCGCCGTTTCGGAAACGTTTCGGTCGCATTGTTCATATACGCGCTGAATATGTTCCCATTTGACGCGATCGGCGGACATGGGGTTCTCGGGCGGGGGCGGCAGCAATTCACCGCTGGACAAAAGCGCGGCCGTCACGTCATTCGCATCCGCCGGTTTGGCCAGGTAATCCGTCGCGCCCATTTTCACGGCAGCGACGGCAGTGGCGATGGCCCCGTATCCGGTCAAGACGATGATCCGCGCGTCCTGACGGCGCTCGCGCAGCGCCTCGACCACGTCCAGGCCGTTGCCGTCCTCCAGCCGCAGGTCGATGACGGCATAGGCGGGCGCGCGCGTCTCGATGCCCTTCAGCGCGCCCGCAACCGTGGGCGAGGTTTCCACCTGGAAACCCCGTTTCTCCATCGCGCGGGCCAACCGGTTCAGGAATATCTCGTCGTCATCGACAAGCAGCAATGACGGGTCCGCGCCTATTTGAATATTCATATCGGTCATCGGATATTCTCTCCCGGTTGTTTTTCTTGATCTGGCGATTGCACGTTTCGGATGCAAACCGCTGCGACGAAATGCCTTATCCGGCGTTCAGGAAACACCCGACGGTCTCGACCAGTTTCTCGGGCGAGGCGTCGCGCGGGAAATAATCCACCGTGCCCGCTTCGGGCAGCACCAGGTAGGTGTTGGTCATGTGATCGACCAGGTAATACTGGTCGTCCTCTTCGTCATGCGCCTTGTAATAGTTGCGCCAGCCCTTGTTCACGGCCGCGATCTCGTCGTCGCTTCCGGTCAGGCCGACCATCTGCCCGGGGAACAGGCTGGTGAAATCGGCCAGCACCTCGGGGGTGTCGCGCCGGGGATCGACGGTGACGAAGACGTTCTGCACATCGACGCCGGCCTCGTTCAGCTGGGCCACGGCCTCGGCGTTACGGGCGGTATCCAGCGGGCAGACATCCGGGCAGAAGGTATACCCGAAGTAAAGCAGGCTGGGCTTGTCGAACACCTGGTCCTGCGTGACGCGCTGCCCTTCGGTATCGGTCAGCGTGAATTCGGTGCCGAAGCTTTCCATCCCGCCCGCGACATTGCTGCTGCGGCATTGCGCGTAATCGACCCCGTCATCGCGGGCCGCAAGATAGGCGCCCCCCGCAACCAGCAGCAGCCCCGAGGCCACTGCGGCCGCCAGCATAATCCTGCGATCGGCCATCGTGGCCCCCTTTTGTCGCGTGTCATTCGGGCGCATTGATCGCAAAGGGGGGCTTGGGTATCAAGGCGCCCTATGTCGCAGCCGGGGATGGCGATGGAATTCCAAGACCAGTCTGGCCTTCCGGTCGATCCGACCGAGACCCACAAGGCCGAGCCCATCCGCATCCGCACGCTGGTCCTGCTGCGCTGGTTCGCCATCGGCGGCCAGATGGCGGCGGTCGTCGTGGCATGGATCATGGGCATCGGCTTCGTCAAGGCACCGGTGCTGTTCCTCGTGGCCTGTTCGGTGACGATGAACGTCTGGCTGTTCCTGCACCCGCCCAAGCGCACCTCGCCGGGGCGGGCGGTCAGCCAGCTCAGCTTCGACCTGGTGCAGATCTCGACGCTGATGGCGCTGACGGGCGGCATGGCCAACCCCTTCGCGCTGCTGGTGCTGGCGCCCGTGACCATCGCCGCGGCCTCGCTCAGCGCGCGGCAGGTGATCGCCCTTGGCCTTGCGACGGTGGCGCTGATCTCGGTCGCGGCGATCTTCGCGCATCCGCTGACCGCGCCCGACGGGCAGATCCTGCGGATGGAGCCGATCCTGGCGCTTGGCCACTGGGTCGCGCTGGTGATCGGGGTGGTCTTCTTCGCGGGCTATGCCCACCGCGTCACCGGAGAGCTGTCGGACACGTCGAACGCGCTGTTCGCCACGCAGATGGCCCTGTCGCGCGAACAGCGGCTGCAGCACCTGGGCGGCGTCGTGGCCGCGGCCGCCCACGAGATGGGCACCCCCCTTGCGACCATCAAGCTGATCGCGGGCGAGCTGGCCGACGAGCTGGCCGACCGCCCCGAGCTGAAGGCTGACGCCATCGCGCTTCGCGACAGCGCCGACCGCTGCGCCGCGATCCTGCGCAGCATGGGCCGCGCGGGCAAGGACGACCTGCACATGCGCGCAGCCCCGCTTGGCGCCGTCCTCGAGGATGCCGCAGGCCCCCATGCCGATCGCGGCCCCGTGGTCGAGATCAACGCGACCGGCCCCGTCATCCACCGCGATCCCGCCATCATCCACGCCCTGCGCAACCTGATCCAGAACGCGGTCGATTTCGCGGAAACCCGCGTCGTCATCGACGGCTATGCCACGGGCAGCACGCTCGGGGTGACGATCCGCGATGACGGGCCGGGCTTTCCGCCGCAGCTTCTGTCGCGGATCGGCGACCCCTATCTCAGCCGCCGCTCCGAGGCGCAGCGCGGCAATTACGAGGGGATGGGCCTGGGGCTGTTCATCGCCAAGACGCTGCTGGAACGCAGCGGCGCGCGGCTCAGCTTCGCGAATGGCGGGCCGGGGGCGATCGTCACCGTGCGCTGGCCCCTGGACCGCATCCGCAGCGAGGATCGTGCCGCCCTGGCCCATAATCCGCAGATCGAGACATAGCGCCTTAACCAGTTGTTAAGCTAAACCCGTCTAAGCCTGTCGGGGCGGTCAATGGGGATGTCGACATGTTTGCGGACGGCGCGATGGTCTTGGGTGCTGCGGTGCTCTGCGGTTCTGCCTCGGTGGTGCTGGGGGTGCTTGGCGTCCGGCTGATCGACCGCCGCATCTCGGGCGGGGGCAGGTCGGGCATGTCGGCCAGCCTCGATGCGCCGATCCAGCCGATGGTCTTCCTGTTCCGCGACGGCACGCTGGTCGATGCGACCGCACCCGCGCGCGCGCTTCTGGACCGGATCGGGCCGCCCGACGACGACTGGGGCCGCCTGATGCGCTGGATCGGCCCGCGCATCCCCGAGGCCGGCGAACAGATGCAGCAGCTTGCGCGGCTGGGCCGGTTGGACCTGCGCGGCGGCGAGGGGCAGGGCGCCGCGACCCTTCGGCTTCTGGCCGAGGATATGGGCGAGGGCGTCGCCCGCATCACCCTGTGCGATCCGCAGGCCGAACATGCGGGCATCGTCGTGGACAGCATGTCGTTGCAGGCGATGGAGGAGGAGCTGGGCCTGCTGCGCACCGCGCTGGACCAGACCCCCATGCTGATCTGGCGCCAGGATGCGCAGGACAGGATCACCTGGGCCAATGCCGCCTATCTGCGCCGCGCCGAGAACCGCCATCACGGCGCGCTTGGCTGGACGCTGCCGCGCCTGCTGGAATCGCCGCGCCCGGTGCCGGGGGCGGGCACCGCCACGCGCCGCGCCGCGCTCGAGGAACACGGGCAGGTGTCCTGGTACGATGTCCACAGCCACCGCACCGGCGATCAGACCATGATGTTCGCACTGCCCGCCGATGCCGCGGTGCGCGCCGAACGCAGCATGCGCGACTTCCTGCAGACGCTGACCAAGACCTTCGCCGACCTTCCCATCGGCCTTGCGATCTTCGACCAGCGCCGGAACCTGCAGCTGTTCAACCCCGCGCTGATCGACCTGACGCGCCTGCCCGCGGGCTTCCTGACCGCGCGCCCGACGCTGTTCGATTTCCTCGACCAGCTGCGCGAATTGCGGATGGTGCCCGAGCCCAAGGATTATCGCAGCTGGCGTCAGCACATGGCCAACCTGGAAAGCGCCGCGGCCACCGGCCACCATGTCGAGACATGGTCCCTGCCAAGCGGCCAGACCTATCGCGTGACGGGCAGGCCCCATCCCGACGGCGCCGTCGCCTTCCTGTTCGAGAACATCACCAAGGAGATGACGCTGACCCGCAAGTTCCGCGCCGATCTTCTTCTGGGCACCACCGTTCTGGACGGGCTCGAGGATGCGCTGCTGGTCTTTGACAGCCACGGCCAGATCATCCTGCACAACGAGGCCTACCGCGCGATCTGGGGCGAGGGTGAGGAGACGCTGTGCGCGACCATATCGGCGTGGGAGGCCCGCATCGGCGCCGGACCCGCGCTTGCGGCCCTGCGCGACGCCCTGGGACGGGCCTTCGAGGACCGCCCCCTCAGCGGGGCGATGGCGGGGCCGGGCGACCGGCTGCTGGGTTGGACGCTGACCCCGCTGTCGGGCGACCGCGCGATGCTGCGTTTCCGCGCGGTGGCGGCCCAGCCCGTTCCGGGCCGGGCCGAACTGTTCGAGGCCGTGGGCGATTACTGAGGCGCGGCCTCAGTAATCCCTCTCGAAGAAGACGCCCACGCTGCTGGTCCCGTCGCTGCCGACCGAGCCGCGCGCGCGCAGCGAATTGGTCAGGTCCAGGTTCAGGTTGATCGTGCTGGTCCCGTCCGCGTCCACCGCGACATCGGTATAGACGTTCTCGGAGATGTAGCGTCCGGCGCGGACCTGCACGTTCCCGTCGTCATCCGTCGTCAGGTCCAGATCGTCCAGCCCCGCGCTTTCGCGCAGGCTGCCGATGATCCCGTCGCCCCCGCGCCCGGCCAGCACCGCGATGGCATTGGCCAGCTGTGCCGCCTGCAGCGGGCTGATATTGTCCAGCCCGCGCCCGAACAGCAGCTGCGACAGCACCTCTTCCTGCGGCAGCTCGGGCGAGGATTCGAACGTGATCTCGGGATCGCGGACCTCGCCGTCGATGATGATGCGGGTGGTGATCCCGTCGCGATCCGTCTCGGCGACAAGGCGGATCACGGGGATCAGGCTGCCCTGCAGTTCGACCAGGCCCTCGGTCAGGTCGAACCGGTTGCCCAGCAGATCGACCCGGCCCCGGATCAGCTCCAGGTTCCCGATCGGCACCACGTTGCGCGAGGTGCCCTGGATGCGGAAGCCGCCGCCCATCTCGGCATCGACGCCCCGACCGCGCACGAAGACCTGGTTCTGCGCGTTGATGACCAGGTCCAGGCGCGGCGGATTGGCGGGCGGCGTCGCGGGCGGACCGCCAAGACCCGCCTCGGATGCGGCGCGGCTGGGGTACCCCTCGAGGCCGGCGCGCGCACGGGTGGCCCGGACCGGCGGCCGCTGGCTGCCCACATGGTTGATGTCGGGAATGGCGGTCGCCCCGCCCAGCCCCGTCGAGGGGATGCGGAACTCGGTCTGCAGCAGGTCGATCTGCCCCGAGACCAGCGGCCCGGCGGCAAGATTGCCCGCGATCGTGATGTCGCCATCCACCAGCGTCTCGTAGAGATTGGGATCGCGCAGCTTCACCTGCCGCAGCCCGATGCCCAGATCCAGCGTGTTGCGCGTGATGTCGAAGGGCCCGCTCATGCGCATCTGGCCGCCGGCGGCCACGTCCACAAGCCCGTCGATATCGACGATGCCGCCCCGGAAGCCCATGGTGAAGTCCATGTTCTGCAGCCGAAGCCCCAGCCCCGGATCGACCATCTGGCCATCCGACAGGCGGATCTGGCCGCCAAGCGATTGCAGCGCGGGCGGCCCGTCGATGCGCAGCGCGATGTCCAGCGGCCCCGCGAAGTTCCGCGTGCGCATGACCATGTTGGCCAGCGTCGCGCTGGAGCGGCCGTCGATGCCGATATCCAGGTCCGAGCCGTCCTTGGCCGCGGTCCCCGTGATGGCCAGCCGCGTGTCGCCGGGCGCCGTCGCGTCCAGGTCCAGCGCATAGGTCGCGCCCTGTTCGCGCACCACGCCGTCCAGCGTCACCGGCCCCGCGAAGTTCGGAACCAGCAGCTCCAGGTTCGCCAGCCTCCCGTCCAGGTCGATCCCCGCGGCGGGCGATCCGCTGGCGACCAGGCTGACCTGCGGATTGCGCAGATCCAGCCGCTGGACGGTCACGCCGCCCGCACCCTGCGATGCCGCAAGGTCGAAGCTCGTCTGGCCCGCCAGCACGGCATCGGCCTTTTCCTGCCCGATGCGCAACCCATTGGCGGTGCCGTTCGCTGTGATGCTGCGACCATCGGCGGTCTCGGTCAGGCCCAGCTGCGCATTGACCGATCCGCCGAAGCCGCCGCCCAGAAAGCGCAGGTCGCTGGCGCGCAGATCCGCGGTGACATCGGTTTCGCCGCCGCCCACGCGTCCATCCGCCTCGACCTGAAGCCGGGGGTTTTCCACCTGCGCGGTCTCGATGCTGAAGACGCCGTCCTGTTCGGTCCCGGCGACGCGCAGGCGGGTCTCGCCCGCCAGCGCGCCATCGACCTGCGCCTGCCCGAAGGACAGGTCGCGGCCCGTGCCGTCCACGCTCAGCCTGCGGATGCCGTCACCGGCCTCGGCAAAGGTGCCGCTGGCGGTGACGCTGCCCTGCCAGCCCTGGCCGAAGGGCGCGAGCGAGGCGATCTCGACATCGCCGCCCAGATCGGTGACGCCCTGGCCCAGAACGCCCGACACGACCGCGCGCAGCTGGTCGTTGCTGACCCGCCCGTCCGAGATGGTCAGCACGCCGTCCTTCTCGGTCGCCTCGACCAGCAGGCGCGTGGTGCCCGTCAGCGCATCCGGCCCGGTCCCGAGCGACAGGTCCTGCCCCGTGCCCGTCAGCCGGATGCTGCGGGTGCCGTCATCCTCGGACAGGGTGGCATTCGCGTCCAGCCCGCCCGACCAGCCGTCCTGAAGGCGGCCCAGATCGGTCAGCGACAGGTCCATTTCGGCGTCCAGATCGCCGGGCGCGAAGCTGCCCTGCGCATCCGCGGCGAATTGCGGGTTCGACACCTGGAAGCCCTGCAGGACATAGCTGTCGTCGGACTGCACCGCCTCGGCGGTCAGGTCGGTGCGGCCCGCCATCAGCTTGTCCAGCATCTCGATGCCCAGGCGCAGATCGACGGCCTGCCCGTCCAGCGACAGCTTGCGCGCGTCGTTGGGGCCGGTCACGCGGGCGGTCACGTCCAGCGAACCGCCCATCGTCTCGTCCGCCTGCGCCAGCGAGGGGGCCTCGATCCGGGCGGTCACATCGCTGGCATCGGAACTGATCGTCCCCGAGGCATCCGCCGTCAGACCCTGTGCGCGGATCGCCAGCGCGTCCAGCGTGGTGCCGGTCTCGTCGCGGCGGGCATCCAGGTCGATGGTCGAACGCCCGCGCAGCAGCCCGTCCAGCTGCGGCTGGTCCAGCGTGATGTCATCGCCCGCGATGCTGGCCTGGATGTCGAAACCGTCGGTCAGCAGGGTGTAATACCCGCGGAGGCTGGCATCGGCAGCGCCGCTCATGGGGCGTCCCGCCAGCGTCGAGATGCGGGCCAGATCGCCATAGCGTGCCGTCGCGTCGGCGGTCAGGGTGATGCCGCTATCCAGCCCCGCGACCAGGAAATCGCCGTCCAGCCCGAAATCGGCGCCTTCAAGCGTCACGTCGCGGATATCCAGCGCATTGCCGGGGGCAAAGTCGAAATCGGCGCGGCCGGTGATGGCGGTGCCGATGGCTTCGGTCAGGCCGGGATCGACAAAGCCCATGTCCTCGGCCGCGAACTCCAGCGCGCCGGTCACGTCGGTCAGGGCACCGCCATCCAGCAGCACCTCGCCCGCGCCGTTCAGGTTCAGGTCGCCCATGCGGACCGAGCCCGTGTCCAGCTGGCCGATATTGCCGGACAGCGTCCAGCCCTCGCCCTGCGCGGCGTCGTAATCCAGAAGCAGCCGCCCCGATTCCACGGTCGCGTTCTCGCCCGCCATGGGCAGGGCCACGGGCAGCTCGGTCGCGCCGGCATCCTTGCCCAGGGTGACGGTCAGCAGCGCGCGTTCGGGCGCGGACTGGTCGTTCGTCGCCAGCTGGCCTTCGACATGCAGCGCGCTGGTGCGCAGGTCCAGTTCCGGGATCGACAGGCGGCCCGTATCGGCGCGGAAGCCCTGCGCGACCAGCTGCGTGTCCCGCCCGAAGAAGGCGCGGTCGTCGGGCGGCAGCAGCGCCGCGATGTCGCCGCCGATCCGCATGTCGAAGCCGGTGCCCGTGGCGCCAGTGTCATCGGTGGTGCCGGTGGCGCTGACGCGGCCGGTGATGCGGGGCTGGCCATCGCTGGACAGGCGGATGTCGGCGGCGAAATCGCTCAGCGCGCCTTCGCCGCTGATCTGCGCGGCAAGGGCAGGGCGGTCGTGGATGCCCACGAGGTTCGCCAGGATCCCGTCCTCGGCCTCGTCCAGGCCCAAGTTCAGGCGCAGTACCTCGGTCTCGTTCGAGTATCCCGCGTCCAGCACGAACTGGCCGCGCGGGCCGTCCAGGCGGTCGATGGTCAGGTCGGCATCGCCCTCGCCCCCGGCAAGGCCAAGATTGCCCGCCACCTTCAACGAGGCCGCGACGCCCATCACCGGCTCGCCCAGGCGGACGCGATCGGCGCGGATCTCCTCGATGTTCAGCGACACGGGCAGCTCGGGCAGGGCGAAGGGGGTGGCCTCGGCCTGAACCTCGTCCTTCTCGCCGCCGGGCAGGCGGGGCAGGTCGATCTCGGATGCCGACAGCTCGGCGATCTCGACGCGGCGGCGCAGCAGGGCCGAGCGGTTCCACTGGATCGCGCCGTCCTTCAGCGTCAGCCAGGCGCCGTCCTCGTCGGCGATGCGGATCTCGTCGAAGGTCGCGCGCGAGGACAGCGCGCCCTCGAAGCCGATGATGGTGATCTGCCGACCCTCGCCCGACAGGTTCTTTTCCAGAAGCCGCGTCAGGAACCCCTTGTCGTCGGATTCCGATGCCGCGATCTCGGCGATGTCCTGCGCCAGCACGGCCAGCGGCAGCATGGTGACGGCGGTGATGATGAGGAACCTGCGCATCAGAATGCCTGCCCCAGCCCGAGATAGAGTTGAACGCCATTGGCGGTATCGCCGCTGACCGGTCCCGCCACGTCGAAGCGCAGCGGCCCGACCGGCGTGTCGTAGCGCACGCCGACCCCGGCGCCGACATGTTCGCCCGACGCGCCGTCGAAGGCCCCCTCGGACCAGACGCGCCCGTAATCGGCAAAGGCCACCAGCCCGATCTTCTCGCGGACCTGGAAGCGGAACTCGGCGGTGGCGGTCGCGGTGGACATGCCGCCGGTCTTGATCGCGCCGTCGCTGCCCTCGATCACCTCGACGCCCAGGGATTCGTAGGGATGCCCGCGCACGGTGCCCCCCCCGCCCGAGAAGAACAGGTAGTTGCGCGGCGTGTTCTCGATCTTGGCCCCCAGGATCGAGCCGAGGCGCGCGCGACCCGCCAGCGTGAAGCGGTCGTCGCCGAAGCTGTAATAGGCCCGCCCCTCGCCCAGGGCGCGCAGGCCGCTGTCGGTATCCTCGAACCCGTAGAAGGGCGTGGCGTCGCCCTGCAGCCAGAAGCCGTTCTTGGCGTTGTTCTGGTCGTCGCGCTTGTCCCAGGTGACGCCGGCGGGCAGGGCCAGCACCTTGAAGTCGCGTTCCAGGTCGTCGTCATAGGCGCGCGAGAACTGGTATTGCAGCGCGATGTCGGCGGTCAGCTCGTCGCTGAAGATGTGGTTGAACCCGAAGCCGAGCGTCGCGACATCCTCGTCGTAATCCTCCTCGCGGATCTGGTCGGCCTCGAATTCGACGAAACCGGTCGTGTCGGGCGTCAGCGTGGCGGGACGGTCGATGCGGATGCTGTAGCTGTCGTCGCGGCCGCTGCTGTCGGACCCGATATCCTTCACCTCGGCGTCGATGCGCAGGCGCTCTCCTCCGCCGAACAGGTTGCGATGCATCCAGTAGCCCGAGACGAGGATGCCGTCGGTGTTCGACACCTCGAAGCCCGCGCCCAGGCGGCGGGTCTTCTGTTCGATCACGGTCAGGTCCACATCCATGCTGTCATCGGGATTCAGCGTCTCGGATTCCTCGAGCGTGATGGCCGAGAAGACCCCCGAGCGGCGCAGGCGCTTGCGGACGTCGGACAGCTCCTCGGGGTCGAAGCGCTCTCCCTCGGGGAAGCCCGCGATCTTGCGCAGGCGGCGTTCGGACAGGCGGCGGTTGCCGCTGACGTTCAGGCGGCCGAAGGACACGGCGGGGCCGGGGTCCAGCCCGATCCGGGTATCGACCTGCCGCGCGTCGTGATTGGCGGTGATGGACTGGGACGCGACATCGGCCTTGGCATGGCCGTAATTGCGCCAGCCCTCGACCCCGGCCAGTGCGGCGCGGCGCATGACGCCGGTGCCCGCGGTCTCGCCCACGGCGAATTCGGGCGGGATCTCGGATTCGGGGGCGACGGGGGCAAGGTCGGCGCGGGCGAAGGTGAATTCCGGGCCGGGGGTCACGACCACATGGGCGCGACTGACGGCATCGGGCGCGTCCAGCAGGGCGACCTCGGCGGCCTCCTGCCCGTCCAGCGTGATGCTGACCTCGGCGTCGTAGAAGCCGTTGTCATAGAGCACGCCCAGGATGCGCGCGTAATCGCCCCGCGCCGCCGCCAGCACGTCCTGGCCGGTGGTGCGATCCTCGGACAGGGCGCCCGCGATCAGCGAGGTCTGCCGGATGCGCGTGGCCAGCGTGTCGTTGCCGCCCTCGACCGTGATGTCCAGATCGACCGGCCCCTCGGTCGGGTCGTCCCGCGAGAACAATCCCGAAAACGGCGAGGAGGACTGCGCCCAAGCGATCCCCCCGCCCGAAATGGCCGTGGTGGCGACCAGCATCGCCGTCACATATGCGCGCATCGAACCTGCCCCTGCTCGTATTCTGGCTTGCGCCGATCAAACCAGCTTGGGGCCTCGGGGTCCAGCAATTGTTGCGAACCGAACGGTTCGCGGCAGGGTTCAGCCCAGTGCGGCAAGGCAGCCGTGAAGCGCGGCCATGTCGTCCAGGATCAGGTTGACCGGCGTGTTGGCCGGGATGTGGCCCATATGCGCCTGCGACAGGAAGGCCGGGGTGAAGCGGTCCATCCGGTCCGCGATGCTGCGCCCGACGCTGCCCGCAAGGAACAGCCCCTCCAGCGGCATGAACCGCAGGGACAGTTCGCGGCACAGAAGGCCGACCAGCTCGGTGAAGAACTCGTAGGTCTCGATCGCGGCGGCATCGCCGGCCTCGGCGGCGCGGGCGACCTCTTCGCTGCGCACCGGCTCGGTTCCGGTCATCGCAGCGTGCAGGCGCGACAGGCCGCGACCCGCGAAGGTCTCCTCGGTCGAGAAGAAGCCAGCCGCGGCCTCGGGCCCCACGCGCTCGACCAGGCGGGCCATGATGTTGGCGGGAAGGTGGGTATGCCCCTCCTCGGCCTCCAGCGCGGTAATCGCGCCGCCGGGCAGGACCCGCACGGCGCAGACGTTGAAGCCGGTGCCCAAGCCCACGACAAGGCCCTGGCCGTTGCGGGCGCGATCCTCGGGCGCCTCGCGCAGGACGGCGATGCCGCTGCCCCGCAGGGCGGGCGTGGCATAGCCGAGCGCGGTCAGGTCGTTGATCAGGCGCACGTGATCCGCATCGGTCAGGCGCGCCAGCTCGTTCTCGTCAAAGGACCAGTCGCGGTTGGTCAGCCGCGCGCGTCCGCCGCTGACCGGGCCCGCGACGGCGATGCACATGGCCGAGATGTTGGGCTGGTGCTGTTCCGCCATGAACTGGCGCACCACGTCGTCGAAGCTGGCGAAGTCGTCCCCGCGAAAGCGCGTGACCGTCGCCGCATCGATCAGACCGTTCCGCGCGATCGCAAGCCGCGCGTTGGTCCCCCCCACATCGCCAAGAAGCATCGCCATCCGTCTACCCCGCTCAGTTCAGCCTCTGGCCATCCTTAGGCGAGAAGTAGGACACTTTCGAGAGGTCGAATGCCAGCGGAAACGGCTGACGCGCCTGAACCGGGCTTTCGGCCCGAAGACGCGCCGTCACCGGCTTGCCGCCCAGCTGGGCGACCGCGAAGGTGTCCGCGCCCGCGGGTTCGACGATGTCGATCAGCACGTCGCCATCCGCGCGTTGGGCATTGCCCGGCAGATGCGCGCCTTCGGTCGCCTCGTGGATATCCTCGGGGCGGACGCCCAGGACGATGTCGGCGGGCAGGTCGCGGGCCACCGGATCGGTGATGACCAGGGGGGCTGCGCCGGGGCGGTCGATCTCGATCCGGGTGGTGCCCGCATCCGCGCGCGCGCGGGCCGGGATCAGGTTCATCGCCGGGCTGCCCATGAAATCGGCCACGAACATGTTGGCCGGGCGGTTGTAGATTTCCGCGGGCGTCCCGATCTGCTGGATCACGCCGCCCTTCATGACGACGATCTTGGTGGCCAGCGTCATCGCCTCGATCTGGTCATGGGTGACATAGACGATGGACGCGTTCAGGTCCTGGTGCAGCTTCTTGATCTCGGTCCGCATGCTGACGCGCAGCTTCGCGTCCAGGTTCGACAGCGGCTCGTCGAACAGGAACAGCCGCGGATCGCGCACAAGGGCCCGGCCCATCGCGACGCGCTGGCGCTGGCCGCCCGACAGCTGGCCCGGCTTGCGGTTCAGCAGCTGTTCGATCTGCAGCTGGGCCGCGACCTGTTTCAGCTTGGCGTCCTGCGTGGCCTTGTCCACGCCGCGCACCTTCATGCCGAAGGTGATGTTCTTGGCGACCGACATGGTCGGGTACAGCGCGTAGGACTGGAACACCATCGCGATGTCGCGGTCCTTGGGCGACACGCCCGTCACGTTGCGCCCCGCGATGCTGATGTCGCCCCCGGTGATGGGTTCGAGGCCCGCGATGCAGTTCAGCAGCGTGGACTTGCCGCAGCCCGACGGGCCCACCAGCACCAGGAAGTCGCCTTCCTCGATGCTGATGTTGATGTCGTGCAGGATCTGCGTCTCGCCATAGGATTTCTGCAGGTGGTCGATTTCGAGGATCGGCATGGGATCACCCTTTCACGGAGCCGGCGGTCAGGCCGCGGATGAAGTATTTGCCAGCGACGACGTAAACCAGAAGCGTGGGCAGGGCGGCGATGATCGCGGCGGCCATGTCCACGTTGTAGGCTTTGACGCCGGTGGTCGAATTGACGATGTTGTTCAGCGCGACGGTGACGGGCTGGCTGCCCGGACCGCTGAAGCTGACCCCGAACAGGAAGTCGTTCCAGATCTGGGTGAACTGCCAGATGACCGAGACGGTGATGATCGGCAGCGAGATCGGCAGGAAGATCGCGAAGAAGATGCGGAAGAAGCCCGCGCCGTCGACCTTGGCCGCCCGCACCAGTTCCTGCGGAATGGTGACATAGTAGTTGCGGAAGAACAGCGTGGTGAAGCCGATCCCGTAGATCACGTGCACGAAGATCAGCCCCGGAATGCTGCCTGCCAGCCCCAGGAAACCGAGCGCCTGCGCCATCGGCAGCAGCACGACCTGGAAGGGGATGAAGCAGCCGAACAGGATCGCCGCGAAGAACAGGTTCGCACCGCGGAACTGCCATTGCGCGAAGACATATCCGTTCAGGGCGCCCACCACCGTGGAAATGGCGACCGCGGGCACGGCCATCAGCACGCTGTTCCAGAAGAACGGGCGCAGCCCCTCGCACTGGGTGCCGGCGCAGGCGGTGGACCAGGCCTCGGCCCAGGGGGCGAAGGTGATCTCTCGCGGCAGGGACAGGAGCCCGCCGGTGCGGATCTCCTCCAGCGACTTCAGCGAGGTCGTCAGCATCACGAACAGCGGCATCAGGTAGAAGGCCGCGAACAGGATCAGGACCGCATAGAGGCCCCAGCGAAGCAGGGTGTTAGTGGTCACGGCGCGGCCTCAATTCACTGTAGAGATAGGGAACGACGATCGCGAAGATGACGCCCATCATGACCATGGCGCTGGACGCCGCCTGGCCCAGATCCCCGCGCGAGAACGCCATCGCGTACATGTAGGTCGCGGGCAGGTCGGTCGAGTAGCCGGGGCCGCCATTGGTCAGCGCGATGACAAGGTCGAAGGCCTTGATCGCCAGGTGCGCCAGCACGATGAAGGCCGACAGGAAGATCGGCGCCATCGTCGGAATGATGATCGCGGAATAGATGCGGTGGTTCGGGATGCCGTCCACCTGGGCTGCGCGGATGATCTCGGTATCGACGGACCGCAGGCCCGCAAGGAACAGCGCCATCACGAAGCCCGAGGCCTGCCACACGGCGGCCAGCACGACGGTATAGATCGCCATCTCGGGCTTGATCAGCCAGTCGAAGGTGAAGCTCTCGAAGCCCCAGCCGCGGACGGTCTCCTGGATGCCCAGACCCGGGTTCAGGATCCATTTCCACGCGGTGCCCGTCACGATCAAGGACAGCGCCATCGGGTACAGATAGACCGTGCGCAGGACGCCCTCGGCCCGGATCCTCTGGTCGAGGAAGATCGCCAGCAGCAGGCCGATCACCATCGAGATCACGATGAACAGGCCGCCGAAGATGAACAGGTTGTTCATCGCCACGTCCCAGCGCGGGGCCGCGAACAGGCGTTCGAATTGCCCGAAGCCGTCGATCTCGTATTTCGGCATCAGGCGCGATTTCGTCAGGCTGATCCAAGCGGTCCAGGCGATGAAGCCGTAGACGAAGATCAGGATCGCCACGAAGGACGGCGCCAAGACAAGCTTGGGCACGTTGCGTTCAAGCCATTCCATTCCGGATAACCCTTCAAAGAAAAACCCCGCGCCCTGACCGCAAGTCGGGGCGCGGGGCGTTCAGCCTTCGATCACATCGCGTTCGCGACGGCGTCGGCCAGTTGCTGGACCGCGTCTTCCGACGACATGTCGCTGTTGAAATGCGCGGTCACGACATCGGTGATCGCGCCTGCGGGTGCGCCGCGCAGGGCCATGCCATGGGCATAGCTGGGCAGCAGCGAACCGTCGGCCGCATCCTCGTTCATGTCCTTGTTCGACTGCATGGCGCAATCGTCGAACTCGTCCAGGGCCACGTCGGTGCGCGCCGGGATCGAGCCCTTGTTGAGGTTGAACGTCTTCTGGAAGTCGGGGCCCATGATCAGCTTGGCCAGCAGTGCCTGGCCGTCCTGCTTGTCCTGGCCGTCGACCTCGAAGAAGGCGAAGCTGTCGACATTGTAGAGGAAGCCCTCGCCCGGGGTGGGGGCGCAGACGAAATCGGCGCCCGGCTCCTTGCCGGCGGCCAGGAATTCGCCCTTGGCCCAGTCACCCATGATCTGGAAGGCGGCCTCGCCGTTCATGACCATGGCGGTGGCCAGGTTCCAGTCGCGGCCCGAGAAGTTGTCATCGACATAGCCGCGGATGGTCCGCATCTCGTCGAAGGCCTGCTTCATCGTGTCCGAGGTCAGCGCCTCGGGGTCCAGGTCGACCAGCGCCTGCTGATAGAACTCGGGGCCGCCAAGGCCCAGCACGACCGCCTCGAAGACGGTCGCGTCCTGCCAGGACTGGCCGCCATGGGCCAGCGGCGTGACGCCCGCCGCCTGCAGCTTTTCGGCTGCGGCGTTGAATTCGTCCCAGGTGGTCGGCATCTCGATGCCGTGCTCGTCCAGGATCTGCTTGTTGCCCCAGATCCAGTTGACGCGGTGCACGTTCACGGGTGCGGCGCACCATTCGCCCTCGCACTTCATGTGCTCGGCGATCTGTTCGGGCAGGACGTCGGCCCAGCCGTTCTCCTCGGCGACGGCGCCGATATCGGCAAGGCCGGTCTCCTCGTACCATTCCTGGATGGCGGGGCCCTTCAGCTGCACGGCGGTCGGCGCGTTGCCGGCCAGCACGCGGGCGCGCAGCGCGGTCATCGCGGCATCGCCGCCGCCGCCCGCGACGGGCATGTCGGTCCAGGTGCCGCCCTCGGCGCCGAACTGTTCCTGCAGGACGGCGACGGATTTCGCCTCGCCGCCCGAAGTCCACCAGTGCAGAACCTCGGCCTGCGGTTCGGCCATGGCCGGTGCGGCCAGCATCACGGCGGTCGAGGCCGCCAGAACGGATTTCATGTGCATGGATCCTCCCAGATCTTGTCGAGACGGAATCGGGTCCGCTTCGGTGATCCGATCATGCCCGATCGCCTGCCATGCGTTCAACGCAGGACAGCCATGCAACAGGCAGATTTCGGGCGCAGGTGTTACAAACTGTTACGAAGCGCCGCGCGGGATGCTAAGCCCCGTGGCAGGAGGACCCGCATGACCCTGCAACGCCTGCTTCTGGTCGAGGACGACGCCGAGATGGCCGCGATGCTGGCCGCCTATCTGCAGCGGCAGGGCTTCCACGTCACGCAGGCGCATGACCGCGCGGGGGCGCTGGCCGCGCTGAAGGGGGCGCGGGTGGACCTGATCCTTCTGGACGTGTCCCTGGGCCCCGACGACGGCGTGGCGCTGTGCGCCGAAATCCGGGACCAGCAGGACGTGCCGATCATCATGGTCTCGGCCCTGTCGGCGGATCACCAGCGCATGGCGGGCTACGAGGTGGGCGCCGACGACTATATCGCCAAGCCCTTCAACCCCGACCTGCTGCTGGCCCGCATCCGGGCGGTGCTGCGCCGTGCGGGGCGCGTTCCCAGCCTGGTCCATCGCCGCCGCGACGGCGTGATCGGCTTCGCGGGCTGGAGCTATGACGCAAGGCGCGACGAGGTGACGGCCCCGGGCGGCTGGCAGGTCGCGCTGTCATCGCGGGAACTGGCCCTGCTGCGAGTGTTCCTGGCCAATCCGCGCATCCCCCTGACCCGAGAGGAGATCGCCGCCGCGCTGGACGACGGCGACGCCGCCGAGGGACGGGCCATCGACATGCTGGTCGGCCGGTTGCGCCAGAAGACCGACCCCGCCCTGATCCGCACCGAACGCGGCACCGGCTATGTCATGGCGGCCGAGGTGGCGCGGCAGGATGGCTAGGCGTGCCAGCCTGCGCCAGCTGGCGGGCGTCTGGATCGTCGCGGCCATGCTGGCGGGGGCCGCCTCGGCCTGGCTGTGGATGTCCAGCGTCGCCGCCTGGAACGCGCATCTGGATCGCGCTTATGTCGCGGGTCTTGCGCTGCACGACGCGCTGGAGAATGCGGGCGGCCTGCCCCCGGGCCTGGGCCTCGTGCAGATGCGCGCCGAACCCGTCCTGCCCCCCGGCTGGCGCGAGACGCGCATCACGCTGACCGGCGGCGGACGGCCCGACCTGACGCAGGGCGAACGGCTGGGCGTGCGGATCATGTCGCCCGACATCCGGTACCCCGTGGCCGAGGTCCAGAGCCTGGGCGGCGGATCGCAGGCGGCGGGGCTGGCATCGCTGACCCGCGCGATGGCCCGCTTCTGCAGCGACCCGCAGCTGTTCATCCAGCGCGACGATGCCGACTGGGTCCGGGTCGAGGGCGCGACCGTCTGGGGATGCGATGCGGCCCCCGCCGACCGTCGCCTGCTGGCGGCGGCCATCGGCATCGGCGTGCTGGGCCTGCTGCTGGGCTGGGTGGCAGAGGTGTCGGGCGCCTTCGCGGGCTTTGCCGCCGCGCTGCGCGATCACCGCGCACGCAATGCCGACCTGCCCGTCGGCGGGGTCGAGGAGCTGCGCCAGACCGCCGAGGCCGTGAACGCCTATGTCGCCCATGACCGCGCGGCGCTTGAAAACCGCGCGATGGTCCTGTCGGGCATCAGCCACGACCTGGGCACGCCCGCGACCCGCCTGCGCCTGCGCGCGGCCCTGATCGGGGATGACGACCTGCGCGGGCGGCTGGAACGCGACATCGACGAGATGACGACCATGATCGACGGCGCGCTGACCTATACCCGCGCCGAGATCGGGGCCGAGCCCTTCCGCCGCATCTCGCTGGTATCGCTGGTCGAGGCGGTGGTGGCCGATTACCAGGATGTCGGCATGGGCGTGACGCTGCGCGATGCGCCGCCCCATCCGACGCAGGCGGGGACGCTGTTCTCGCGCGTGACCTCGCGGGACGCGCCCGAACGGCAGGTGGTGCTGATGCGCGGGCAGCCCACGTCGCTGCGCCGCGCGCTGTCGAACCTGATCGACAACGCGCTGAAATACGGACGAGAGGCCGCCGTCACCGTGGATGCCAATGCGGATCGCGCCTGGATCGACGTGACCGACCGCGGCGCGCGCCTGACCGAGGCCGACATGGCCCGCCTGACGGGCGCCTTCCAGCGGGGCGAGAATACCGTCGGCAAGCCCGGCGTGGGGCTGGGTCTGGCCATCGTCTCGACCATCGCGGCGCAGCATGGCGGGACGCTGGAATTCGCCAACGAGCCCGACGGATTGCGGGCCCGCCTGACCCTTGCGCGGCGGTGGGCCTGAGGGGCGCCGCGGGAACCCTGCGGCGAAAACCTGCGTTTTGCTGGCGAATTCGCATCGTCAGATGAAAGGCAAGGACCATGAAACGCATCGCCAAGAACATCGCCTGCACGACCGCAGCCGCCGGTGTCGCGCTGCTGTCCGCTCTGCCCGCAGCCGCCGCCCCGCAACCCGGTGCCCCGGTCGAAGGCTGGAGCGCGATGCGCGGCATCCAGCCCGCCGCCATGCTGGAACATATCGACGCCATGCCCCTGTCCGAGGACGCCGTGGCCGACCAGCCCTATTGCGCCAGCGACGAAGAAATTCAAGCGACCCTCGCCCATGACTTCAGCGAGGAGCTGATCGTCACCGCAGGCTTTGCCGCGACCGAGCTGTGGGGCTCGGACCAGATGGGCACCTGGACGCTTGTCGCCGCCCGCGCCGACGAAACAAGCTGCATCATCGCCTCGGGCACCGGCTTCGACGACCAGCGCACGCCGGACGTCTATTTCCAGACCGCCGGACTTTGATCGCGACCGAAATGAAAAGGGGCGGCCATCGCGGGCCGCCCCTTTCTCATGTCCTCAGCCGACGCGCCGCAGGAAGGCCCGTGTCCGGTCGTCCTGCGCATTGCCGAAGATCTGCGAGGGCGGGCCCTGTTCCACGATCCGCCCGCCTTCCATGAAGATCACGCGATCCGCGATCTCTCGGGCGAACTGCATCTCGTGGGTGACGATCAGCATGGTCTGGTTGCCGTCGGCGATGCGCCGGATCAGGTCCAGAACCTCGCCCACCCATTCGGGATCCAGCGCGCTGGTCGGTTCGTCGAACAGCATCAGTTCGGCATCCAGCGCCATCGCCCGGCCGATGCCCACGCGCTGCTGCTGGCCGCCCGACATCGCGGCCGGATAGCTGTCGCCCCGGTCGCCCAGCCCGATCTGGCGCAGGATGTCGTCGGCCTTGGCCGCGGCATCCTGATGCGACCACCCGCGCACGACGGTCAGACCCTCCATCAGGTTCTGGCGCGCGGTCTTGTTGGCGAACAGCGCATAGTTCTGGAACACGAATCCCGTCCGGCGCCGCAGCGCCAGCACGTCCGCCTTGCTGGCCCGCGCGGCATCGACCGACAGGTCGCCGATGGCGATGCGCCCCGCGTCGGGACGGTCGAGGAAGTTCAGACAGCGCAGCAGCGTGGACTTCCCGGTGCCGGACGGCCCGATGATCGCGACCCGTTCGCCGGGCTCCAGCGCAAGGTCGATCCCCGCAAGCACCGTATTGTCGCCGAACCGCTTGACCAGCCCTTCGATGCGGACCTCACCGCTCATCTTGCCACCGCCTTTCCAAGCCGCGTCTCCAATGCGCGCTGCCCGACGGACAGCGTCTCGACGATCACCCAGTAGAAGATCGCGACGATCAGATAGGCCTCCAGATAGAGGAAGCTGCCGGCGGCCTCTTTCTGGGCCGCGCCCATCATCTCGGTCACGCCAAGGGTGAAGGCCAAGGACGTGCCTTTGATCATGTCGATGAAGTAGTTCATCAGCGTCGGCGCGACGGTGCGCGTCGCCTGCGGCAGGATGATCCGCCGCAGCAGCTGGCCCTGCGTCATGCCGATCGACTGCGCGGCCTCCCACTGGCTGCGGTCGACGCCCAGGATCGCGCCGCGGATGCTTTCGGCCATGTAGGCCGCGAAATGCAGCGTCAGGCCGAAGATCGCGGCACTGACGCCGTTGATGCCCTCCAGCGCGGTCAGCAGCTGGGGCAGGCCGAAATAGAACAGGAACAGCTGCACCAGCAGCGGCGTGCCCCGGAAGAAGCTGATGAACAGCGCCACCACCCGGTCGAGGACCGGCAGGCGCTGCACGCGCACGATCGCCAGAAGCGATGCCAGCACCAAGGCCGCCAGCATCGACACGACGGCCATGAACAGCGTCAGCGGAACATAGCCGAGGATCACCGGCACGAGGTCCAGCATGTATCCCAGATCGAGCGCGCGCATCGGCTCAGCCGTCCGTTTCGGCGGCGTCGGCGGCGGGCTGGGTCACGTCGGCGTTCAGCCATTTCTCGGAAATCTCGGCCAGCTTGCCGTTCTCCTTCAGGGTCGTGATCGCCGCATCGACGCGGTCGCGCAGGGCGCGGCCTTCCTCGTCGTCACGGAAGGGCAGCGCGTTGCGGATCTCCGAGAAGGGCTCTCCGGCCAGGGCCAGGGGCAGCGGGCTTTCGGCGATGACCTGACCCGAGCTGACGCGGTCCATCACGAAGGCATCGACGCGGCCCAGGGCGGTGTCCTGCGCGATGTTGCTTTCATAGGTGCGGATCTCGATCTCGTCGCTGTAGGGCAGCTCGCGCAGCAGCGTCTCGAAGTTGGACCCGAGGTTCACGGCGACCGCACGGCCCTTCAGGCTCTCGGGGCCGGTGATCTCGGTCTCGTTTCCGGCCTTCACGACAACCTGCGCCCCGTCGAAGACATAGGGCTGGGTGAAGGTGAAGCGCGCCTCGCGTTCGGGCGTGACGGTGATCTGGTTGGCGACCGTGTCGATGCGGCCCGAATCCAGCGCGCCGATCAGACCGGAGAAGGACATGGTGACGAACTCGATCTCGTCGCCGGTCTCCTCGCCGATGGCGTTCAGGAAATCGACCTCGAAGCCCTGCAGTTCATCGGCGCGGGTGAAGGTGAACGGGAAGTAGCCGCCCGACATGCCCACGCGGATCGTGTCGGCTGCGGCGGGCAGGGCGGCGGTCAGGCCCAGGATGGCGGCGATGGCGAAACGGCGCATCGGAATCTCCTACGATTGTCTGGCCCCCAGATGCGGATTGGCATCCGAAGGCACAAGCCGTGACGGCAAGAAAAGGACATGCGGACCACTGCCGCGCGCCCACAGGAACGCCTGTCGCGTCCCAAGGGTCCGTAACGGAACGACATTCCTCGATTTTTCTTGATCGGGAAAGGGGGGCTGGGCAATCTGGTCGCGCGACAACGATGGACTGGGACGAGGAGGAAACGGACATGGGAAGACGTGACGACCTGATCGCGAAATACGCCAACGACATCGAGACCAAGCTGGGCGAGACCCCCGACATGGACCTGCTGCGCAAGGTCACGATCGGTCTGGGGCCGTCCATCTACAACGCCGATTCCGAAACGGTGGCCGCCAGCGACAAGACCGAGCTGGACCGCTTCCGCGACAACTATCTCAAGAAGAAGCTGGGCCTTTCGGACGGCGACGGGCTGGATGCCGCGCTGGACAAGGCCATCGACCGCTATGGCCGCGCGAACCGTGCGAAATACCGCGCGGTGCTGTGCTACATGCTGTGCCGCCAGTTCGGCCGCGAGGGCGTCTACGCCTGATCCGGCGCATGGCCGGGGGCGCCCGCTCTCGGCCATGTCACGACATGTTCCCTTCACCTTTTGCCGGTGCTGTGTCAGGTTTCCGACCAGACAATGCCCAGTGAAAGGCCAGAGCCATGTTGCGTACCGTCTCGACATCGTCATTCGCCCTGATGCTCGGGGCCGGAGCAGCCTTCGCGGATGTGACCCCGGCCGAGGTCTGGGACAGCATCCGCAGCGGCTACGAGGACATGGGATATTCCGTGACCGTGGGTTCCGAGGACGCCTCGGACGGGCGCCTGTCCCTGAGCGACATCACCGTCGCGACCGACACCGAGGATGGCGCAAGCTTCGAGGTCGGCATCCCCGGTCTGGTCATGGAGCAGGACGGCGCCGATGTGCGCAGCGTGTTCGAGGGGCAGATGGCCCTGACGATCCGCGACACCGTGACCCCCTACGTCCCCGAGACCGCGGGCGAGGATGCGCCCGAGCCCGAACCGCGCGAGGTCGGCTTCGACGCGACCATCGACGCCCCCGGCAACGTGATGATCTCGTCGGGCAGCGCCGGGGACATGACCCACAGCATGTCCATGCCCACCGCCACCCTGAAGGGCAGCCCCCTGGACGAGGTGAATTCCGGCACGGTCGAGATGACCCTGACCGACCTGACCAGCACGCAGCGCAGCGTGACGGCGGAGAACGGCGACATCTCGCAGGAATTCCAGGGCGCCATCGCCGAACTGGCGGGCAGCTTCGCGGCCTCGGGCCCCTCGGCCGAGGGGCAGGACGGCACCGACAGCTTCGATGCGACCTTCGCGATGGCCGACCTGAGCTTCGACGGCAACGCGACCCAGCCGGGCGGCACCACCTTCGAGACCGATCCAGAAGCCTCGCTTGCGGCGGGCTTCGTCGTGGACGGCACGATCGGGACCGGTCCCTTCGATTTCAGCTTCGACGGCACCGCCACCGACGAGACCGGCGCCGAGGTCGCGACCAGCGGCGCGATGAAGGCCACCGGCGGCGAGCTGACGGTCGAGATGTCCAAGGACGGCTTCGGCTATGGCGGTTTCGCCGAGGGCACGGAATACAGCCTTGAATCGGGCGACATGCCCTTCCCGATCAATTACGGCATCGCGCGCAGCGAATTCAGCCTGCGCATGCCGGTCAGCCGCTCGGACGAGGCGCAGCCCTTCGCGCTCAAGCTGGGCCTGACGGACCTGGCGCTGGACGATGCTATCTGGCAGGGCCTCGACCCGCAGAACACCCTGCCGCGAGAGCCGGCGAACGTGAACATCGACCTGTCCGGCACCGCCTTGGTGACCGAGAACCTGATGGCGCAGGACGCCGCCCCGCAGATGGGCGACAAGCCCCCGTTCACGCCCAGCAGCCTGCAGATCAACGAGATCGCGCTGGATGCGGTCGGCGCATCGGCCAACGTGACCGGCAGCCTCGAATTCGGCGACAACCCGAACGAGCCCGTGGGCCAGCTGAAGGGCAGCTTCACCGGCATCAACGGCCTTCTGGACAACCTGGTCGCCATGGGCCTCGTGCCGCAGGAACAGGTCATGGGTGCGCGCATGATGATGGCGATGTTCACGCGCCCCGCCGAAGGGCAGCCCGACACGCTGGAAACGCAGCTGAAGTTCACCGAAGGCGGCTCGATCTTCGCGAACGGCCAGCAGGTGAAGTGACCGGACCCGCGATGACCGAACTGCAGAACCTTGCCGAAGCCCTGGTCGACGCCGCCCGCCGGGCCGGGGCCGACCAGGCCGATGCCATGGCCGTCGATGCCCGCGCGACGGGGATCGACGTGCGCGACGGCGCGCTGGAAAACGCCGAACGCTCGGAAGGGGTGGAAATCGGCCTGCGCGTGCTGGTCGGCGGCAGGCAGGGCGCGGTGTCCTCGTCGGATCACGGGGCCGATGCCATCGCCGCGATGGCCGAACGCGCCGTCGCCATGGCCCGCGCCGCCCCGGTGGACGACTGGCTGGGCCTTGCCGATCCCGAACAGCTGTCGCCCCGCCGCGACGCCGAGGGGCTGGAGCTGTCCGAGAACGCGCCCGAACCCGATCCGGCGCATCTGCAGGACCTTGCCCTGCGGGCCGAGGCCGCGGCCCTGTCGGTCGAGGGCATTTCCCAGGTCGAAAGCGCCAATGCCAGCTATTCCAGCCGGCGGATGTGGCTTGCGGCCTCGAACGGGTTCTCGGGCGGATACGGGCGCACCAGCCACGCGATTTCCGCCGTCGCCATCACCGGCGAAGGGCTGGGAATGGAGCGCGATTACGCGGGCGAGGGGCGCATCTTCGCGTCCGACCTGCCCACCCCCGAAGAGATCGGCATCCTGGCCGGCGAACGCACCGTCGCCCGCGCGGGTGCGCGCAAGCCGCCCACGGGGGCCTTTCCGATCCTGTTCGACCGCCGCGTCTCGGCCTCGCTGATCGGGCACCTGCTGTCGGCGGTGAACGGCACCGCCATCGCGCGGGGCGCCAGCTGGCTGCGCCGCGACCTTGGCGAACAGGTGCTGCCCGCAGGCATGACCCTGACCGAGAACCCGCTGCGCCCGCGCTTCCCGTCCTCGCGCCCCTTCGACGCCGAGGGGTTGGCCACGCGCGAACGCCGGATCGTCACCGACGGCATCCTGAACGGCTGGACGCTGGATCTTGCCACCGCGCGCAAGCTGGGGATGGACAGCACGGCCTCGGCGGTGCGGGGGCTGGCATCCGCGCCATCGCCCGGCAACAGCAACATCCACCTGACCCCCGGCAATCGCGACCAGCAGGCCCTGATCCGAGAGATGGGCCGCGGGCTGATCGTAACGTCGATGCTGGGGGCCTCGATCAACGGGACGACGGGCGATTATTCGCGCGGCGCGGCAGGGTTCTGGGTCGAGAACGGCCAGATCGCATGGCCGGTCAACGAATGCACCATCGCGGGCAACCTGCGGCAGATGCTGCTGACGCTGGTCGCGGCGGACGATGCGCTGCCCTGGCGCGCGCTCGAGGTGCCCAGCCTTCTGGTGCAGGGGATGACCGTTGCAGGGGCCTGAGGCCGACCTGCAGCTGCTGACGCAGGCCGCGCTGGATGTCGGCCCCATCGCCCTGCGCTTCTGGCGCAACGATCCGCAGGCATGGGACAAGGCGGGCGACGCCGGTCCCGTGACCGAGGCCGACCTGGCCGTGAACGACGCGCTGCTGGCACGCCTGTCCGCCGCGCGGCCGGGTTACGGCTGGCTGTCCGAGGAAAGCGAGGCCAACCCGGAACGCCTGGACGCCGAGCATTGCTTCATCATCGACCCGATCGACGGCACCCGCGCCTTCATCGACGGGCAGGAGGGCTTTGCCCATTCGCTGGCCGTGGCGCGGGGCGACCGCATCACGGCGGCGGTCGTGCACCTTCCCGCGCTGGAGCTGACCTATGCCGCGCATGAGGGCGGGCCCGCGCTGCTGAACGGGCAGCCCATCGCGCCGACCGATGCCGATATCGACGGCGCGCAGGTGCTGACCTATCGCGGGGTGACCGATCCCGCGCATTGGAAGGGGGGCCGACTGCCGCCGTTCCAGCGGCAGTTCCGGTCGTCGCTTGCATGGCGCCTGTGCCTTGCGGCCGAGGGGCGCTTCGACGCGGCCCTGTCGCTGCGGGCGGCATGGGAATGGGACATCGCCGCGGGCAGCCTGATCGCGGAACGCGCGGGCGCGACGGTCAGCGACCGGCGGGGCGGGCGGATGCGCTTCAACAGCCCGCGTGCGCTTCTGGACGGGATGGTCGTCGCGGGACCGCGCCTGCACGGCCAGCTGATCGCGGCACTGGCCTAGATCAGCCCCGATTTCGCGATCTTCAGCAGCCCCAGCCTGCGCAGCGTATCGACCGGATACCCGTCGCTGGCCATCAGATCCAACGAGAAGTCGGGCTCGAGCGCCTTGAGCGCGCGCAGCGCCTGCAGGGCGCCTTCCTCGTCATGGGTGGCAAAGCGCAGGGCCGACAGGAAGCGCAGCGCGGGCCGGTTGTCGGGCGCGTGGCGATGCACCGATTCCAGGTGGCGCATCGCGCCGGGCAGGTCGCCCGCCCGCATCAGTGCGACCCCGATGCCAAGGTGCCAGTTCGCGGGGTTGATGCTGGACAGCGCCTGCGTCAGGCCCTGCTGCGCCTGCATCGCACTGTCGGCATTGCGACCGATCCCCGCCAGCGCCCGCGAATGCGCCAGCCGCGCAAGCGGGTTCTGGCTGTCGATCACCACCGCCTGGCGCGACAGCTCGAACGCAAGGTCGTCGCGGTCCAGGAACGCCTCGACGACCGAACTGACGGCAAGCGCCGTCGCGTGGAAGGGGGCCGCCTGCCGTGCCTTGGCCGCGAATTCCGCGGCCTCGGCGATGGCGCCCGCGGGGTTCGGCCCCAGCCGCTCATAGGCGTGGGTCGTGCGGATCCAGGCCCGCAGCGACAGGGTCACGGCGGGGGTCACGCTGTCGCCCAGCCGCCCCAGCACGTCGTCGGCACGCTTCAGGCGGTCGGTGCTGAAGCTGAAGATGTCCCCGAACGAGATCTGCAGCGCCGCTCCCAGCCGCGTTCCCTGGTCCAGCACCTGCAGCATCCCCAGGCAGGCGCGCGCGACGAAATCCCCCATCTGCGTCCCCAGATCCGCGATCGAGGTCGAGAACCTCTGGGACCACATCATCCGCCCCGAGGGCTGATGCGTCAGCGTCACGAGGAAGTTGAAACTGTCGCCCTGCATGTTCGCCATGGATTTCACGACGATGCAGGGACCGGTCAGCCCGCGGGTGTCGCCCAGGATCTCGACCGGCAGCAGGTCGCCCACGCGGCCCGCGGCCTCGGACAGGATCATGCTGCCGATGACCTGGGCGTCCTGGCTGGAGGATATCGGCTCTTGCAGGATCAGCGCGGGCAGGTTGTCGCCATGCGGCTCGGGTTCGGGCATGGCCGAGGCGGCGGCCTGGCGTGCCTCGCGCAGCCAGTCCTCGAATTCGGGGTCGGGGATGTCCAGGTCCGCGCCGAATTCCGGCACCTGCCCGTCGGCCCCCACGCGCGGCACCATGTCCACGCGCACCATTTCAGGATCCAGCCCGACCCAGCCCGGACCCGATACCAGCGCATCGCGGTGATCGCCCAGGGCGATGCGGATTTCCCGCAGAAGCTGGCGCAGGCTGGCATTGCCGTGTTCGGGCTCGCGGTCGCTGAACAGCAGGTCCTGCAGCCTTGCGCGATGCAGGCGCAGCCCCCGCGCCGTCCCCATCACAGCAAGCGCCCCCCGCGCGCGCATGCCGCGCGGGGTCAGGCGAAGATCGCCGGGGCCGGTCAGTTCGACCGGGCCGATCAGGCTGAGCGTCAGTGTCATCGGACCGTGAGCGGGTTCAGGGGCGCATGAAAGTTAACCAATCACACGATTTTGTGATAGAGTCTTCTGATCGAACGCCCTTGGTTTTAACCCATGTTGCCGGATCGCCGATGTCTCTTTTTCATGCCAAGCACGCGAAACACGCCAAACATGCGAAATCTGCCGAAAGCGACGAGGCCGCGCTTCTGACCGCGATGGCGCTGATGCGATCGCGCGACGCGATCGTCGGATCGGAACATATGGACCCCGTCCCCGGCCAGCAGCCGAACCTGTCGCCGGGCGCAAGGCTGATGCGGCTGGACGACGATCAGCGTGCCGCGATCCTTGTCGCCGAACTGCTCGAGGGGCTGCGCTTCGAGGCATCGGCCCCGCCCGAGGCCTCGGACAGCTGCGCCATCCTGTGGGACGGCAACGTGCTGGCCAAGATCGCGCGCCCGTCGCTGTCGCAGTTCCGCGACGCGGTCGAGATGGTCGGCAACTATGCCGAACTGCGCCCCGACCGCATCCCCGAGATCGAGGTCCAGCGCGCCGAGTTGCTGCCCTTCTTCGCGACCATCCTGCCGATGGAGCCGTCTCGTGCCGCAGCGATCATCGAGATGCTCTATCGCGGGCTGGACATCACCACGCATCTGGTGATGCGGGTCAAGCTGGCACTGGCCTGTCCGCGCCCCTCGCGGTTCAGCGACCGGGTCCAGCCGGTGATCCCGGTTCCGGCCCATGCGACCCTGCCCAGCGGCCATGCCACGCAGGCCTTCTGCCTTGCGACGATGCTGGCGCTGCTGCGCGACCCCGCCGCCCCGATCGAGGCCGGCGACCGGCTGTACCGCATGGCCTGCCGCATCGCGATCAACCGCACGGTCGCGGGGGTGCATTTCCCCGCCGACAGCGCGGCGGGGGCGGTTCTGGGCATCCAGATCGGGCGATACCTGATGGCCCGTGCGGGGCGCTTCGACCACATGACGACCGGCAGCTTCGACGGCACGCGCTTTGTCGACGACACGCCGGCGGGACCGATCGCGCGGGACTTCCACTATCAGGTCCTGCAGCAGATGGTCGAGGGCACGGACCCCTCGACCGCATTCGCGCCGGTGGGCGCGACCGTGCCCCCGGCGCCCCTGTGGGCGCATCTGGTCAAGCGGGCGCATGACGAATGGGTCGCAAGATGGAGCTGAAGGACCAGCACGCCTGGGACCCGCCCGAACCCATGGCCGAGGGCGGGATCGCGGGCCTCTCGCCCTATCTGCAGGACCGCCTGGAACGCGAGGGGATCCCGAAATCGGCCCCCGCGCCCCTGCCGCAGGATCAGGACCAGCTGCTGGAGGAGCTGCTTCTGGCGGCGTTCACGGAATGATCGGCGGCACCGATCTGCAGGCCATGACCGCCGCGCTGTTCGCGCCGGGGCTGGTCGTGCTGCCCGACGCCGTGAACCCCGCGCCGCAGCCCATCCCCCTGCAGCATCCCAACCACCCCATGATGGCGGCGGACGACCTGCCCGACCCTAAGACGGGCTGCATCATCGGCGTGATCGACGATGCCATCCCCTTTGCGCATGAACGCCTGCGCAGGGGGGCCGCGCGGTCCCGCGTCGCGGCGCTGTGGGCGATGGACGTGGCACATGACCCGCAGGGACCGGGGCTGGACCTGCCCGCCGGGATCGAGCTGCGGGGCGCGCGCATCTCGGGGTGGCTGCGCGATCTGGAACGGGGCCGCATCGCGACCGAGGACGGGATCTATCGCGCGGCGGGGATCCTGGACATGAACCGCCAGACGACCCATTCCGCGGCCTTCGCGGCGGGGCATGGCGCGGCGGTGTCGCTGCTGGCCGCAGGCTTTGCGCAGGACGATCCGCGCGGGGCGGACCTGCCGCTGATCGGGGTGAACCTGCCGCCGCGCATCCTGGCCGACACGACCGGCACGCTGGCACCCGGCGTCATGATCGCCGCCGTGCTGTTCGTGCTGACGCGCGCGCGGCGGCTGTGTCGCCAGATCGAGGCCGTGCGCGGCCTGCCCGCGAACTCGGTCCGCCTGCCGGTGGTCCTGAACATCAGCCTCGGCCTGACGGCGGGCCCGCGCGACGGCTCCAGTCTGGTCGAGAGGTTCCTGGACGCAGTGTCGGGGTTCGACGCCCCCGATCTGGGGCCCGTGCGGATCGTGCTGCCCTCGGGCAATCACCGCATGGGGCGGCTGCGCGCCGATCTGCCCCCGGGGCGGTTCCTGGGCTGGCAGCTGCCGCCGGACGACCGCACCGTGACCCCGCTGGAGATATGGGGCCCGCCGCTGAGCGCGCTGCCCGCCTCGCCCATGCAGGTCACGCTGCAGGGGCCGGGCCTGCCGCCGACGACGACCGGCTTTACCGCGCCCGGGCAGGTCGCGCGGCTGCGCGATCCGTCGGGGGCCGAACTGGCGCGCGCCTATTACACGCCGACCCCGCGCGTCGGCTCCGGATGGCGCGAATGCGTCACGCTGATCCTGAACCCCACCTGCCCGGAACGGCCCGGCGATCCGTGGCTTACGGCGGGGCTGTGGTCGGTGGCCGTGGCACCGGGCGCGCAGCCCGGCGACTATGCGCTGTCCCTGCAGCGCGACGAGGTGCTGCGCGGCTTCCCGCGCGAGGCACGCCAGAGCAGGCTTCACGATCCCGCCTATCGCGACCTTGCCCCCGACGGCTTTCCCATCCCCTATGATCCGGCCGGAAGCCCGTCTGCGGTCCAGCGTGCCGACACGATCAACGCCTATGCCACCGGTACGACCACCCTGCGGGCAGGGGCGGTGGACAGGTTGTCCGAGGGGTGCGTGATCTACAATTCGCTGATCGGGCAGCGACAGGGCGGCGACGTGATGGTGCGCGTGGATTCCGCGCCCTTCGATGGCGGCATGATCGTGCGCGGGCGCGGCTCGGGCAGCTTCGGTATCATGTCCGGCACCTCGCTCGCGGCGCCCTGGGCCGCGCGCTGGCTGGCGCAGGCGATGGCCGCCGGCGCACGGCCCGCAGATCGCGCGGCGATGATCGCGATGGCCCCCGCGGACCCGCGCCACCCCGATCCGATCCTGCCCGGACCGCCCGCGCCCGCATATCGCTGACGCTTTCACGGGCGCCTTTCACGCCCGTTTCACGGGGGGGTGCGAATCACGTTTCACAGGCCGCGCAAGGTCGGGTCGAAGGAGACGGAACATGGACAAGGGCATCACCGAATATCAGGACATCATGGCGCAGCTGGGCCTGCTGGGGGCCGAACCCGCGCGTGGTGCGGGCGACAGCGCCGAGAAGGTCAGCCTGCGCCGGCTGGAGCGGGAGAACGCCCTGCTGATCGATCACGCCGAGATGCTGGCCTGCGCCCTGGGGGCCTGCCCGAACTGCTGGGGCACCATCTCGGATTGCGAGGATTGCGGCGGCATCGGCAGCCCCGGCGCCTTCAAGCCCGACCGCGCCTGCTTCGACCATTTCGTCCTGCCGGTCATCGCAAGGGTCATCGGCCAGGACCCCTTCAAGTCCGAGATCGGCTGAGAACACGGAATATCCGCGGGCGATGTTTGTTTGACGAGTCACCCCCTGGTTTTGGGAATACCCGCGGATGGAACCGGCCCGGCAGCACGCCGGGCCGGTTCTTTTCTTCAGAAGATGCCTGCGAAATCCAGATCGTCCACGCGCGGGGTGACCGTCGCGATGGCGGCACCCGGCCCCGACAGGCTGGCGATCTGCTGCGCCAGCTGGCTGATGGCCTCGCTTGCGGCGCGGGCGGTCGCGCCGGGGCCGGGTTCGGCCAGCGGCACGCGGATGTCGAAGCTGCGGGCATAGTTGGTGCCCGACCCCTTCAACCCGTCATCGGACACGAAATACCGCCCGCTGAGGCGATAGATCCCGTCGGCCTGCGCCAAGGCCCGCTCGACCCGGACCTCGACCACGCGGGCCGGGGGTTCGGCCAGGGGCCAGGGTTCGCCGATGACGGTCGCGCCCGACACCTCGGAGATGGTGCGTGCCAGCGTCGTCGTGAACGCGCGCGAGGGGTTGTCGGCCCACAGGCTGTCGGGGTTCGAGCGGACGGCCCCGTCTTCGGTCTGGAAGGCGACTTCCTGGTCCGAGGCGTATTCGGGCAGCTGCACGTCCTTCAGCTCGGCCGTGCCGAGACGGTTCGGCACCTGGACGCCCGCGGTCGGCGGGTCGATCAGGTACCGGCCCGTCGCTTCGGGGTCGGAACAGGCCGCCATCAGCAGGCAGATTGCGGGGAACGCGGCGCGGAGGATGGTCATGGCTTATCGTCCCAGAATGAAGGCGCGGGGGTTGCGTTCGATCAGCCGGGCGACCGATCCGAAGGCCGCCGTGGCGCGGCGCAGTTCGCGCAGCGTGGTGATCAGTTCGTTGTTGAAGGCCGAACGTTCGCCATAGCTGGCAAACAGCGTGTCGGCGCGACCCGCAGTCGCCTGCAGGCTGCGGATCAAGGCGGGCAGGGCCTCGACCGATTTCGCGATCTCGTCGGCGGCGACGCTGGCGGAACGCAGCGCGTCGTTCAGGCTGGTGGCCGCACCGCCGTCGCGCAGGTCGTTCATCAGCCCGGTCGCGGCGGCCAGCGTGTCCGACAGGTTCCGCGGCAGCTGCTCGGCATCCTCGCTGCCCAGCATGGCGCGCAGATCGGCCATGATGCCCTCGGCCTGGGCGCTGATCTCGGCAAAGCCGAACTCCTCGACGGCGGCGGCGGCGACGTCGATCTGCTCGACCATCTCGGGCATGTCGGCGGCGGCCTCGGTGACGGCGTTCACGGCGGCGGTCGCGTCCTCGATCAGGGTCGCGATGGACTGCCCGCTATCGGCCTCGCGCAGGCGCGAGGTGATCTGGGCCACATCCTCGAGCGCGACCGAGCCGTCCTCGACGGCCTTGCGCAGCGCGCCCGGAATGGCGCGGGTTTCCTCGGATGCGGCGATGGCGGTGATGCTGTCCATCATGTCGCGGGCGCTGTTCATCACCTCTTCGATGGGCAGATCGCCGATCCGCGTCACCAGCCCCTGTGCGCTGTTGGTGAAATCGTCCAGGTCCCCGGCAACCGAGGGGATCAGCGGGACCGGATCCGCCTCGACGTCGATCACGGCCTGCGGTGCGTCGGGCACCGGCACCAGCTCGACGATCAGGGATGTCCCGAGGAAGCCCGAGCTGGCGATGCGGCCGCGCACGCCGGCAGCCACCTCGCGCGAGAGCAGCTCCAGCGCGTCGTCGGCGGTCGCGTCCTCGGGCAGGCCGAGGCGGCGCGGGGCGATGGTCAGCGTGATCAGCTGCTGGACACGCTCGGCGCCCTGGTCGTCCTGGCCCAGCCGGACCGCGATGTCGGTCACGCTGCCGACGCGCAGGCCCTGGTACTGGACATCGGCGCCCTTGCTCAGCCCCTCGACGGAATCGTCGATCAGCATGGCGACGCGCAGGCGTTCGCTGTCGTCGCTGACGAACAGCTGGCTGCGGGCCGTGTCCTCGTCGGGCAGCAGCTCGAAGCTGTGGCCCGGCTCGACCGGCTGGCCGCCGCTGATCAGCGTGTCGAAGGCCACGCCGCCCTGCAGCACCGAGGACAGCGAATTCACGTTGAAGGCCAGCCCCTGCGACCCCAGCGACAACGAAAAGCCCGAGGTGTCCCAGAAGACCGAGGCGCTGGTCAGGCGCGCGTCATGCGGGGCCCTGATGAAGGCATCGACGCGGACGCGCTCACTGTCCTCGGACAGGCGGATGTTCTCCAGCCGCCCGACCTCGACCCCGCGGAACAGGATCGGGGCGCCCTCGCTCAGGCCGTCGGCATCGTCCATCATCAGCTTGACCCAGGTGCCCTTCTGGTCGCTGCGGATCAGGGGCGGGCGCTCCAGCCCGGCAAAGCGGGTGGCGGTCTCGGTGATCTCGGCGTCCCAGTAGCCTTCGATGAAGGCACCGGTCAGCACGGTATCCAGCCGCGTGACGCCCTGCGCGCTGACCTGCGGGCGCACGATCCAGAACGAAGATTCGTCGTCGATATAGGGCGCGACATCCTTGTCCACGCGGATCGAGACCACGACGCTGGACAGGTCGTCGGTAAAGCGCACCCCCTCGACCTGGCCCACGACGATCTCGCGGAAGCGCAGGGTGGTGTCGCCGGGCGTGATGCCGGTCGCGTCGGCGAATTCGATGTCGATCAGCGTGCCGCGGTCGCGAAAGCTGTTCCACGCGATCGCCAGCGTCACGATCAGCGCGACGATGGGCACGATCCAGATGACGTTTACCCCTGCCTGTGCGGCGCGTGCCGCGGTCTTGCGGACCGGGCTGGCGGGCTTGGGGGGCTGGGGCTTGTCTGTCATCGGCAGTCGTTTCTCATGGCGAAGGGATGGGATGGGTTCAGTCGGTCGCGCGGCGCAGCGGCAGGCCGCGCCAGATCAGCCGGGCATCGAAGCTTTGGGCCGACAGCATCGTGAAGGCGACGGACAGCGCGAAGGACACGGCGGCGGGGCCGGGATGGATCGAGGCGACGAAGCCCAGCTGGACCAGCGCCGACAGGATGGCCACGACGAAGACGTCGATCATCGACCATCGGCCGATGAATTCCACGACCTCGTAGACCTTCAGCCGCGAATGGGCCTGATCGACGGTGGCGGGCTGCCCCGCGACGGTCGCCAGCCAGGCGATGGCCAGGAACTTGCCGATGGGCACGATCACCGAGGCCACGAAGACGATCAGCGCGATGTCGTAGCTGCCGTGGTGGATCAGCTCCATCACGCCGCCGAGGATGGTGGATTCCGTATTGCCCGCAAGGCCCGCGAAGGTTTCCGTCCGCATCATCGGGAACAGGTTGGCGGGCACGTAGCAGATCAGCCCGGCGAACCACCAGGCCCAGACCTTCTGCAGGCCGCGACGGTCGGGCGGAACCAGATGCGCGCCGCAGCGCGTGCAGCGGTGCTGTTCCAGCGGCCAGACCCGGCCGCAGCGATGGCACCCGACCAGCCCCGCGCGATGCGCGGTCAGGATCGGTCCCTTGTGGTCGCTGTCGGGGGCGCTCATCCGCGGGCCTTCCGGGTGAATTCGGTTTCGATGCCCGCATCCTCGATCGCGTCCCAGATCGAGGTCTGGCACATGAAGGCGCGGCTGGCGACGTTCACGAAGATCAGCGCGCAGAAGGCCCAGAAGGCCGGACCCAGATGCACGGTGGCAAGCCCCGCGACCTTGATCAGCGCGACCGCCGTGCCGATCACGAAAATCTCGGCCATGGACCAGGGGCGCAGCAGTTCCGACCAGCGGAAGGCGCGGGCGGCATGGCGGAAGGGTGGCCGCCCCTGCGCCAGCGGCACGAGGGTATAGACCAGCAGGAAGGACCGGAAGATCGGCAACCCGATGATCATGGCCAGGACCGCCAGGACCAGCGGCAGCATCACCCCTTCGGCAAAGGCCAGCGCCACGTCGAAGAGAGAGCTGGCATTGCCGAAGCCCATGGTCGACACCTCGAGGAAGGGAAAGAAGATCGCCCCCACCAGCAGCACCATCGAGGTGAAGGCCAGCGCGATCAGCTGCGCGAAGGCACCGTCGCGCGGCTTGGCCAGGACCGTGCCGCAGCGGATGCAGCGGGCGGTCTCGCCCAGCTCCAGTTCTTCCTCGACATGCAGGGCATCGCAATTGGGGCAGGCGATCAGCCCGCGCCCGGTGCCCATGTCGTATTTCGCGGACCCGTCATTCATGCGTGAAAGATAAAGCAGCTGGCCGCAGGCGCAAGCAGGCTCAGTGCTGGGCCCCGTCCCGCGCCGCCGAGGTCAGCACCACCTGCCGCGGATCGCCGCCCTGCGGGACATGCGTGCGCGCGATGCGGAAGGGCAGCGTCAGCCGGTAGCGGTCGGCCATGTCCTCCAGCTGGACCTCGCCCTCGAGCTGCATGGCGAAGGCCTCGATCAGCTGGCTGCCAAGGCCCGTCCCCTGTTCCTGATCGGTCCCGTCTGTCGAATTCTCGACCACCAGAAGCCCGCGCCCGGGTTCGGGCGACGACAGCGCGACGCGCACCCAGGGCGCCTTGTCCGCAGGTCCGCGGCCCGCGTATTTCAGCGCGTTGGTGAAAGCCTCGGTCGTCAGCAGCGTCAGCGGCACGGCCTGGTCGGGCATCATCGTGACGGGCTGGATGTCGGTATGCACCACCAGCCCCGAGACGCTGCCCTGCGACACGTTCGTCAGCTGGGTGATGATGTCGCGCATCAGGCGGTCAGCCTCGACGGAATCCAGCTGCTCGGCCTGGTAGAGGTTGCGATAGATCGTCGCCAGCGCCGCCACGCGGTCCTGCACGGATCGCAGCACGCGCTTGGCGTCGGGATCGTCGATCAGCCGCCCCTGCATGTTGATGATCGAGGCGATGAGCTGAAGGTTGTTCTTCACCCGGTGGTGGACCTCCTTCAAGAGGACGGTCTTCTCGGACACGGCCTGCTCCATCGCCTCTTCGTCGCGGATCAGGATGCGGGCCATGTTGTGGAAGGTCTGGCTGACATCCGTGATCTCGGTCGGGGCGCCCTGCAGGACGGGCGGGGCCTTGTCGCGGGCGCCGATGGCGAAGCGGCGCATCTGGCCGCGCAGGACGGTGATATGGCGCAGGACCAGCCGGAACACCGCGAAATAGGCCACGGCCAGCGACACGATCCACAGCGTGACGGGCAGCAGCACCGCGCCGAAGCGCGACAGCTGGAAGACCCCGATGCCCGCGATCTGTGGGCTCCAGCTGCCAAGCGCATAGACGAGGCCGGGGACCACGGGAACGACGGTGAAGACGCGATCCTCGCCGTTGTTGGCGACAGCGCGGAAGGTCGTCTCGCCCTGGCCCTGCAGCGACAGCAGGTCGACATCGCGCGGCAGCAGCTGCTGGGCATCCGCGCCCAGCATCCCGTCGCCGGTCAGCACGTCGCCCAGGTTGTTGAAGGTCAGGACGCGCGCGCCCTCGGTCCCGAAATCGACGGCATGGGTCGAGCGAAGCAATTCCTGCGAGACCGAGACCGAGACATAGCCCAGCAGCTCTCGGTCGCGATAGAGGGGCTGCAGCACGACCACGACGGGACGCTTGCTGATCGGGCCTTCCGCAATCGACGAGACCGCCGTCATCGGGTTTTCGAGGAAACGCTGGAAGACCAGCAGGTCGTTGATGTCGACCGGACCGGTGCCTGCCGGGGCCGACGTGCATTCCGCCATCCCGTCCAGCGGCACGAAGCCCGCATAGACATAGGTCCCGCTGCGTTCGACGAAATTGCGCATCAGGTCGCCGCACAGATCGGGCCGGTCCAGCGTCTCCAGCACCGCCGGCCCAAGCGCATCCGCCGAGCCGAGCGCGCTTTGCAGCAGCGCCCGTTCACCCGACGCCGCCGAGGCCGTGCGCCCCAGAAGCGCGATCTCGGCGCTACGCTCGGCCTCTCGGGCAAGGTGCAGGTTCTGGACCAGCGAGATCAGCCCGATGGGCAGGATCGCGACAGAGAGAAGGGCGCCCAGGCGGAAGCCCAGACGCCTCGTGAAATCCAGCCGATCGGAGATCCGCCCGAGCACACCTGCCTCAGCGGGAAGAGCTGTTGTTCTGTGCCATGACGGCCAGCGTCGCCTGATCGGTCATGTTCAGCTCCTCTCCCTCGGCAAGGTGCAGCAGTTCGGCAAGGCGGCGGCGACCGCGGTTCGCGCGCGACTTTACGGTGCCGACCGCCACGCCGGTCATCCCGGCCGCTTCCTCGTAGGAAAAGCCCGAGGCACCGACCAGGATCAGCGCCTCGCGCTGTTCATCGGGAAGCTTCTGGAACGCCTCGCGGAAATCGTTGAGGGCAAGGCGACCGTCATGGTCCGGTCGCGTGGCTTGGCGCGCGGCGTGGATGCCGTCGGTATCGCTGACCTCTCGCTTGGTCTTGCGACGCGCCGAATAGAAGGTGTTGCGCAGGATGGTGAACAGCCAGGCCCGCAGGTTCGTCCCTGCCTGGAACTTGTCCATGTTGGTCCAGGCCTTGACGATGGTGTCCTGCACCAGGTCGTCGGCGGAAGCCCCTTCGCGGGTCAGCGACAGGGCGAAGGCACGCAGGGCGGGCAGGTGATCGACAAGCTGGTCGCGCGGATCCGAGGAGGCTGAACTGGTCATGCAAGAACTTTCCGGACGGGGAAATGGGGCGGAAGGGGAATCATCCCTGTTCCTTCAGCTTCTTCAGAAGGTCGAGGAACCTTTCAGGAACGTTGTCCGTAACGTCTTGTTCGTAGACGCGTTTCAGGTTTTCATCGATTTGCTGTTCCACGGCCTGTTTCCGCCGATCGTCCCGCTTCGGTGTCATAGTGAGGTAGGTCCTGACAATCTTGTGCGCACAGGATGCAACCGATAGGGGCCCAAGATGGTTCCTTGCAATATGGAATTAAGAGGACTGTGAAATGACTGCTGCCGATCTGGCCCAAAATATCGGACGCGAACTGCCCTATCTGCGCCGTTACGCCCGCGCCCTGACCGGCAGTCAGGGTGCCGGCGACAATTACGCGGCAGCGACCCTCGAAGCCATTCTCAGCGACCGTTCGGTGCTGGATGGCGAGGATGATCTGCGGATCGCGCTGTTCAAGACCTTCCACGCCATCTGGATCAGCTCCGGCCAGCCGGTCGAGGAAGCGGACCTGACCACCCGCGAACGCCGCGCCCAGGATCACCTTCGCGGCCTGACGCCCAACTCGCGCGAGGCGCTGCTGCTGCGCACCATCGAGGAGCTGCGCAGCGACCAGATCGCCCGCGTCATGCAGATCGAGCCCGCCGAGGCCGACGAGCTGGTCCAGATCGCCCTGTCCGAGATGAGCAGCGCCCTGCGCGGCAAGGTCATGGTGATCGAGGACGAGATGATCATCGCGATGGACCTCAAGGGCATCGTGCAGGCAATGGGCCACGACGTGACGGGCGTCGCGCGCACCCATACCGCCGCGATCGACCTTGCCGCCAAGGAGCGTCCGGACCTGATCCTGGCCGACATCCAGCTGGCCGACGGGTCCTCGGGGGTAGAGGCCGTCAACGAGCTGCTGGAGAGCATGGGCGATATCCCGGTGATCTTCATCACCGCCTTCCCCGAGCGTCTGCTGACCGGCGATCGCCCGGAACCGGCCTTCCTGATCTCGAAGCCCTATGGCGAGGAACAGGTGCGTTCGGCCGTCAGCCAGGCGATGTTCTTCGCCTCGACCGAGGGGATGCAGGTCTGATCGGCGCGCGGCGGGTCAGCCCGCCGCGTCCTTCCCCGCCATCTGCATGAATTCCTCGCGCGCCTCCCGGACGGCGCGCAGTCGACGCCTGCGGGCCAGTTCCACGTTCACCAGTGCCCCCAGCAGCACCGAGAACCCGGCGACATAGAACCACATCAGCAGCGCCACGACCGTCCCGATGGACCCGTAGATGCGGTTGTAGCTGTTGAAGCTGCCCAGATAGCTGGAAAACGCGATCGAGCCCGCAGACCACAGCAGCGCCGCGAAGACCGCCCCCCAGGTGAAGATCGGCGTGCGCGGCGTCTTCACGTTCGGGCCATAGCGATAGAGGATCCCGATGGTCAGGATCACCAGCATGAACAGCGCGGCCCAGGGCAGATAGGTCAGCAGCATCGACCGCAGCGGCGCGATGACAAAGAAGTTCAGCACCACCGGCACGATGACGATGGTCGCAAGGCCCGCAAGCGATATCCCCACGATCACCAGCGTCAGCGCATAGGCCAGCACGAAGCCGAAGATGGTCGAATGGGTCCGCACGCCATAGGCCGCGTTCAGCCCGCGGATCAACGCGTCCACGCCTGCCCGCGCGGCAATGGTCGCGATCATGAAGGACAGAAACGACGTCCAGCCCATCGATGTGCGCCCGTTCGAGGTCAGTGACATCACCTGGTCGTCGACCAGCGTGGCCGCGCCCTCGGGCAGGAATTCATGCGCGACCTCCAGATAGGTCAGCACGACGGCCGGATCGAACCACAGGCTCCACAACGCGATGATCGCGGCAAGGCCCGGAAAGACCGCGAACATGGAATAGAACGCGACCCCGGCCGCGATCAGCGTCATGTGGGTCTTGTCCATCCGTTCCAGAATGGCCCCGAGAAAGCTTCCGAAGTCGCGCAGACGTTCCAGCATCCGACCTCCCGTTGACGCGACCAGCATGCGGGGCCGTGGCCCCGCTGGCAAGGCTCAGCCCTGCGACATCCGCGCCCAGAGGGATTCCTCGCCCAGGGATGCCACGAATTCGGCATGGGCGCGGGCCTCGTCCTCGGACAGGCGGGACGGCAGGGGGCGCGGGCGTTTGGCGCGGCTGCGCATGACCGCGCCCTCGGCATCCTTGTCGTCCCGGTCCTGCGAGGGGCCGCCCAGCACCAGGTCCGGCTGCCGCCCCCCGATCAGTTCCAGATAGACCTCGGCCAGCAACTCGCTGTCCAGCAGCGCGCCGTGCAGTTCGCGCCCCGAATTGTCCACGCCGAAGCGACGGCAGAGCGCATCCAGCGTCGCCGGAGAGCCGGGGAACCGTTCCCGCGCCAGCGCCAGCGTATCCAGCGCCCGCGCCCAGGGCAGGGTCGCATGGCCCGCGCGGCGCAGTTCCGCGTTCAGGAATTTCATGTCGAAGGCGGCGTTGTGGATCACCAGCTTCGCATCGGGACCGATGAAGTCGATGAAGCCCTGCGCGACCTCGGCGAATTTGGGCTTGTCGGCCAGGAACTCGTCGCCAAGACCGTGGACGTCGAATGCCTCCTTGGGCATCGAGCGTTCGGGGTTGATATAGACGTGGAACGTGTTGCCCGTGGGCAGGTGGTTCAGCAGCTCCAGCGCGCCGATCTCGACGATGCGGTCGGCACCCTCGGCGTCGAAGCCTGTGGTTTCCGTATCGAGCACGATCTCACGCATGGGCGGTCACCTTCTGGACGATCTTCTGGACGGCATCTTGCGCCGCATCGAGGGTATCCGACGGGATCACCCAATCGGCGCGGGCGCGCTTATCGGCGTCCGGCATCTGGCGCGCAAGGATCATCGCGAAGGTTTCCTCGGTCATGCCGGGGCGGGCAAGAACCCGCTGCCGCTGCGTCGCCGCATCGGTCGAGACGACGGCGATCCCGTCCAGTTCGGGCGGGGCCGCGCTTTCGAACAGCAGCGGGATGTCCAGGACCACCAGCGGCGTATCGGCATGGGCTGCCACGAAGGCATCCCTGTCGGCCGCGACCAGCGGGTGGACGACACCCTCCAGCCGTTTCAGCGCGGTATCGTCGCGCGCAATGGCACGCTTCAGCGCCGCGCGATCGACCGCGCCGTCGGTGATGGCACCGGGAAACAGGTCGCCCACCGGACCGACCGCCGCGCCCCCGCGGGCATAGAGCCTGTGCACCGCCGCATCCGCATCCCAGACCGGATGGCCCAGATCTGCGAAGATGCGGGCCGTGGTCGACTTGCCCATGCCGATGCTGCCGGTCAGGCCCAGCCGATAGGTCATGAGAGGATCAGCCGGCGGGTCTCGTCATCGACCTCGGGGCGGTGGCCGAACCAGCGCTCGAACCCAGGTGCGGCCTGGTGCAGCAGCATGCCAAGGCCGTCGACGACATGGCAGCCGCGCTCGGACGCCTCGGTCAGGAAGGGAGTCATCAGCGGGGTGTAGACCAGGTCCGTGACCAGCGCATCCGGCGACAGCGCCTCCAGCGGAATGCGCAGCGGCTGCTTGCCGTCCATCCCGAGCGAGGTCGCGTTCACCACCGTCGCAGCCCCGTCCAGCATGTTCCCGACCTGCGCCCAATCGTAGACGACCAGCCTTGCGCCAAATTCGGCCTTGATCTGTTCGGCCCGCAGCCTGGTGCGGTTGGCGATGCGCAGCTCGGTCGCGCCGCTGTCCAGAAGCGAGGCCACGACCGCGCGCGCGGCGCCCCCCGCGCCGATGACCGCGGCGGGACCGGCCCCCGCATCCCAGTCCGGCGCATGCTGCCGGATATTGGCGATGAAGCCGTAGCCGTCCGTGTTGTCGGCATGGATCTTGCCGTCGGGGCGGAAGATCAGCGTGTTCGCGGCCCCGATCAGGGCCGCGCGGTCGGTGACCGTGTCGGCAAGCGTCAGGACGGCCTCCTTGTGGGGGATGGTCACGTTCGCGCCGACGAATCCCATGCGGGGCATCATGCGAAGAACCTCGGCCAGGTGTTCGGGCATGACCGGGATCGGCACGTAATGCCCCGACAGGCCGTAACGATTCAGCCAGTATCCGTGCAGCTTCGGCGACTGCGAATGCGCGATTGGCATGCCGATGACCCCAGCGAGGGGGGCGTGGCTGATCGGGGCGGTGGCTGTCTCGTCGGTCATCTGGCCTTGGATCGCTGAAGTTCTGCACAGGCAGCCTATGCCGCGATCCCTCGGGAAAAAAGGTCGTCTGGGCCGATGATTCGCTCTCTGTGGCGAAAGCGGCGCATCTGTCCGCAGGTCGGTGTGGACAAGTTCTTGGGGGAATCGGGTCGAATCACGAGGGCGAATCGCAGCGTATGCTGATTCGGTCGATTCAGGACCTGGAACGGAGGCGGAACCAGGACGCGTTTTCCACAGGTGGACCGTCAGGGACGGCGGGATAACTCGGTTGTGGGCGAATCGGCGGCCATTTCATTATCCGCAAAGTTATCCACATCGTGAGTGATTGTTTACAAATGGCTTTTCAGTTCTCGCACAGTAAATACACAGGGTTTTCCACAGGGTCGAGAATCTGGGGAACGAGTCGCGAGAAAGCCTGTAATCCCCCTATCAACAGGCCCTACTTCAACATCATTCCTTTCTTATCTTTCTTTATTTAAGGGAGAGGGAACGGAGGTCCGGATGTTCGACTGGCTTGGCCTGATCTATCCTTGGGTGAAGGCGTTTCACGTCATGGCCGTCATCAGCTGGATGGCGGGCCTGTTCTATCTGCCAAGGCTGTTCGTCTATCACGCCGAGCGTGCGGACCGCGGCCAGGAGCCCGTCGCAAGCTTTGCGATCATGGAGGAAAAGCTGCTTCGGGTGATCATGAACCCGGCCATGATCGCCACCTGGATCAGCGGGATGTCACTGGTTCTGACGCCGGGAATCGTATCGTTTTCAATGGTTTGGCCTTGGACCAAGGCGGCCGCGGTCATCGGGATGACCTGGTTCCACATGTGGTGCGCCCGTGAAAGGCGGATGCTGGCGCGGGGGCGCATCGGGACGGGCCGTCGCTACCGGATGATGAACGAGGTTCCGACCCTTCTGATGATCGTCATCGTCACCTCGGTCATCGTGAAGTTCTGAGCCGAAGATTGACTCGTGGGTCGCGGGGGCTTATCTCGCCCTCCAAGCCCGGCCGTCCGGTACGGGATTCTCCGATACAAGTCTGCAACGCCGCCGCATGATGCCGGTTGGCCGAGGGTTCATGCCGATATGACCGAAGAACGTCTCAACCTGTCCGATCTGAAGGCCAAGAGCCCGGCAGACCTGCTGTCGATGGCCGAGGAATGGGAGATCGAGAACGCCTCGACCATGCGCAAGGGCGAGATGATGTTCTCGATCCTGAAGGAGCATGCCGAGGAGGGCTGGGAAATCGGCGGCGAGGGCGTCCTCGAGGTCGTTCAGGACGGCTTCGGCTTCCTGCGCTCGACCGAGGCGAACTATCTTCCGGGTCCGGACGACATCTATGTCAGCCCCGACATGATCCGCCAGCATTCGCTGCGCACCGGCGACACCGTCGAGGGCGTGATCCGCGCTCCGGGCGAGAACGAGCGTTATTTCGCGCTGACCAAGGTCGAGCGGATCAACTTCGAGAGCCCCGAGAAGGCCCGCCACAAGGTCGCCTTCGACAACCTGACGCCGCTTTATCCCAACGATCGCCTGAAGATGGAGATCGAGGATCCGACCATCAAGGATCGCAGCGCGCGCATCATCGACCTGGTGGCGCCCATCGGGAAGGGCCAGCGTTCGCTGATCGTGGCGCCTCCGCGCACCGGTAAGACGGTGCTGCTGCAGAACATCGCGCATTCGATCGAGAAGAATCACCCCGAGTGCTATCTGATCGTGCTGCTGATCGACGAACGCCCCGAGGAAGTCACCGACATGCAGCGCTCGGTCCGCGGCGAGGTCGTGTCCTCCACCTTCGACGAGCCCGCAAGCCGCCACGTCGCCGTGTCCGAGATGGTGATCGAGAAGGCCAAGCGCCTGGTCGAGCACAAACGAGATGTTGTGATTCTTCTGGATTCGATCACAAGACTTGGTAGAGCCTTCAACACCGTGGTGCCCAGCTCGGGCAAGGTGCTGACCGGTGGTGTGGATGCGAATGCGCTGCAGCGCCCGAAGCGGTTCTTCGGCGCCGCGCGGAACATCGAAGAGGGCGGCTCGCTGACGATCATCGCGACCGCGCTGATCGATACCGGTTCGCGCATGGACGAAGTGATCTTCGAAGAGTTCAAGGGCACCGGCAACAGCGAGATCGTGCTGGACCGCAAGGTGGCCGACAAGCGCGTCTTCCCGGCGATGGACATCCTGAAATCGGGCACGCGCAAGGAAGAGTTGTTGGTCGACAGCAAGGACCTGCAGAAAACCTATCTGCTGCGCCGTATCCTGAACCCGATGGGCACGACCGACGCCATCGAGTTCCTGATCTCGAAACTGAAACAGACCAAGACCAACTCCGAGTTCTTTGACTCGATGAACGCCTGACGAGGCAAGCATGGACCTGATTTTCGCAGAAGCCACCCCGCCTGGGCGGGGGGGCGTTTCCGTCATCCGCCTCAGCGGAAGTGGCGCGCGCGCGGCTGCCGAGAAGCTGGTCGGTCCGATGCCGAAGCCGCGGCATGCCTATTTCCGCGATCTGGTAGATGAGGGCGAGAATATCGATCAGGTCCTGGCGATATGGTTCGCCGCCGGAAGCAGTTTCACGGGCGAAGAGGTCGCTGAACTACATCTGCATGGCGCGCTGGTCGTGGTGCGTCGGGCGGTCCGGGCGCTTCTGAACCAGGGGCTGCGACCAGCCGAAGCTGGAGAATTTACGCGGCGCGCCTTCCTGAATGGTCGGATGGACCTGGCCGAGATCGAGGGATTGGGCGATCTTCTGGCGGCCGAAACGGAAGCGCAGCGGAAACTGGCATTGCGTGCCGCGTCCGGTGAATTGGCGAAGAAAGCCGAGATATGGCGGTCCTGGCTGATCGAGGCCGGTGCCTTGGTCGAGGTCAGCGTCGATTTCGCCGATGAGGACGTGCCGGAAGAGGTTCCAGACAGGGCTTTCGAGTTGATCGACAAGCTGCGGGCAGAGATCGAACGAGAGATCGACGGGTTCTCGGCCGCAGAGCGGATCCGCGAAGGTTTCGAGATCGCCATCGTCGGCCCGCCAAACGCCGGAAAATCGTCTCTTCTGAATCGCTTGGCCAAGCGCGAAGTTGCGATTGTCTCTGATATCGCGGGCACGACGCGCGATGTGATCGAAGTTCGCATGGATCTGCAGGGTCTTGCGGTGACGGTTCTGGATACCGCCGGGTTGCGCGAATCCGACGATACCGTCGAGTCGATCGGGATCGGTCGTGCGCGTAAGCGTGCGGCAGATGCCGACATGCGGCTCCATATGTCCGATACCGGAGAGGTTTCGTTTGATTTGTGGAAAGATGGTGACCTGCGCGTATCAAGCCGAGCCGACCTTGGCGTGAATCTTGGAGATGTTCAGATATCCTCGGTGACGGGGCAGGGAATCGACCAACTGCTGACCAGGATCCATGATCGTTTGGCTGATCAAACCGCCGCGGCGGGAATTGTAAGTCACGAGCGGCAGTTGAAGGAACTGTCGGTCGCAGCGATGGCGCTTACCGGTACCAAAGATCTGCCCGTCGAACTCGTCAGCGAATCCTTGCGAGTCTGTAACTCGGCGCTTGATCGACTTCTTGGTCGAATCGACGCGGAGGACTATCTTGATCTTATCTTCTCTTCGTTCTGCATCGGAAAATGAGAATGCTTCACGTGAAACAATTTGATGTTGTCGTGGTTGGCGGCGGGCATGCGGGCTTGGAGGCAGCTACCGCTGCGGCGCGTATGGGTGCCAAGACTTGTCTGGTCACGATGCGGAAAGAAGATATCGGGACGCTTTCCTGCAATCCGGCAATCGGCGGATTGGGTAAGGGGCACTTGGTTCGAGAGGTTGACGCGCTTGACGGTGTGATGGGGCGCATTGCTGACCGCGCGGGCATCCAGTTTCGACTGCTGAACCGGCGAAAAGGACCGGCAGTGCAGGGACCGCGTGCGCAGATGGACCGCGCGATTTATCGTCGCGTCGCGCTGGAGATCGTCGAGAACTACCCGAATCTGGAGCTGATCTATGCAGAGGTGTCTGATCTTCTGCGTCAGGGCGATACGATTGAGGGAGTGCAAACGGCCGACGGGGCAGAGCTTCGGGCGCGTTCGGTCGTCGTGACAACCGGCACCTTCTTGAATGGAACAATTCATATTGGTGATGTCTCGCGCAAGGCTGGGCGGTGGGGCGATAAGGCCTCGACTGGCTTGGCGGGCGCACTGGCAAAGTTGGAGTTGCCGCTTGGCCGGCTCAAGACTGGTACGCCGCCTCGGTTGGATGGGCGAACCATCGACTGGGGTGTTCTGGACAACCAACCGGGCGACGATGAGCCTGTCGTCTTCTCGTATCTGAACGATGCGCCGGAAGCGAAACAGATTTCCTGTGGGATAACGCATACCAATCCTGAAACTCACCGTATCATCACGGAGAATCTGGATCGATCTGCAATGTATGGTGGGCATATTTCAGGAAGAGGTCCGAGATATTGCCCGTCGATCGAGGATAAGGTCGTTCGGTTCGCAGATAAGGAATCGCACCAGGTATTCCTCGAACCCGAGGGGTTGGACGACTTCACGGTTTATCCAAACGGCATCTCGACCTCTTTGCCCGAAGACGTCCAGCTTCGGTATGTCCGTACAATGAAAGGGCTGAAGAATGTTGAGATCCTGCAGCCGGGATACGCGGTCGAGTACGACTATGTGGATCCAAGGGCGCTGGATGCATCGCTGAAGGTTAGGAAGGCTAAGGGGATATACTTCGCTGGCCAAATTAACGGTACTACGGGCTACGAAGAAGCCGCCGCCCAAGGGCTTGTCGCTGGCGTGAATGCTGCGCGCCACGCTGCCAGTGCCGAGCCTGTCGTGTTTAGCAGGGCGGATAGCTACATCGGCGTGATGATCGATGACCTGACGACGCGTGGTGTCACTGAGCCATATCGAATGTTCACATCGCGCGCTGAATTTCGGCTTTCCCTGCGTGCCGATAATGCGGACCAGCGGCTGACACCGATGGGGATTGAACTGGGGCTCGTCGCTGAGCCTCGGGCGGGCTCTTTTGCTATCCGGAAGGCCGCATACTTGAAGGCCCGAAATGCGCTGGAGGATCGCAAGGTTTCGCCGACTGAGTTAAAAGGTCTCGGGTTTCAGGTGCGTCAAGACGGGAGCAAACGAAGTTTGTTTGAGCTGCTGGGGCTCGCAGATATTAACGTTGATCGCCTTATTTCCTGCTTTAGCGAGTTTGAGGGGATCACGAATAGCACATTGAAGCAGCTGCAGAACGATGCGCTCTATAGCCAGTATACCGAGCGTCAGTCTCGCGATGCAGAGGCCCTGCGCGAAAGCGGATCGATCGTTCTATCGTCTGACCTTGACTACAAAGCACTTGGAGGGCTGTCGGGCGAATTGGTTCGCAAGCTGTCCGAAGCCAAACCTGTCACGCTTGCCGAGGCAGAGAAGATCGAAGGTATGACGCCCGCTGGCTTGACGATACTGCTGGCAGCAACGCGTATCCGCGAAAGGAAGCGCGCGTGAGTACTGTTTCACGTGAAACACAGGATCGGCTTGCGGCCTATGCCGATCTTGTCCGCAAATGGAATCCAAAGATCAATCTGGTTGCACCTTCGACGTTGGACGATCTTGAGAATCGTCATATTGCCGATTGCATGCAACTGACTGCGGCGGTTGTCGATCCGAAGGGGAAATGGGTCGATATTGGAAGCGGCGGCGGGTTCCCAGGAATTGTCGTAGCTGCTGCATTTCAGCAATGCGACTTGGAGATTGTGCTGATCGAAAGCGATCAACGAAAGTCGACCTTTCTAAGAACTGCGATAAGAGAACTGTCCTTGGCTCGCACCTCTGTCCTTACGGGTCGGATCGAGGTAGCGCGCCCTCAGAACGCCGACCACCTATCGGCCAGGGCATTGGCCGCCCTGCCTGAGCTTCTCGGTTATTGCCAACGGCATCTCAAACCCGAAGGCACGGCGTATTTCATGAAGGGGAGGACCTGGCCCGACGAGGTTGCGCTCGCCAAGCGGGATTGGCGCTTTTCGGTCGACGCGATCCCAAGTATCACCGACCAAGAAGCAGCAATTCTCAGAATATCCGAGGTTTCCCATGCCTGATAAGCATGTCATCGCAATCGCAAACCAGAAGGGTGGGGTGGGCAAGACGACCACCGCGGTGAACCTCGCGGCCGCACTTGCCGAGGCAGGGCACAAGACGATCCTGATCGACCTGGATCCGCAGGGGAACGCGTCGACAGGGCTGGGGATCGAGACGGATCAGCGGGAAAAGACGGTCTATGATCTTCTGACGGGCGAGGCGGATATCGAGTCCATCATGCAACCGACCGATGTGCATGATCTGATGCTGGTTCCGGCGACCTCGGATCTTTCATCCGCCGATGTCGATTTTGCCCAGCATTCCGACCGGATCAAGCGTTTGGACGCACAGCTGGCAAAGGCGCCAGAGGGGACGATCATCCTGATCGACTGCCCGCCGACCTTGGGCTTGCTGACCCTTAACGCGATGGTCGCTGCGACCGGCATCCTGATCCCGCTTCAGGCCGAATTCTATGCGCTTGAAGGGCTTACGCAGCTTTTGGGTACCTTTCGGCAGGTCCGTGAATCCGCGAACCCCAAACTTCGAATCAATGGCGTCCTGCTGACCATGTCGGACAACCGCAACAACCTGTCGCAACAGGTCGAGGCCGACGCCCGTGCCACGCTTGGTGAACTGGTCTATCCGACTGTCATTCCGAGAAATGTTCGTGTTTCCGAAGCTCCCTCTTTCGCGCAGCCGGTTCTGGCGTATGATCCGAACTCGAAGGGCAGCGCCGCCTATCGTCAGTTCGCGGCAGAGTTCCTCGCGCGTCTGAAACTGGTCCCGGAGGTGTCATGATGGCAGAGAACAAGCTTGCGAAACGTGGGTTGGGTCGAGGTTTGTCTGCGCTGATGGCGGATATCGACGTCGCTGCAGGCCCGTCCGGGGGCGAGAGTATCAAGCCGTCCAAGGATCGAACGCTGATTCCGATCGAGCAGATCACCGCGAATCCCGACCAACCCCGCCGCGCATTCGATCCGGGAGCGCTTCGCGAGCTGGCCGAATCGCTGAAATCTCGCGGCGTTCTGCAGCCGCTGATCGTTCGTCCTCATCCGAAGGACAGCGACCTGTTCCAGATCGTCGCAGGGGAACGTCGCTGGCGCGCTGCGCAGATGGCGCAGCTGCACGAGCTTCCGGTGATCATCCGCGACTTCTCGGACAACGAGGTCCTCGAAGTCGCGATCATCGAGAATATTCAGCGGGCCGATCTGAACTCGATCGAAGAAGCGTCGTCGTTCCGTCAACTGATGGACCGGTTCGGGCATACCCAAGAACGCCTGGCCGAGGCGCTGAACAAGAGCCGCAGCCACATCGCGAACCTTCTCCGCCTGCTGAATCTGCCCGATCAGGTTCAGGAGCTGGTCAAGGATGGCAAGCTGAGCGCCGGTCACGCCCGCGCCTTGATCACCGCGCCTGACCCCTTGGGGCTGGCCAAGAAGGTGATCGAGAAGGGCCTGTCGGTCCGAGAAACCGAGGATCTTGTCCGCAAGCTGAACCAGTCGGGATCCGAGGCTCCGAAGGAACAGCGCAAGCAGCAGGAAAAGGACGCCGACACCCGCGCGCTCGAATCGGATCTTGGCGCACATCTGCGGATGAAGGTCTCGATCAACCATGCAGGTGCCAAGGGCGGTCAGATCACGATCAGCTACAAGGATCTGGATCAGCTGGACAAGCTCTGCCAGATCTTGGGAAGCTGACGAAATGCAGGGGATGCCGCATCTGCGGCACCCCCATCTGGTGTCACGCTTCGGGACGTGTCACGAGGAAGGCGCCGACACAGATCGCCACGGCTGCCTGGGTGGCGACGACCCAAGGCGGCATCCCGTAAGCCCATGAAATCACGACGCCCGCGCTCATCGCGCTGATCGCCCATATCTTGGCGATGCGACCCACGGCACCGCGTTCCTGCCACGCGCGCACCGGCGGCCCATAGCGTGGATGATCGCGGATGCGCTGCTCCAACGCGGGCGAGGATCGGGCGAAGGCCCATGCGGCGACCAGAAGGAAGGGCACGGTCGGAAGGACGGGCAGGGCGATGCCGATGACGGCGAGCGCCATGAAGAACCATCCGACCGCAAGCCAGATCCCGCGCCGCATGTCAGACCGCCAGCTCGCGCAGGATCGCGTTCAGGACGGGGCGCCCGTCGCGGGTGGCGCGGATACGGCCATCGCCACGCTCGATCATTCCCAGTTCCAGAAGATGCGCGATGCGGCTTTCGTCCAGCGTCTGGCCTGCAAGCGCGGCGAAACGGGCCTCGTCCAGCCCTTCGGCAAGTCGCATCGACATCAGCAGGTATTCCGTCGCCTGTTCGGATCGGGGGATGAACGCGCGGGGCAACTCGCCCGTTCCCGACGCCTCGACCGCCTTCAGCCATTCGCCGGGTGCGCGCAGCGCCTCGGTGGCCATGCGGCGCTCGGGCAGGGTCAGGCGACCATGCGCGCCGGGACCGACCGCAGCCCAGTCGCCCTGGCGCCAATAAACAAGGTTGTGGCGGCTCTCGGCGCCCGGACGCGCGTGGTTGGATATCTCGTAGCCCGCCATGCCGGCAGCCTCGCAGATCTCCTGCGTGTCGGCATACATGTCCGCAGAGACGTCGTCGTCGGGCAGATCGCGCAGCTTGCCGGCCTCGGCGCGCGCGCCGAAGGCGGTCCCCGGCTCGATCGTCAGCTGATAGAGCGAGAGGTGATCGACCGCCATCGACAGCGCCTGCCGCAGTTCGTGCCGCCAATCGTCGCGGGACTGCCCCTGTCGAGCATAGATCAGGTCGAAGCTGACGCGCGGAAAGGCATCGCGGGCGACATCGAACGCGGCCTGCGCCTCGGCCACGGAATGCATCCGGCCAAGGCGGCGCAGGTCGTCGTCGTTCATCGCCTGGATGCCCATCGACAGGCGGTTCACGCCCGCCTGTGCAAACCCCTCGAACCGGCCGCGTTCGACGCTGGTCGGATTCGCCTCGAGCGAGATCTCGATATCGTTGGAAAAGCCCCAAGCCGCGCGTGCGGCGCGGATCACCGCATCCACCGTTTCGGGCAGCATCAGCGACGGCGTTCCGCCCCCGAAGAAGATGCTGCGCAGGTGGCGGCCCGGCGTTTCGGCGGCCAGGCGTGCGATCTCGGACGACAAAGCGCGCGCCCAACGTGCCTGGTCGACCTGCGCCACGACGTGGCTGTTGAAGTCGCAATAGGGGCATTTGGCCGCGCAGAAGGGCCAGTGGACATACAGTCCGAAGCCGCCGGCGCGCCAATCCTCGCCGGCGGCGGTGGTGTCACTTGCGGGAAGCAAAGGGTCCCTCGATCAGTTGCGCCACGGCGCGGCCACGATGGCTGATCGCGTTCTTCTGCGCCGAGGACATCTCGGCCAGCGTCACCTCGTGACCATCGGGCTGGAACACCGGGTCATAGCCGTGCCCTTCGGCACCGCGCGGGGGCCAGACGACCTGTCCGGGCAGAACGCCCTCGAACACCTCGTCATGGCCATCGGGCCAGGCAAGGACCAGCGTGCACCGGAACTGCGCGCCATGCGGGGCAGGGGCGGCCTTGGACTGGATTTCGGACCAGACACGCTCCATCGCCATGGCGAAATCGCGACCGTTGCCGGTCTCGGCCCAGTCGGCGGTGTGGACGCCCGGCTGGCCGTCCAGCGCGTCGACGCAGATGCCGCTGTCGTCGGAGAGCGCGGGCAGACCGGTGGCCTTCGCGGCGGCATGGGCCTTGATGCGGGCGTTGCCGACGAAGGTCTCCTCGGTCTCGTCCGGCTCGGGCAGGCCCATCTCGGCGCCGCCGACCACCGTCACCCCGAAGGGCGACAGCAGCTCGCGCATCTCGGCCAGCTTGCCCGCGTTATGCGTGGCGACCAGCAGGCGATCCTCGGTGAAGGCCCTCATGCGATGGCGGCCTTCTGGGCGGCGACCAGCTCGGCCATGCCCGCCTCGGACAGGTCCAGAAGCTGCGTCATCTCATCGCGCGAGAAGGTCGCCCCTTCGGCCGACATCTGCACCTCGATCAGGCGACCCGCGCCGGTCAGGACGAAATTGCCGTCCGTGCCGGCCTCGCTGTCCTCGGCATAGTCCAGGTCCAGCACCGGCTGACCGGCATAGATGCCGCAGCTGACGGCAGCCACGTGATCGACGATGGGATCGCTGCCGATCGTGCCGGCCTTCAGCAGCTTGTTCACCGCAAGGCGCAGGGCGACCCAGCCGCCGGTGATGGATGCGCAGCGCGTCCCGCCATCGGCCTGGATCACGTCGCAGTCGATGGTGATCTGGCGTTCGCCAAGCGCGCTGCGGTCGATGCCCGCGCGCAGGCTGCGTCCGATAAGGCGTTGGATTTCCTGCGTGCGGCCCGACTGTTTGCCGGTTGCGGCTTCGCGGCGGTTGCGCGAATTGGTGGCGCGGGGCAGCATGCCGTATTCGGCGGTGACCCAGCCCAGGCCCGTTCCCTTCAGGAAACGCGGGGGGTGATCCTCGATCGTGGCGGTGCACAGGACATGGGTGTCGCCGCAACGGATCAGGCAGGAGCCTTCGGCGTGCTTCGTGATGCCGGTTTCAATTGAAATCGGACGCATTTGGCTTAGATTCCGGCCAGAGGGGCGCATGGGTCATCCTTTTTTCCGAGAGTTGGTGCCCAATACCGCCCGAGGGCAACGACACGCAACCCCACGAGGCAGATGAGCCAGGAATCGCTGCTGAACGAGCTGAACGACAGATCGCGCGAAGTCTTTCGCCGCGTGGTCGAAAGCTATCTGGAAACGGGCGAGCCGGTCGGCTCGCGGACGCTGACGCGCGCGCTGTCGGAGCGGGTTTCGGCCGCGACGGTGCGCAACGTGATGCAGGACCTCGAATTCATGGGGCTGCTGGACAGCCCGCATGTCTCGGCGGGGCGGCTGCCGTCGCAGATGGGGCTGCGCCTGTTCGTGGACGGCATGATGGAGGTCGACAATGTCAGCGCCGATGACCGCGCGACGATCGACCAGACGCTGGGGAACGACGACCCGGAAACCGGCGTGCTGCTGGACCGCGTCAGCACGGCGCTGTCCACCATCACGCGCGGCGCGTCGCTGATCCTGATGCCCAAGCACGAGGCCCCGATCCGCCATATCGAATTCGTCAGCCTCGGGGCGGACCGGGCGCTGGTCGTGCTGGTCTTTGCCGACGGTCATGTCGAGAACCGGATCTTCACGCCCCCGCCGGGGCAGACCCCGTCCTCCATGCGCGAGGCGGGGAACTTCCTGAATGCCATGGCCGAGGGCAAGACCCTGGCCGAACTGCGCGGCCACCTAGTCCAGCAGATCGCCGCGCGGCGGCAGGAACTGGACGTGATGGCCGCCGAACTGGTGCAGTCCGGCATCGCGCTGTGGGGGGCCGAGGCCGCCGATCCACGCCTGATCGTGCGCGGCAGGTCGAACCTTCTGGACAGCGAGGCCGCCGACCTGGACCGCGTGCGGGTGCTGTTCGACGACCTCGAACGCAAGCGCGACATCGCCGAATTCCTGGAACTGGCCGAGGATGGCGAAGGGGTCCGCATCTTCATCGGCTCCGAGAACAAGCTTTTTTCACTTTCGGGTTCCGCTCTGGTGGTTTCACCCTATATGAATGCCGACCGGAAGATTGTAGGCGCGGTCGGCGTCATCGGTCCGACGCGGTTGAACTATGGCCGCATCGTCCCGATCGTCGATTACACCGCGCAACTGGTCGGGCGGGTGCTGTCCGGCCGGAAAGGATGAGTTGAGATGACCGAGCAGAACGAACAGCCGATCGACGACATGCTGGAAGATCCGCTGGCCCAGGATGATGCGCTGGACGCGCTGACGGCCGAGCGGGACGAACTGCGCGACAAGTGGATGCGCGCCCTGGCCGATGCCGAGAATGCCCGCAAGCGGGCCGACAAGGAACGCCGCGACGCCGAACAGTATGGCGGCTCGCGCCTGGCGCGCGACCTGCTGCCGGTCCACGACGCGCTGACCCGCGCATTGGCAGCCGCGACCGACGAACAGCGCGCGGCGGCCTCGGCGCTGCTGGAGGGGGTCGAACTGACCCTGCGCGAGCTGGAAAGCGTCTTCTCGAAGCACGGCATCACGGTCCTGCGCCCCGAGCTGGGCGAAAAGTTCGACCCGACCTTCCACGAGGCGATGTTCGAGGCCCCGGTTCCAAACACCACCGCCGGAGAGATCATCCAGGTCATGGATAACGGGTTCCGCATCCATGACCGGCTGTTGCGGCCCGCGAAGGTGGGCGTCAGCTCGAACCCCGGAAACTGACCCTTCGAACGCCGCCCCGACCGGGCGGCGTTCTTCGATGTCGCATGCGGGCCATGCCGCGTCGGTGGTGGAACCCGCCGCCATGTCGGGGCATGATCGACATAGGAAGGCCCGACCGAGGCCCGAGCATCTTAAGGAGTATCGCGATGAGAACCCGCGCCGCCGTGGCCCTCGAGGCCGGAAAACCGCTGGAGGTCATGGAGGTCGAACTGGACGGCCCCAAGGCCGGAGAGGTCCTGATCGAGATCAAGGCCACGGGCCTTTGCCATACCGACGAATTCACCCGGTCGGGCGCGGATCCCGAAGGCATCTTCCCCGCGATCCTGGGCCACGAGGGGGCGGGCATCGTCCTCGAGGTGGGCGAGGGCGTCACCTCGGTCCAGCCGGGCGATCACGTCATCCCGCTCTATACCCCCGAATGCCGCGAATGCGCGTCCTGCCTGTCGGGCAAGACGAACCTGTGCACGAAGATCCGCGCGACGCAGGGGCAGGGGCTGATGCCTGACGGCACCACGCGGTTCCGCATGCTGGATGGCACGCCGATCCATCACTACATGGGCTGTTCCACCTTCGCCAACCACACCGTCCTGCCCGAGATCGCCGTCGCCAAGGTCCGCAAGGACGCGCCCTTCGACAAGATCTGCTATATCGGCTGCGGGGTCACGACGGGCATCGGCGCGGTGATCAACACCGCCAAGGTCGAGATCGGCGCCAAGGCCGTGGTCTTCGGCCTGGGCGGCATCGGGCTGAACGTGATCCAGGGCCTGCGGATGGCGGGCGCGGACATGATCATCGGCGTCGATCTGAACGACGACCGGCAGGAAATGGCGACCCGCTTCGGGATGACCCATTTCGTCAACCCCACCAAGGTCGACGATGTCGTCCAGGAGATCGTGAACCTGACGAAGACCCCGCTGGATCAGATCGGGGGCGCGGATTACAGCTTCGACGCGACCGGCAACGTCAAGGTCATGCGCGACGCGCTGGAATGCACCCATCGCGGCTGGGGCCAGTCGATCATCATCGGCGTCGCCCCCGCGGGCGCCGAGATCAGCACCCGCCCGTTCCAGCTGGTCACCGGCCGCGTCTGGAAGGGCACGGCCTTCGGCGGCGCGCGCGGGCGCACCGACGTGCCGCGGATCGTGGACTGGTACATGGACGGCAAGATCGAGATCGACCCCATGATCACCCACACCATGCCGCTGGATGACATCAACAAGGGTTTCGACCTGATGCATCACGGTGAATCGATCCGCTCGGTCGTTCTTTACTGATCTGACACGGCTGCTTAGGTAGAAGAGGCGGGACGCGCCTGTCGCGTGCCGCCCTTGCGAAAGAACAAGAAGGATGAGGCCATGCGCCACCAGTGGCTGGATGACGACGACGATCACGAGGAAGACGACGACCGCCGCGACAATGGCGACAAGGGTCTCGGCCTGCCGGAAGGCGACCGCATCGCCAAGCTGTACTTCAAGTCGCGCACGGTGATCGTCGCCGGTGCGATCAACGACAAGCTGGCGCAGCGCACCGTCGCCCATCTTCTGGCCCTGGCCGAGGAAAGCGACGAGCCGATCAACATGCTGATCTCCTCGCCCGGCGGGCACGTGGAATCGGGCGACATGATCCATGACGTGATCAAGTTCATCCGTCCCACCGTGCGCACCATCGGGTCCGGCTGGGTCGCCAGCGCCGGCGCGCTGATCTTCGTCGGCGCCGAGAAGGAGAACCGCTTCTGCCTGCCGAACACGCGCTTCCTGATCCACCAGCCCTCGGGCGGGATCGGCGGCACGTCCTCGGACATGATGATCCAGGCCGAGCAGGTCCGCCTGATGCGCGACCGCCTGAACCAGATCTTCGCCGATGCCACCGGCCAGAGCCTGGAGCGCATCGAGAAGGACACGCATCGCGACTTCTGGCTGAACACGCAGGAGGCGCTGGATTACGGCCTTCTGGGCAAGGTCATCAGCAGCGTGGACGAGCTGAAGTGAACAACGGGGCGGGTCGGTGACCCGCCCTTTCTCTATCCGGGCCGGGAAACATCCATGACCATCGAGACCATCTCCGAGAACCGCAGCTTCGGCGGCACGCAGGGCGTCTATCGCCACCGCTCGACCGCGACGGGGACCGACATGACCTTCGGGCTGTTCCTGCCCGAGGTCGCGAAATACGCGCCCGTCCCGGCGCTGTTCTTCCTGTCGGGCCTGACCTGCACCCACGAGAACGCGATGATCAAGGCCGCGGCGCAGGCCCATGCCGACGAGGCGGGCATCGCGCTGGTCTTTCCCGACACCTCGCCGCGCGGCGAAGGGGTGGCTGACGACGAGGCCTATGACCTGGGGCAGGGCGCGGGCTTCTACGTGAACGCGACCGAGGCCCCTTGGGCCCCGCATTACCGCATGTGGGACTACATCACCGAGGAACTGCCCGCGCTTCTGGGGGCGAACATGCCCATCGACGAAGGCGCGCTGGGCATCACCGGGCATTCCATGGGCGGCCACGGCGCGCTGACCATCGCGATGACCATGCCGGATCGTTTCCGCAGCGTGTCGGCCCTTGCGCCCATCGCGAACCCGACGCGGTCGGATTGGGGGCGCAAGCAGCTGGCGGCCTATCTGGGCGATGACGAATCGGCATGGGCCGCCCATGACGCGACGCTTCTGATGACCGCGCGCGGATTCCCGGGCGACGTGCTGATCGACCAGGGCAGCGCGGACCAGTTCCTAGACCTGCTGATGCCCGAAAGCCTGGCCCATGCGATGGCGGCACGCCGCCAGCCGGGTCGGTTCCGGATGCAGGAGGGCTTCGATCACAGCTACTGGTTCGTCCAGAGCTTCATCGAGGAGCATGTGTTCTTCCACGCGGAAAGACTGCTCTGAACTATCGGGATTATCTGCGACGGGCTGACAAGCACGGCGGCTCATCCTAGACATGGATGAGTTGTTCACGAGGTCCCCATGCAGGTAGAGTTTACACCGTTACCAGATGTTCTTGTCCTGACGCCCAAGCGTCATGGCGATAGCAGGGGCTTCTTTTCCGAAAGCTGGAACCGCCGGACCCTAGAAGCCGCCGGCGTGGCGCTTCCCGAATTCGTTCAGGACAACCATTCCCTGTCCACGCAGGTGGGCACGGTCAGGGGGCTGCATTACCAGGCACCCCCTTGCGCGCAGGGCAAGCTGGTCCGCTGCGGACGCGGCAGCCTGTTCGATGTCGCGGTGGATGTCCGCCGCGGCAGCCCGACCTACGGGCAGTGGTTCGGCACCGAGCTGAGCTTCGAGAACGGGCGGCAGCTGTGGATCCCGGCGGGCTTTCTGCACGGTTTCTCGACCCTGCTGCCCGATACGGAAATCGTCTATAAATGCACCGCGCATTACGATGCCGAATCCGATGGGGCGGTCGCCTGGGACAGCCTGGGCATCGACTGGGGCGTGCAGACGCCGATCCTGTCGGACAAGGATCGCGCGGCACCCGCATTCGCGGATTGGGAATCACCCTTCACCTACGAGGCTGACACATGAAGATTCTGGTAACCGGCGGCGCGGGGTTCATCGGCTCGGCCGTCGTGCGGCTGGCCGTCGCGCGCGGGCACGAGGTGGTCAATGTCGATGCGCTGACCTATGCCGCCGACCTGCGCAACGTGGGCGATGCCGCGGACAGCGATCTCTACAGCTTCGAACATGCCGATATCCGCGATCGCGGATCGCTGGACCGCATCCTTGCGACGCATCGTCCCGACATCGTCATGCACCTGGCCGCCGAGAGCCATGTGGACCGGTCGATCGACGGCCCCGCCGCCTTCATCGAGACGAATGTCATCGGCACCTTCAACATGCTGGAGGCCGCGCGCGCCTACTGGGACCGCGAGGGGCGCCCCGAGACGTTCCGCTTCCACCACATCTCGACCGACGAGGTGTTCGGATCGCTGGGCGAGACGGGCCAGTTCACCGAGACCACGGCTTATGATCCGCGCAGCCCCTATTCGGCCAGCAAGGCGGGCTCGGACCATCTTGTCCGCGCGTGGCACGAAACCTACGGCCTGCCGGTCGTCCTGACCAACTGCTCGAACAATTACGGCCCATACCACTTCCCCGAGAAGCTGGTCCCGGTCGTGATCCTGAAGGCGCTGTCGGGACAGTCGATCCCGGTCTATGGCGATGGGGGCAATGTCCGCGACTGGCTGTTCGTCGAAGACCATGCCGACGCGCTGCTGCTGGTCGCCGAGAAGGGCGATCTGGGCCGCAGCTACAATATCGGCGGCGAGAACGAGGTGACGAATATCGACCTGGTCCGCACCATCTGCGCCCATATGGACGAACTGCACCCCGAAGGCGCACCCCATGCCGACCTGATCACCTTCGTGACGGATCGACCGGGCCATGACCGCCGCTATGCCATCGACCCCACCCGCATCCGGTCCGAGCTGGACTGGAAACCCTCGGTCACCGTCGAGCAGGGCCTGCGCCGCACGGTCGAATGGTACCTGGCCAATCGCGACTGGTGGCAGCCGCTTCTGGAACGCGAAGGCGTGGGCAAACGCCTGGGAACGGGCTGATGCAGGGGCTTCTGGTCTTCGGCCGCTCGGGGCAGCTTGCCACCGAACTGGCCGGAATCGCGCCGGGTGCCACCTTCCTGGGGCGCGGTGAGGCCGATCTGTCGGACCCCGCCGCCTGCGAGGCCGCGATCCGTGCGGCCGCGCCGCGGGCGGTCATCAACGCGGCCGCATACACGGCCGTCGATCGCGCGGAATCCGAGGCCGAGCTGGCCCACCGCATCAATGCCGAGGCGCCGGCCGCGATGGCCCGCGCCTGCGCGGATCTGGGGATCCCCTTCCTGCATGTCTCGACCGATTACGTCTTCGACGGCAGCGGTGACACCCCTCGGGCCGAGGACGCGCCCACGGGCCCCTTGGGCATCTATGGCGCGACCAAGCTTGCGGGCGAACAGGCGATCGCCAAGGCCGGGGGGCAATGGGCCGTGATGCGCACGTCCTGGGTGTTTTCCTCGCATGGCGCGAATTTCGTCAAGACGATGCTGCGCCTGGGGGCGGAACGGGACCGGCTGACGATCGTGGACGACCAGATCGGCGGGCCGACCCCGGCAGCCGACATCGCGGCGGCGGCGCTGGCCATGATCCAGGCCATGCTGGCGGATCCCGCGAAGGGCGGTCTCTATCATTTCGCGGGTGCGCCCGACACGTCCTGGGCCGGTTTCGCACAAGCGATCTTCGCCCGGGCCGGTCTGACCCCCGAGGTCGCGGGCATCCCGACATCGGATTACCCCACCCCCGCACGGCGTCCGCTGAACTCTCGGCTGGACTGCACCCGCATTTCGCGGGATTTCGGCATCTCGCGCCCGGACTGGCGCGAGGGGCTGGCCAAGGTCCTGATTGAACTGGAGAACGGGCAATGACCAACCGCAAGGGTATCATTCTGGCTGGCGGCTCGGGCACGCGGCTCTATCCGATCACGATGGGCATTTCGAAGCAACTTCTGCCGATCTACGACAAGCCGATGATCTACTATCCGATCAGTGCGCTGATGCTGGCCGGCATCCGCGAGATCGCGATCATCACCACCCCCGAGGACCAGGGCCAGTTCCAGCGTCTTCTGGGCGATGGCAGCCAGTGGGGCATCAGCTTCACCTGGATCGTCCAGCCCTCGCCCGACGGGCTGGCGCAGGCCTATATCCTGGCCGAGGATTTCCTGGACGGCGCACCTTCGGCCATGGTGCTGGGCGACAACATCTTCTTCGGCCACGGCCTGCCCGAACTGATGTCGGCGGCGGATGCGCGTCCCGAAGGCGGCACGGTCTTCGGCTATCGCGTCTCCGACCCCGAGCGTTACGGCGTGGTCGATTTCGACGAGGACATGCGCGCCCGCGCCATCATCGAGAAACCCGCGAACCCGCCCTCGAACTACGCGGTGACCGGGCTCTATTTCCTCGATGGCAGCGCGCCCGAACGCGCCCGCAAGGTCGAACCCTCGCCCAGGGGAGAGCTGGAGATCACCACCCTCCTGGAAAGCTATCTTCACGACGGCATCCTGAATGTCGAACGGATGGGCCGCGGCTTTGCCTGGCTGGACACGGGAACCCATGCCAGCCTGCTGGATGCGGGCAATTTCGTGCGCACGCTCGAGAACCGCCAGGGCCTGCAGACGGGCTGCCCCGAAGAGATCGCCTTCGACGCGGGCTGGATCGACGAGGCGCAGCTTCGCGTCCGCGCCGAGAAATTCAAGAAGAACGCCTATGGCGCATATCTTTACCAGATTCTCGGCTGACGAACGATTTAGGGTCAGGACTCGTTCTCTCTCAAAGCCAGAAGATTACGGTCGCAGCGAGTGCTATTGCTGAGAAGAAGGTTTGC
>NZ_CAMZMW010000011.1:0-113724 GCF_947311865.1 Paracoccus sp. PARArs4 | reverse complement strand
GCGGTTGTAGCTCAGTTGGTTAGAGTACCGGCCTGTCACGCCGGGGGTCGCGGGTTCGAGCCCCGTCAACCGCGCCATTCCATCCCTTCCCTCCAGTGGAAATGACCCTCGCATCGTCCGAAGGACGACGCTAGAAGGGTGCCCGGCCGGGCCGACCGGTCGATCTTGCAACTGGGGAATGACGATGACCACATCCGACGCGCAGCAATTGATCGTGACCTTGGGCGAAGCGGCCCGCATGGCCGCAATCGAGCTTGCGCAGGCCCCAGCACCGCAGAAGACGAAGGCGTTGAACGCCGCCGCCGACGCGCTGGTCGCGGGCAAGGCGGATGTCATCGCCGCAAACGAACAGGACCTTGAATTCGCCCGCCAGAAGGGGCTCAGCGATGCGATGCTGGACCGCCTGCGGCTGGACCATGCGCGGATCGACGCGATCGCCGCATCGCTGCGCGAGGTGGCGGCCCAGGACGATCCGGTGGGGCAGGTGATCGCGGAATGGGACCGCCCGAACGGTCTGCATATCCAGCGCGTGCGCACGCCCATCGGCGTGATCGGCGTGATCTATGAAAGCCGTCCGAACGTCACCGCGGACGCGGCGGCGCTGGCGCTCAAATCCGGCAACGCCGTGATCCTGCGCGGCGGCAGCGAGAGCCTGCACAGCAGCGCCGCGATCTATGCCTGCATGGTTCAGGGCCTCCGCGCCGCCGGCCTGCCCGAGGCGTCCGTACAGATGGTGCCGACGCGCGACCGGGCTGCGGTTTCCGCAATGCTGGGCGCGCAGGGGCTGATCGACGTGATCATTCCGCGCGGCGGCAAGGGGCTGGTCGGGCTGGTCCAGGCCGAGGCCCGCGTGCCGGTCTTCGCGCATCTGGAGGGCATCTGCCACATCTATGTCGATGCCGCCGCCGATCCGGAAAAGGCGCGGTGCGTGGTCGTGAACGCCAAGACGCGGCGTACGGGCATCTGCGGCGCGGCCGAGTGCCTGCTGATCGACCGTGCCTTCCTTGCGGCGCATGGCGATGCGATCCTGCGCGACCTGATCGAGGCAGGGGTCGAGGTGCGGGCATCCGACGAGTTGGCCGAGACCCCCGGCACGGTCGCCGCAGGGGAGGAGGATTTCGGCAAGGAATTCCTCGACATGATCATCGCCGCCAAGCCGGTGGATGGCGTGGACCAGGCCATCGCGCATATCCGGCGCTTCGGCAGCCAGCACACCGAATCCATCCTGACCGAGGACGATGCCGCTGCCGCTCGCTTCTTCGCGGGCCTCGACAGCGCGATCCTGATGCGCAACGCCTCGACCCAGTTCGCGGATGGGGGCGAGTTCGGGATGGGCGCCGAGATCGGGATCGCCACGGGCAAGATGCATGCCCGCGGCCCCGTCGGTGCCGAGCAACTGACCAGCTTCAAGTACCTGGTCACCGGCGACGGCACCATCCGGACGTGACAGCGCGGGGGCGGGTCAGAACGCGATCTCGCCCCCGGTTTCGTCGAACTCGGCCGTCAGGTTGCGACCGCGCAGCGCATCGGCCAGCAGCGGGAACTGCACCTCGGACGGGGCGGCCTCGCGGCCCTTGCCCTGCGACAGCCACGCCCACAGATCGCCGTCCAGCCGCGCGCGTTCGCATTCCGCGACAAGCCGCCAGCCGGGTGCGTTGCGGATGACCAGCACGCGCCCGCCCCACGGCATCGTCGTCTCAAGACACAGAAGTCCCAGCATCACCAACCGGACCTGCGTGCGGGGGAAATCGGCCTCAGCCTCCAGCTGGATCTTCATGCGGCCATGCGCCGACATGCCGTCCACCAGCTTCTGCAGTTCGGGCCGCGAGACACGCTGATCGTCCTGCGCGGTGCCGAAGGCCATCCGGAAGGCCTGAATCCGCGAACGGGCGGATGCGACGGCCTCGGCGATCAGCTGGATCTCGGGTGCCTTGGCGATGCCCGGAAAGTCGGGCGACATCTCCAGCAGCTCCACCCCGTTCCCGATCGCGCCAAGCGGAGAGACGAGGTCGTGGCACAGTCGCGATCCGAGAAGTGCGGCAAGATCGCCCCCCTGGGGCGGCGTTGTCACCTGGGACATGTTCGATTAACCTCTGCTGAACCAAGCGGAGCGGTTGCCTTGAACGAGATCCTCGAACCCGGAATGATCGTACGTCACCCCGACGCACCCGAATGGGGCGAGGGGCAGGTACAGTCCCGCATCGGAGACCGCATCACGGTGAATTTCACCGAGGCAGGCAAGCGCGTCCTGGACGGCCGTCGTGTGGCATTGGAAATCCTGCGCTTCGACGGCGCGTAAGTTGCTGTTATCATTGATGCAGATTGCAACCACAAGTTGCACAAGGCAAGCAAAACTTTGTTAACGCGCATCGCCCGGACCTGCGATGTTGCAATGATGACGCCCCGCACCTAGACAGTGCCCAACCCAGACCGACTGCCCGAGGCCCCGTGAACCGCGTCGATACCAGCTTCTTTCAGATCCGCATCGCCAAGGACCCGCAGGACCTGATGGCCGCGCAAAGGCTGCGCTATCAGGTGTTCATAGAAGAACTGGGCGGCACCGGTCCGCTGGTCGATCACGACACCCGTCTGGAAAAGGACGAGTTCGACGATGTCGTCGATCATCTTTGCCTGATCGACACCCGCCGCGATGCCGAGGCGCTGGACCACGTGGTCGGTGTGTATCGCCTGCTGCCGGGCGATCGTGCCGCGGGCTTCGGGCGCTTCTATTGCGACGGCGAATACGATCTGCAGCCCCTGCGCAATTGCGGGCGACCCCTGCTCGAGCTGGGGCGGTCCTGCGTCCATCCCGAGTATCGCGGCGGATCGGGCATGTTCATCATGTGGAACGCGCTGGCCGATTACGTGCTGGACCACGGGATCGAGATCCTGTTCGGCGTCGCCAGCTTTCACGGGACGGATGCGCAGATGCTTGCGCCCTCGCTCAGCTGGCTGCACCACAAGCACCTTGCCCCCGAGGATCTGCGCCCGCGCGCCCGCGATGCCGGCTTTCAGCGGATGGACCTGATCGCGCCCGAGGACATCGACCGGCGCGAGGCGATGGTCGCGATGCCCGCGCTCATCAAGGCGTATCTGCGGCTTGGCGGTCAGGTGGGCGAGGGGGCCTTCATCGACCACGAGTTCAACACGACCGACGTGTTCCTGCTGATGGATACGGCGGCCATGTCGGCCAAGCACCGCCAGTTCTACGAAAGCCGCTGGCAGCAGGCGACATGACACCCGCAACCTGGCGCGAGGCCGAGCCGATCGCGCTGCGCCGTCCGCGCGGCCCGCGCGACTGGCTTCGCGTGCTGCGGCGCGGGGTTCCCGCGATCCTGATCCTGCTGATCGGCGTCCTGCTGATCCTGCCCCTGCGCGGGGTCGAGCGGCTGTTCCACGGCCCCCGCCGTCCATGGACCGGTCCGCATGTGCAGATCGTCTGCCGCCTGGTCCTGTGGGTCATGGGCATCGGCTGGCAGCGCGAGGGCGTGCCCATGCAGGGCCCCGGTGCGGTCGTGGCGAACCATTCCAGCTGGCTCGACATCCTCGTCTTCAACGCGGCGATGCCGGTCTTCTTCGTCAGCAAGTCCGAGGTCGCGGGCTGGCCGGGCATCAACATCCTGACCCGCGTGACGAACACGCATTTCGTGACCCGCGATCCGAAGCTTGCGCGCCAGCAGGCCGAGGAATTTGCCGCCCGGATCCGTGCCGGCCACCGGCTTCTGTTCTTCCCCGAGGGCACCTCGACCGACGGGCGGCGGGTGCTGCCCTTCAAGCCGACGCTGTTCCAGGGCTTCCTCGATCCGGGGCTGCCGCAGGGTCTGGCGATCCAGCCGATCAGCGCGACCTATCATGCGCCTGCGGGGCAGGATCCGCGATTCTACGGCTGGTGGGCGGATATGGAGCTTGGCTCGCATCTTCTGGCGGTGCTCTCGGTGCGCCATCAGGGCCGCGCGACCGTGCGCCTGCACGCGCCCCTGCCGATCCGCGCCGAGACGCGAAAAACTTTGGCAGCAAAATCAGAAGCGGCGATCAGGAAGGGCTTGACCGAAGCGCTTGGGCGGTGCTGACCTAGCGCGATCCTACATACTGCATATCGTGTTTTCCGTCCCTGCTGCCACAAAGGAACGTCCGATGACCCGCTTTGCCGCCCCAATCGCCGAACAGATCTGGGATATGAAATACCGGATGAAGGATGCCGAGGGGCAACCCGTCGATGCGGGGGTCGAGGACAGCTGGCGGCGCGTCGCCCGCGACCTTGCACGGGTCGAAGCCGACCCCGCCGCGTGGGAGGAGAAGTTCTACGGCGCGCTTACGGATTTCAAGTTCCTGCCCGCCGGTCGCATCCTTGCGGGGGCTGGCACCGGGCGCACGGTGACCTTATTCAACTGTTTCGTCATGGGCACCATTCCCGACAGCATGGGCGGCATCTTCGACATGCTGAAGGAGGCCGCGCTGACCATGCAGCAGGGCGGCGGCATCGGCTACGACTTCTCGACGATCCGGCCGCGCGGGGCGCTGGTCAAGGGCGTGGCGGCCGATGCCTCGGGGCCGCTGTCCTTCATGGATGTCTGGGATGCGATGTGCCGCACGATCATGTCGGCGGGCAGCAGGCGCGGCGCGATGATGGCGACCATGCGCTGCGACCACCCCGATATCGAAAGCTTCATCGAGGCCAAGCAGGACAGCGCCCGCCTGCGCATGTTCAACCTGTCGGTGCTGGTGACCGACGACTTCATGGAGGCGGTGAAGTCCGACGGCAACTGGGACCTGAAATTCGAGGGGCAGACCTTCCGCAGCGTTAAGGCGCGCGACCTGTGGAACCGGATCATGCGGGCGACCTATGATTACGCGGAACCCGGCGTGATCTTCATCGACCGCATCAACAAGGCCAACAACCTGCATTATGCCGAAACGATCGCCGCGACGAATCCCTGCGGCGAACAGCCCCTGCCGCCCTATGGCGCCTGCCTGCTGGGGTCGGTGAACCTTGCGCGGCTGGTGCGCGATCCCTTCACCGATGCTGCGCGGCTGGACCCCGAGGCGCTGGACGACCTTGTGCGGACGGCGGTGCGGATGATGGACAACGTGGTCGATGCCTCGCGCTTTCCGCTGGACAGCCAGGCGGCCGAGGCGCAGGCCAAGCGCCGCATCGGGCTGGGGGTCACGGGCCTTGCCGATGCGCTGCTGATGCTGGGCCTGCGTTACGGCGCCGAGGATGCGGTCGCGCAGACGCGGGTCTGGATGAAGGCCATCGCGCGCTCGGCCTATCTGGCCTCGGTCGATCTGGCCAAGGAGAAGGGCGCGTTTCCGCTGTTCGATGCCGATGCCTATCTGCGATCGGGCTTCATGTCCCGGATGGATCCCGATGTGCGCGACGCCATCGCAACGCATGGCATCCGCAACGCGCTTCTGACCAGCATCGCGCCGACGGGCACGATCAGCCTCTATGCCGGGAATGTCAGCTCGGGGATCGAGCCTGTCTTCGCCTATGCCTACAAGCGCAAGGTCCTGCAGAAGGACGGCACCCGGACCGAGGAGGAGGTCGTCGATTACGCCGTCCAGATGTGGCGCGACCTGAAGGGCGATGCGCCGCTGCCGGACTACTTCGTGAACGCCCAGACGCTGGCCCCGCGCGATCATGTCGCCATGCAGGCCGCCGCGCAGGAATGGGTGGACAGCAGCATTTCCAAGACGATCAACTGCCCCGAGGATATCGATTTCGAGGCGTTCAAGGACGTCTATCTTGCCGCCTGGGATCTGGGCTGCAAGGGCTGCACCACCTATCGCCCGAACGATGTCACCGGCAGCGTCCTGTCGGTCAGCGAGACGACCGAGGCCGCCCCCGAGGCCGATCAGGGCGCCGATGTCGTCTATCTGACCGAGCCGCTGGACCGTCCCGCCGCGCTGGAAGGGTCGACCTACAAGCTGAAATGGCCGGATTCGGCGCATGCCATCTATATCACGGTCAACGACATCGTGCAGGGGGGCCACCGCCGCCCGTTCGAGGTGTTCATCAATTCCAAGAACATGGAGCATTACGCCTGGACCGTCGCGCTGACGCGCATGATCTCGGCGGTGTTCCGGCGCGGGGGCGATGTCAGCTTCGTCGTCGAGGAGCTGAAGGCCGTCTTCGATCCGCGCGGCGGCGCGTGGATGAAGGGGCGCTATGTCCCCTCGATCCTGGCCGCGATCGGCGGCGTGATCGAACAGCACATGATCGCCACCGGATTCCTTGCGGGCGAGGGGCTGGGCCTCAAATCCGACCCGCAATCCGAGGTGATGGCCGTGGGCGAGGCCCCGCGCGGTCCCGCATGTCCGGCCTGCGGAGAATTCGGCATGCGCATGGTCGAGGGCTGCATGACCTGCCCGTCCTGCGGCCACTCGAAATGCGGATGACGGAGATCAGGCGAAGACCGCGTCCGTGATCTCTTGCGCCAGCGCGTCATCGACGGGCTGGCCGTTCAGCAGACGGTACCAGAACGCGCCGTGGATGAATTCGGACATCAGGCGGGGTGAGCGGCCTTCGGGCAGCTCGCCGCGTTCGCTTGCGCGGCTCAGGATCTCGGTCACCATCTCCTCTCGCGGCTGGACGAAGCGGGTGCGGAAGGCCTCGCCGAACGAGGCATCCTGCTGGGCGGCGGCGATCAGGGCGCGCAGCGTGTCGCCGTCGCGACCCAGATGCGCAAAGACGCCGGTCAGGAAGACCCGCAGCTGATCGGCGACGGGGGCCTGCGGATCGGGGGCCGGTCTGTCGGCGTATCTTGCCGTCTCTTCGAACACGGCTTCCAGGACGAGATCGGCCTTGGTGGCCCAACGGTTGTACAGCGTCTGCCGCGCGACCCCCGCAGCCGTCGCGATGGCCGAGATGGACACCCCGTCATAACCCTGTTCCCTGACCAGCCGCAGCGCGGCAGCCTTCAGCGCCTCGCCCGCCTCGGCATTGGGCGGGCGGCCCGTTCTGCGTGTCTTGTCGGTCATCCTGTCCTCCTGCCTTGGCCATTCTTGATATATGGACTTCCGTCCACTAATTGCAAATGGACTGAAGTCCATTATGCAAGACAAGGAACGCCATATGCCTCAAATCCAACTCTCCTCGAAACATGCGGCGGCGATAACCGCAACCCTGGGGCTGCTGTCGCTGTTTCCGCCACTGGCAACGGACATGTACCTGTCGGCCATCGGAGATCTGGCGGATTCGATGGCGACCGACCATGCGGGGGCCGAGCTGTCCCTGTCGATCTTCTTCCTTGGCCTCTGCGTCGGACAGTTGCTGATCGGACCGCTGGCGGACGGGTTCGGGCGCCGGCTTCCGCTGCTGGCGGGGACGGTGCTGTTCCTTGCGACCTCGGTCCTGCTGCCGATGATGGACGATATCGCCAGCTTCAACGCGCTGCGGTTCCTTCAGGCGATCGGTGCCAGCGCAGGCATGGTCGTGGGTCGCGCGGTGGTCAAGGATCTGTATAGCGGCCAGCAGGCGGCACAGGTGATGACGGTCCTGGTCATGCTGCTGACGGTCGGTCCGATCGTGTCGCCGACCTTTGGCAGCCTGCTGCTTCAGGCATTCGGCTGGCGCTCGATCTTCGTGGCGATGGCGGCGGTCAGTGCCGTCGCACTGGTCCTGACGCTGCTGGTCCTGCCCGAGACGCTGCCCGCGCCCGAGCGTCAGCCCCGCCCGTTCCGTGACGGTGCCGCCAGCGCGGCACGCCTGCTGGGGCGGGGGTCGTTCCTGTCGATGACGCTGGTCGCGGGCTTCGTGCAGGGCGGGATGTTTGCCTTCATCACCGGATCCTCGGGCGTGTTCCAGGGTCGGTTCGGGCAGGACACGCTGTCCTTCGGCCTGATCTTCGCGCTGATCGCCGCCGCGCTTGTCGTCTTCGGTCGCGTGAACACGATCCTGCTGCGCAGGCATTCGCCCGCGCGCATCCTGTCGCGGGGCCTGCCGGTCTTTGTCGCGGCGTCTGCCGTGCTGGTCGCGATGTCGGGAACGTCGCAGATGTGGCTGTTCGTGGCTCCGCTGTGGATCGCGATCGGGATGGTCGGACTGCTGTCGGCGAATGCCATGTCCATGGCGATGGAGGTCGCGCATGACCGCGCGGGGATCGGCTCGGCCCTGCTGGGCGCGATCCAGTTCGCCATCGCGTTTGCCGTGTCCTCGCTGGTGGCGCTTGGGGGCAGCGGGTCTGCCATGCCGATGGCGATGGGGCTGCTGGTGCCGTCGCTGGCGGCCTCGGGGCTGTTCTTCGGCAGCCGTGCGATGCGCCCGACCGTTGCCGCGGCGGGCCAATAAGGATGCGCCCTGCCGGTGCGGAACCGGCTGGGCGCGCGTTCGTCAGACCTCGTTCCGGCCCGAGGCCAGGATGCAGATCAACGAGATCACGGCCGCCACGAGGACGTAGTAGCCAACATAGGCCATCCCGTAGGTCGCCTGCAGCCAGGTCGCGATATAGGGCGCCAGCGATGCGCCGACGATGCCCGCGAAGTTGAAGGCCAGCGACGAGCCGGTATAGCGCACATGCGTCGGGAAGGGCGCGGCCAGCGCGGCGCCGATCACGCCATAGGTGACGCCCATCAGCGCCATGCCGATGGTGACGAAGGTGAAGACGCCCGCGCGGCTGCCCGACAGCAGCGGGTCCAGCGCGAACGAGAACGCGCCGATCAGGATCGTGACCAGGATCAGCAGGTTCCGGCGGCTCCAGCGGTCGGCGATCTTGCCTGCGAAGGGGATCAGCGCGCCGAAGACGACGGCACCCCAGACCTGCACCTCCAGCGCCTCGGGCAGGGTCATCTCCAGCACCTTGACGTTGTAGGACAGCAGATAGGCCGAGCCGATATAGAACAGCACGAAGGTCGCAAGCGCGACGAAGGTGCCCAGGAACAGGCTGCGCTTGTGGTTGCGGAACACCTCGACGAAGGGCACGGACACGCGGTCATGGCTGTCGATGGCCTTCTGGAAGGCCTTGGTTTCAGCAAGCGACAGGCGGACCCACAGGCCGACCGCGATCAGCACGATCGAGAACAGGAACGGCACGCGCCAGCCCCATGCCAGCAGATCCTCGCGCGACATGAAGGTCAGCAGCAGCAGGAACATCCCCGAGGACAGGAACAGCCCGACAGGCGCGCCCAGCTGCGGGAACATGCCGTACCAGCTGCGCTTGCCCGGAGGGGCGTTCTCGGTCGCGATCAGCACCGCGCCGCCCCATTCGCCGCCAAGGCCGAAGCCCTGACCGAAGCGGCACAGCGCCAGCAGCAGCGGCGCCAGCACGCCGATCTGGCTGTAGGTCGGCAGAAGGCCGATGATGACGGTGGAGATGCCCATGGTCAGCAGCGCGGCCACCAGCGTCGCCTTGCGGCCCACGCGGTCGCCGAAATGGCCGAAGACCACCGCGCCCAGGGGACGCGCGAAGAACGCGATCGAGAAGGTGGCGAAGGAGGCCAGCAGCGCGGTCGTCGGATCCTCGCCCGGGAAGAACAGCGCGGGGAAGACCAGCACGGCCGCGGTGGCATAGACGTAGAAATCGAAGAACTCGATCGTCGTGCCGATCAGGCTGGCCAGCAGGACCCTGCTCGGCTTGTTCAATGGGGTCGGGGCTGCCGAAGGCTCGGCCATGCCCCCGGTCGAGGAAGCGTCGGTCATGTCATTCGTCCAAGTTGTAGCCGCGGGAAGGCTCCCGCAAATCGGACCCACGCCCTAGCGGAACAAAACTGCGCCAGAAACCGCATCCGCGAAATTTTAGGCGCTTGCATGGCAGGGTTTCGTCAAATGCATGACTTGGCGGCGGTTTCAGGACCAGTAGGCGGCGACCGTCATGTCCTTCTTGTCATGCCCGCGCGATTGCAGGTGCTTGCGCGCGGCGCGGGCCTCGTCGGCGCTGGCGGCGAACCAGACGAACTCGGTTGGCGCGATGGCCGTGGTGGACAGCGCGGCGGTCAGATCGTCCGAAACCGCCACGCGCGGGTCGCTGGCCGTGTCGCCCAGATCGGCGCTGGCGCAGCGGATGGTCGCGGTCACCTGGCCCGGTGCCTCGGACAGGATGCGGCGGATGGCGGGCAGGGCGGTCTGGTCCCCGAACAGGTGCACGCGTGCGGCGGTGGGAATGCCGCCTCCGCCGGGGCCAATGATCGCGACGGTCTGTCCGGTCGGGTCGCCGTTCACCCAGTCGCAGGTCGGGCTGCGATCATGGCGGAAGATGTCGAAATCCAGCCATCCCGGCCCGTGATCCGCCACGGTATAGACCGCGCGGTGCAGGCTGTCGGGACCTTCGGGCCATCCGACGCGCCCGGTCGGCTGGACGCGGGGCCATACGGGCTCTCGCCCCTTGGGGGGCAGCAGCAGGCGGAAATGCATCGAGCCCTCGGTAAAGCGCGCGGCATCCGGCGCGGCGATGCGGACCCGGACGAAGCCGGGGCTGGGGCGCGTCACGCGCAGGACGCGCATCAGCGACAGGCCGGGCGCCAGCGCGCCGGCATCGACGCGATCCCAGGCGATGTCCAGCCCGACCTCGGCGAAGATCTCGGTCGCGCTGTCACGCAGGTTGCCGATCAGCCTTTCCTCGGGGGCGGACAGGTCGACCGACATGCCGTCCACATGCGGCACGAGGCGCAGTTCGCAGCCCCAGACCGACATGGTCAGTTCCTCATGCGTCTCGGTCAGCGGCACATCCCACGCGGCGGCGCGGGCCTTCAATGCGGCGATCGCGGCACCCGATGATTGCGCGATCAGGCCCGTGCTGCGGTAAGTGCGAAGATGTGCCATGGCTGCCCCTGTCTCTTTCGGCAGCTATAGCATAGTCTTTCGGTCGGACAATTGACAATTCCGATAGATTCGATCAGTTATCCGTCACCAATCAGCCCCGAGGGCAGCCAGAACCCCACCCGCGAACGGCGCTTCGCGGGGCGGTCGCGCCTGTCTTCCGGTAAGCCCCGCATCGAAGGATGGCCCCATGAAACGACCCCTGATCGCATTCCTGCTGGCGAATTGCGCCGCGATCGCCGCATCGGCGCAGGACGCCCCCTACATGCTGGACGGCATCACGCTTGAGGCCGAAAGCAACACCACGCTGGTCCAGGACGGCTATGTCGCGATCAGCAGCCGGCAGGCGACCCGACTGGATACGCCCGTCGCCCGCATCCCGCAGGCCGTGTCGATCATCACGCAGGACCAGGTCGAGGATCAGGCGCCGCGTTTCCTGAACGAGGCGCTGAGCTATACCGCCGGGGCGAACCCGAACAATTACGGCTTCGACAACCGCTTCGACGCGTTCTTCCTGCGCGGCTTCCCGACCAGCTATAACGGGTTCTTCCGCGACGGGCTGCAGCAGGTCAACTCTCCGACGGCGTGGTTCAAGACGGAGCCCTACGGACTGGAAGGCGTGGCGGTGCTGAAGGGGCCGAACTCGTCGCTCTATGGTGTCAGCGGACCGGGCGGAATCGTGAACCTCGTGACCAAGCGCCCCAAGGACGAAACCTATCGCGAGATCCGCGCGACGACCGGCGCGAACGACCGCGCCGAGATCGCGGCGGACTGGTCCGGCCCCGTTTCCGAAGGCAGCGATTTCAGCTATCGCCTGACGGGGCTGCATCGCGATGCGAATAGCGATCTGGCGGGCTACAAGGACGACAAGACCTATCTTGCCCCCGCGCTCAGCTGGGATAACGGCTTCACCCGCGCGACGATCCTGGCCGAGTATTCGACCTCGACCACGGGCGGCACGGCGGCTTTCTACAACCCGTCCTATGGCGTGGCGTCGCGGATCTACAACGGGGATCCCGACTATAACGACTTCGACCAGGACCAGTGGCGCATCGGCTACGAGGTCGAACACGACCTGACGCCCGACCTGACCCTCCGCCAGAGCTTCCGTGCGGCCCGCGTCGCGGCGGATCTGGAATACAGCGGTTACTATGCCTCGGGCGACGCGCTGGCGCGGTATTGGGGCCATTACCGCGAAGAGGTCGAGACCCAGACCCTGGACAGCGGTATCCGCTGGACCGTCGCGACAGGCGGCGTCGATCACGAGGTGCTGGCGGGCATCGACATCAGCCGCACCGATTACGACAGCGCGGCGACGCTCGGCTATGTGTCGGCTGCGGAAACTGCGGCGGCGGCGCTGGTCTTCGACGGGTCGCAGGTGACCGAGCAGGCGGGCATCTATGTCCACGACCAGCTGAGCTGGAACAGCTGGCAGGCATTCGTCAGCGCGCGCTTCGACCGGGTCGAGAGCAGCTCGACCGCCGATGATGGCACCGTGACCGACAGCACCGACAACGGTCGCTCGGGTCGGGCCGCGCTGAGCTATGAATTCGGGAACGGGGTGATGGCCTATGGCAGCGTCTCGACCTCGTTCTCGCCCAATACGGGCTTCGTCTATGCCGTGGGCGACGACGAGAACGGCACCCCCGCCGAGGCCACGCAGGCCACCCAACGCGAGATCGGCGTGAAATACGCCCCCGAGGGGACGAACCTGCTGTTCTCGGCGGCGATGTTCGACATCGACCAGCGCGACGGCGTGGTGCTGGATGCGTCGACCGGCGTGAACCGCCAGCGCCAGCTGGACCTGAACAGCCGCGGCTTCGAGGTCGAGGCGCAGGCCAGCTGGTCGAATGGCTGGTCGCTTCTGGCAAGCTATGCCCACCAGAAGGTCACGATCGAGAAGGGTGCCGCCGGAACCGACGGGAACGAGCTGTCGGCAAGCCCCAACGACACCCTGTCGGTCTGGGCGAAATACGACGTGCAGGCGGGACCGATGCAGGGCCTGGGACTGGGCGCGGGCCTGCGTCATGTCGGCAGCAGCTACGGCGATGACGAGAACAGCTTCGAGAACGACGACCGCACCTTCGTCGATCTGGCCGTCAGCTACGAGATGCCGCAGGCCGAGGGCGTCGAGATGCAGCTGAACGTCAAGAACCTGTTCGACCAGGACAAGCAGACCTGCACCGCAGGCTATTGCTATCGCGACGAGGGGCGCACCTGGACCGCCAGCATCAGCCGCCGCTTCTGATGCGTCCGGGCGAAGGAACGAGGGTCCTGTCGGGCCTCTGGGCGGCCTATGCTGCCCAGAGCGTCATCGGTGGGCTGACATGGGGCGGCCTGCCGGCCGTCCTGCGCGACCAGGGGCTGCCGCTTGATCGGATCGGCCTGCTGTCGCTGCTGATCGCGCCCTGGGCGCTGAAGTTCCTCTGGGCCCCGCGGGTCGAGCGTTTGCGGATCAGGCCGGGCCTTGCTCCGCGCACCCCGCAGGTGGTGCTGGCGACCGGGACCGTGGCCGTAGCGGGACTGATCCTGACCGGCTGGCTGGGGCTGGTGCCGCTGCTGCCGGTGCTGGCCTGCCTGATGCTGGTCGCCATCGCGACGGCCACTGCGGATATCGCGGTGGACGGGCACGCGGTCGGCACGCTGGCGCGCCATCAGCAGGGATGGGGCAACGCGGCGCAGGTCGGGGGCGCCTATGTCGGGTCCGCGATCGGTGGCGGGCTGGTCCTGGTGCTGGTGGCGGCGACTGGCTGGCGAAACTCGGTTTGGCTGCTGGCGGCGCTGGTGGCGCTGCTGCTGGGCTGGTTCGCGCTGACCGCCCGGAACGCACCCCCGGCGCCCGAGGCCGCCCCGGCCCCCAGCCTGCGCCGTGCCTTCGCCCGCCCCGAGATCCGCAAGGGCCTGCCGCTGGCCGCAAGCTTCGTGCTGGCGCAGAAATTCGCGATGGGGATGTATGGCCCGTTCCTGATCGACCTGGGGCTGCCGCTGGCGACCATCGGCATCCTCAGCGGGTTCGGCAGCCTGGTTCTTGGCCTGCTGGGTGCGCTGGTCGGCGGGGCCTCGGTCCGGCGCAACGGGATCCGCGCGACGCTTCTGATGGCGCTTGCGGGGCAGGGCGCGCTGATGGCGGTCCTTGCATGGGCACCGCTGCCGGTGATGGTCCTGGCGGGGATCTGCCTTCTGTCGGGGTCGGCGATGCTGTCCTTCGGGTTCACCGCGCTTTATGCGCAGTTCATGCGCTGGTCGGACAAGGCGCAGGGCGGGGTGGATTTCACCCTGTTCCAATGCATGGACGGCATGCTGGGCATGGGCATGGGAACCGTCGCGGGCGTGGTCGCGCAGCAGGCGGGTTTCGGCACGCTGTTCGCGATCTCGGTCGGGCTGGCGGTCCTGTCCGCGGTCGCGATTTCGGTCAGCAAAACCTGACCCGCGCGTCACCGGGCCTGACCTTTTGGACAGGGGCCCTAGCCCCTTGCACGCTGCAAGCCGGGGGGCTTTGGCGGTATGTTGGACAGCATATCCACCAACATCGCCGGAGCCCCTTGCATGTCACCCCGTACCGAAGTCATCGCCGCCGCATTCCTTGCGACCATGGCAATGCCCGCCATGGCCCAGGACGTGCTTCTGACGGTCACTGCCGGAGGAAACACCCATCACTACGACCTGGAGGCCCTGCAAGAGCTTCCCGTGACCGAGTTCACCACCTCGACCAACTGGACCGAGGGCGAGGTGACCTTCACGGGCGTCGCGCTTGCGACCCTGCTGGCCGAGGCGGGTGTCGAGGATGGCAGCGTCATGGCGACCGCGATCAACGACTATGCCGTCGAGATCCCCGTCGCCGAGGTGACCGAGGACGCCCCCATCATCGCCTACATGCAGGACGGCGAGATCCTGTCGCCGCGCGACAAGGGGCCGCTCTGGGTCGTCTATCCCTTCGACAGCGATCCCGAATACCAGACCGAGATCGCCTATTCGCGCAGCATCTGGCAGCTGGACCGGATCACGGGCGCCGAATAGGAAGCCCTTGAAACCACAGGTTGTGCTTGGCGCGAAAGTGATTACCCTGAACCCGTAACGAGGTCGTGATGAGGTATTCGATGCCGATCAGCACACCGATGCAGGGGGAAGAGGTTCACGGCTGGCTTGTCGTCGTGGCCGATGACGACGCGTTCCAGCGCAGCTATGCCTCGGCCATATTGCGCAAGCTGGGGTTCATCCCGATCGAGGCCGCTGACGGCGTCGAGGCGCTGGCGCTGGTGCGCAATACCGGCGCGCAGCTGCTGATCTGCGACCTGGACATGCCGGGCCTCGACGGCCACGAGGTCGTCCGGCAGATCCGCGCCGATCGGTCCGAGGCCTATGTCCACATCCTGATGGTGACCGGCAGCGGGCAGCGGGGCGAACGCGACCGCGCGCTCGAGGCCGGGGTCGACGATTTCATGGCCAAGCCGCTGGATGCCGCCAGCCTGACCGCGCGCGTCCGCAGCGTGACCCGCCTTCTGGCGCATGAGAAGCTGCTGGCCGAACGCAACCGCACCATCGCCGAGGCCAAGCAGCGGATCGAGGACGACATCCGCATCGCCGCCCGCGCGCAGAAGCGGCTGCTGCCCGCGCCCCATGCCGAGCTGGGCGACACGCAGTTCCATTCCGCCTTCCAGCCGTCGAACATCCTGTCGGGGGACATGTTCGCCTATTACGACTTGGGCGACGGGATGATCGGCTTCTACGCGATCGACGTGGCCGGGCACGGGGTGAACGCATCGCTCCTGTCGGTCTCGCTTGGGCATCTGCTGACCAGCGACTATTTCCGCAGCCAGGTGGCCACGCAGCCCGGATCGCCCGATCCGGCGGCGCTTGTGGCCCGGCTGAACGAACGTTTCTTCGATGCGGACGGGCAGGATTATTTCACCATGTTCTGCGGGGTCATCTGCCGCGCGACGGACCGGCTGCACTATTGCCAGGCGGGCTATCCCCCGGCGCTGCTGGTGTCGGACGACGGCGCGATCACGCCCGTGGGCGAGGGCGGCTTTCCCGTCGCGCTGATCGGGCAGATGGATTTCCAGAACGCATCGGTCGCCTTCCCGCAGGGTTCCTCGCTGGTCTTGCTGTCGGATGGCGCGCACGAGGCCGAGGACGCTGCGGGCACCGCCTTCGACGACAGCCGCATTGCCGAGGTCGTCGTCGCATCGGCCACAACCCCTGCGAATATTCCCGCGAAAATGCTCGCGGCATTGACAGAATGGCGCAACGGCATCCCACTTGACGATGACCTGAGCGTGCTGGTCTGCGAGAGGAGAAGCAAGCCATGATCAAGGCGTTGCCCGGACACGAAAATGGAATCTGCGTCGTCGATCCCGGCCTGGAGCGGCTGACGGCGGCGAATGCGACGGCGTTCAGGGACGAGCTGATCGCGCTGCTGGGCAATGGCGAGGATCGGCTGCTGGTCGACATGTCCGCCGTCGAATTCGTCGATTCCTCGGGGGTGGGCGCGATGGTGGGCGTGCTCAAGAAGATCGGCAACCGGGGCGAGATCGCGATCTGCAGCCTGACGGGCAACGTGGACAAGATGTTCCGCATCACGCGCATGGACAAGGTCTTCGCGATCTATCCCAGCCGCGCGGCAGCCCTTGCCGCCATGAGCGAGCGTCCCTGATGGCCTGGGTCGAGGATATCCGCCCCGACGAGGCCGAGGTGGACCGCGTGCTGCCCGATCTGTGCCGGGCGCTGGCCGATCTGCTGACCCCCGACAAGCTGACCGCGCTGGAGATTGCCGTGGCCGAGGCGCTGACCAATGCCATCCGTCACGCCCGTGCCAGCGGCACCCCCGAGACGATCCGCATCGCCGCATCCGTCGAACCCGCGCGCGTCCGGATCGAGATCGTCGATGCGGGCGACCAGAGCCCTGCCGACCTGTTCGAGGATGTGGCGGATCTGGATCAGATCGATCCGCTGGCCGAAGGCGGCCGCGGTCTGTCGCTGATCTCTCACTGCGCAGACGGGGTCGAGTTCGTTCCGGCGCAGGGCCGCAACCTGCTGCGGCTGGCCTTCGACAGGCAGGAGGGGGCATGATCTGGATCCTTCTGGCAGCGGCGACCGCGTTGGCGCTTGGGGCGGCGATCGTGCTGCGCCGCAGGCCCGTCGCCACGCCCGAGCCGGTTGAACGCCGCTTTGCCCATCCCGAGGAACTGCAATCCCGCATCGAGGAGCTGAGCGGCGAGGTCGGCCCGATGGTCGTCCCCCAACTGCTGCGCGCGGCATCGGACGATATCGGACGCAACCTGGCCCTTCTCGAGGCGCCCGCGACCGAAGAGGAGACGCGCCGCGGGCTTCATTCGCTGATCGGCATTCTGGACACGATCGGCTGCGTCACGCTGGCCGACAGCTATCGCGCTCTGCAGGACGATTTCCGTACCGGGGGCATGGACGAGGGGCGGCGCAACGAGGCGCTGACCGAAACGCGGCTTCTGCGCGCAGAACTGGACGCGCTGACCCGCCCGGAAGGTGAAACGGCAGGAGGATAGGTCATGCGGCGTCTCGGTCTTGCAGTGGTGGCAGCCCTGATCGGGGGCGCACTGGTGATCGACCAAGGAGCGGACCCCGCCCGCTCGCAAGAGGCGTCGGCGCCGGTGACCGCGCCGCTCTTTCCGGGCGACACGCCGGTCGGCGACCTGCTGCCGCCCGCGCTGCGCGATCCGAACCGCCAGTCGCGCACCGATTTCCTGATGTCGCGCCCTACCCAAGAGGGCGAGTTCTTCGGCCGCCACGGTGCCCTGACCGAGCGCGAGATGGCGATGGCCCGCACCGCCTGGCAATATTTCGTGAACAGCTACCAGGAGGATACGGGCCTCGTGAACGCGGTCGGCTCCTATCCCTCGACGACGCTGTGGGACACGGCCTCGTATATCAGCGGCCTCGTGGCGGCGCACGAGCTGGGGATCATCGACAAGCGCGAATTCGACCGCCGCGCGACCAAGCTGATCGGCACGCTGCGCAATCTCGACCTCTATCGCGGCGAGGCGCCGAACAAGGTCTACAACACCCAGACCGGCGAGAAGGTGAACTATGCCAACCAGCCCGGCGAGGTCGGGTTCTCGGTGCTGGACATGGGGCGGATGCTTGTCTGGCTGCGCATCCTCAAGGAACGCTATCCCTATCTGGCGAACGGCGTGGACAACGTGCCAATGCGCTGGAACTATTGCAACATCGTCGCCGATGACGGGCGGCTGTTCGGCTCTATCGTGGGCGGCGACAACCAGACGCGCTATGTCCAGGAAGGGCGGCTGGGATACGAGGAATATGCCGCCAAGGGCTTTGCGCTGTGGGGCTTCGACGTCACCGGGGCGCTGGACCCGCATCCGCTGAAATACACCAACATCTATGACGTGGACGTGCCCTATGACGGCCGCGATCCGCGTGTGTTCCACAACCAGAACTACGTCCTGACCGAAAGCTATCTCCTGGACGGGCTGGAGATGGGCTGGGACCTGCCGGTGCCCGATCCCGACGGGCCGGGCGTCGCCTCGCAGGGCTGGCGCGCGGAATTCGCCCATCGCATCTTCCTGGTCCAGCAGCGCCGCTTCGAGGCGACGGGCATCATCACCGCCCGATCCGAACACCAGGTCGAGGGCAAGCCCTATTTCGTCTACGATTCGATCTTCGCGGACGGGTATCCCTGGAACACGCTGGACCCGAGCGACGTCTATCAGCCCGACCGCGCCGCCGTGGCATCCAAGGCGGCACTGGGGATGTGGGCGCTGTGGGACGTGCCCTATACCGACCTGCTGTTCGATACGGTGGCGGATCTGTCCGACCCCGAGGGCGGCTTCTACGAGGGGCTCTACGAGAACGGTAACGGCTATATCCCGCTGCGGACCGCGAATAACAACGGCATCATCCTGGCCGCCCTTCTTTACAAGGCGCAGGGGCCGATCATGCGGTTCCAGAACGACAATACCAGCTATTGGGACACGGCCTATGCGGGGACCGACATCCGCGCGAACAAGTGCCTGCCCGACAAGATGGTGGTCGAGGCCACCTGCTGCGCCTGCGCGGCGGGCGTGGATATCCAGCCGACCGTTCCGTGGGACGAGTTCAAGTACTGCCGCCCGCTGGACCGCGAGAACGGCATCGCCGCGACCGAGTGCCGCCCCGAGGAACAGGAATTCGCCAAGCCCGAACCGCGCGTCGTCCTGCCTGCCGCCTGCCGCGCGGAATGGGCCGCACCATGAGCGCAAGGGGACGGATGGTCTGGTTCGATGCCAACCGCGTCTGGGCCGCGGTGGGCGTCGTCCTGATCCACAGCACGACCGATTTCGCGGGCCGTCCCTTCCCGGATGCAAGCGTGGGCGAGCGGGTGGTCCCGATCTTCCTTCGCTCGCTCGGCGAGTTCTCGGGCTCCGAGATGTTCTTCTTCTTCTCGCTGTTCCTGATGGCGCTGCGGATCGATCGGCACAGGCCGACCTATCGTGAGGCGATCGGCACGCAGGCGTCGCGGCTGCTGGTTCCCTTCGCCTTCTGGACGCTGTTCTACGGGCTGTTCAGATTGGTCAAGGCATATGCCTTCGGCTACGCCCCCGGCTATCTGGACCAGATATCCGAGGTGAAGACCTGGGTCGCCTATTTCCTGCTGGGCAAGTCGCAGTACCATATGCACTTCCTGCCCACACTGTTCGCGATCTTCCTGTTCTATCCGGTGATGCGTCTGGCGATGCGATACCCGATCCTGGGGGTGGGGCTGTTCGCGACGCTCGGCGCGATGGATCACGTGCAGACCTTCCTCTACTCGCTGGATCTTGCGCCGCTGACGCGCGACTATCTTGTCCGGATCACCAAGGTCTGGGGCTATGTCGGTTACGGGTTCGCGGCCTTCGCGCTGTATTCGCTGTGGCAGGACGGGCTGCCGCGCGGTGAATCCAAGCTGGTCGGGCGGGGGGCGCTGTATTTCGCCTCGATGGCCTATATTGCGACCTTCCCGTTCTTCGGCTCGGCCCTGCTGACGGGGCAATGGGGCGTGCGCACGGGCTGGGATTACTACGGTCACTTCCTGATGCCGCTGTTCATGTTCAGCCTGTTCCTGGGGCGGCAATATGCCGATTGGTCCCCCGGCTGGTCGCGCATGGCGAAATACACCTTCGGCATCTACCTGGTGCATCCGATGGTCATCGACATCTTCGACATCGTCGTGGTCAAGACCGGGCTGGCGGGCGTCCTGTCGCCCGCGCTGCTGGTGGTGCTGCGCTTTGCCTGCGTCCTGCCGGCGGCCTACGGCGTCTCGCGCTTGATCGAGCGGACGGACGTGCTGGCCTGGACGATCGGGCTGGGGCCGGTGCCCTGGAAACGGCAAGGGAAGGCGTGATGGACGATTACTTCCGCGAATTCGAGGATCGCCGCCCGCCCGATCCGCTGCCCTATTCCGCGGCACGAGAGATGCTGTGGCAGTTCCTTGCGACGCTGACGCTGTTCGTCGGCGCGTGGTACGTGATCTGGCGGTGGGGCCATTCGCTGAACCCCGACGCGCTGTGGTTCGCGATCCCGCTGGTCGTGGCCGAGACCTGCGCCTATCTGGGCCTCGTGCTGTTCGTCTACAACCTGTGGCGCGACCAGCCGGTGCGGGTTCCCGAAGCACCTGCAACCGTGCGCGACATCGATCCCGACAACCCCGATCCGGACCGCCCGATCACGGTCGATGTGCTGTTCGCGACCTATAACGAGGAACCCGAGCTGGTGCGGCTGGGCATCGTCGATGCCAAGGCCATCGACTATCCCCATCCCATCGACATCCGCATCCACGTGCTGGACGACGGCAAGCGCCCCGAGATGGAAGCCGTCGCCCGGCAGGAGGGTGTCGGCTATATCACGCGCGAGGGGAACGAGGGCTTCAAGGCCGGCAACCTGCGCAACGCGATGGAGCGGACCTCGGGCGATCTGATCGTGATCTGCGATGCCGACACGCGCCCCTTTCCGACGATCCTGTCGCGGACCCTGGGCTATTTCCGCGATCCCAAGATGGCGTGGGTCCAGACGCCGCAATGGTTCTACGACCTGCCCGAAGGTCGCAGGCTGCCCGGTCGGCTGGGCCGCATCTTCGGGCGGATGCGCGTCGGGGCCGATCCCTTCGTGAACGACCCGCAGATGTTCTATGACGTGATCCAGCGCCGCCGGAACCGCGTCAACGCCGCCTTCTGCTGCGGGGCGGGGTCGATCCACCGCCGAGAGGCCGTGATGGAGGCCGCGCTGCGCAGCTTCGGCGAGGCGGTCGAGCGCCGCGTCATCGCCGCCGAGGAGGAGATCACGCTTGAGAGCCGCGAGCGCCGAGTCTCGCCCGAGCTGCTCGAGGCGATCCGCACCGAGGCCGTCACCGCCGAGGTGCTGACGCCCTACCGCTTCCACGTCTCCGAGGACATCTATACCTCGATCGTGCTTCATTCTGACCGCGAACGCGGCTGGAAGTCCTGGCAGCACCCCTATGTCGAGAGCCGCATGCTGTCGCCGCAGGACCTGCTGACCTGGACCATCCAGCGATACAAGTATGCAGGCGGCAGTCTGGACATCATGTTCAACGACAATTCGCTGTTCCGGCGCGGCCTGACCCTGCCGCAGCGCATGATGTACGGCGCGACCTTCTACAGCTATCTTGGTGCGATCTGGAACGTGGTCTTCCTGTTCGCGCCCGCGATCTACCTGTTCACGGGGATCGCGCCGGTCTCGGCCTATTCCAACGATTTCTTCGAGCATGTGATCCCCTTCATGATCCTGCTGGAGCTGAGCATGATGGTCGGCACCTGGGGCATCGCGGGATATGCGGCCAAGGCCAGCTATCTCGCGTTCTTTCCGGTGGGGCTGCGGGCGATCTGGGCCGTGGCGCGCGGGCAGAAGATCTCGTTTCCCGTCACGCCCAAGGACCGCCAGTCGGGGCGGTTCCTGCATCTTGTCCGGCCGCAGCTTGCGGTGCTGGTGCTGACCGGCGCGGGCGTGCTGTGGGGCCTGGGCGCGCTGGCCGTCGGCGGGACGCCCCACACGCTGACCGGCGTCGTGACCAATGCCCTTTGGGGGCTGAACAACTGCGTGGCGATGGCCGGGATCGTGGCCGCCGCGCTCTGGCAACCGCCTGCCACCAAGGAGGCCGCAGCATGAGCTTTCGTGACAATCTCGCTCGGGCACGGGGGCATATCGTGATGATCCTTGCGCTTATCCTGGGGCTGGTGCTTGTCCTGTGGCTGGAGACATTGGGCGAGCCGCAGCCCGACGCGAGTGCGGGACCGGACATGATGCAACCCTTCGACGACCTCGACCCGCTGCCGCTGGCGATCCGTGGTGAAAGCTCGGATCGCGACATGGAGCATGCGCGCATCGCCTGGACCTATTTCCAGAACAACGTGGACGAGGGGACGGGGCTTGCGAATTCGGTCCATGCCTATCCCTCGACCACGATGTGGGAAACGGGGTCCTATGTCGTGGCGATCCTGTCGGCGGAACGGCTGGGCCTGATCGACCGGTCCGAGGCGCATGACCGGCTGGACCGCGCCATCGCCAGCCTGTCCGACCTGCGGCTGTTCCAGGACGTGCTGCCCAACAAGGCCTATCACACCCGCACGCTGCAGCTGGTCGATTACGGCAACCAGCCGGTCGAACTGGGGCTGGGCTGGTCGGCGCTGGACGTGGCGCGGATCGTCGGCACGATGGGTCTGGTGCAGCGCAACCATCCCGAACTGGCCCCGGCGGTCGAAGCGCTGATGAACGGCTGGCAGCTGGACCAGATGGTGGATGGAGGAGAGCTGATCGGCACCAATGTCAGCGACGGCAACATCCGCCGCAACCAGGAGGGCCGTGTCGGCTACGAGCAATATGCCGCGAAGGCGATGATGCTGTTCGGCTTCGACGTCTTCCGGGCCTATGACGTGTCGGGGGACCTGATGGTCCAGCGGGTCGAGGGGCAGCCCATCCCCGTCGACACGCGCCTGCACCGCGCCACGACCCCGGCCTTCGTCGTCAGCGAGCCTTACCTGTTCGACGGGCTGGAATTCGGCTTCGACGACCGCTCCCACCGGTTCGCGACCGCCATCTATCGCGCGCAAGAGGGGCGCTTTGCCGAGACGGGCAAACTGACCGCCGTGACCGAGAGCCACCTGCACGAGGCGCCCTATTTCGCCTATTCGACCGTCTGGGGCGGGGGCGCGCCTTGGGCCGTGATGACCTTCCAGGGCGAACGGATCGACAGCCGCCGGACGCTGGCGACCAAGGCCGCCTTCGGCTGGGACGCGCTGTTCGGCACCGATTACACCGCCCGCCTTGTCGATGCGGTCGAGGAATTCGCCGACCCCGCCAAAGGCTGGCCCGAGGGGATATACGAGGAAACCGGCGCGGTGAACGGATCGACCACCGCCAACACCAACGCCGTCGTCCTGGTCGCGCTGGCCTTCAAGGCGCATGGCCCCCTGGTCCGGGTCGCACCATGAGACGGGCGGCCGCCATCCTGCTGGTCTGGGCGGGACCGGCGCTGTCCGAGCCCTGCGTCGGCCCGAACTTCGACCGCCCCCTGCCGGGGGCCAGCAATGTCGAACGTCGCACCTCGGACGTGCCGACCGCCCGCTATCCCGGTATCTGGCAAGAGGGGCGCGTGGCGGGCTTCGCCTATCAGCTGGCAAGCGATCTTTCGGCGGTGCTGTCCGACAGCCTGGACGCGCCGAGCTGGCAGATCGCGATCGAGTGCGGGAACGATGGGGGCTGCACCCGCAGCGGCGATGCAGCGCCCGACGCGGCGATCCCGGTTGCCGATGCCCTTCAGCGCTGCCTGCTGGGGCAGGAGGTCGCGGCCGCCGATTTCGCGATCCCGACCGCGCGCGGGATCGCGGGTTTGCCCGAGGATGCGGGCGTGACCGACCCCGAACGCGCCATCGACTCCGTTGCGGGCATCGCGACCGCCGCCGGTATCGAAAGCGCGGCCAATGCGCCGTCGTCCACGGCCCCCGCACCGAACGACGATCCCGAGCGGCCCGCCGCGGTGCGCGACGTTCCCGCGCCCGAGGCGCAGCCCGACCCGGCGCTGGTCGATCTGGGCCCTTCGGTCCAGCCGGATCGCGAATGCAGATTGCAGTTGATCACGCCCGGCACCTCGACCGTGCAGACGCTTCAGCGCCTGCTGATCGAGGCGGGGCAGGACCCCGGCCCAGATGACGGGGTGATGGGGCAGCGCACGCGAACGGCGCTGGTGCAGGCGCTGGACCCCAATGCCGCGGAGCTGTCGATCGAAGGTGCGATCCGCGCCCTGAACGCCAAGCTGTGTCAGGAGTGATGGCATGGTCGGGCGCGGATACAGGGCGGGCTGGGCGCTTCTGGCGCTGATCGTCACGGCCGCGCCGGCCTTCGCGCAGGATTACCCCCTTGTCTGGCCGTCCGAGCTGCGCCCCGCCACGCTGCCCGCCTGGCAGCAGGCCACACCCGGCCCCCGCAGCGTGGACACCTCGGAGAATGTCGTGCCCGGCGCGACCGAAGTGCTGAAGGACGTGCCCAATGTCTTCAGCTGGTCGCGCTTTCAGTCGGGGCGCATCGGCGGGTTCGATTACCGGCTGTTCCCGGACGGGTCCGCCATCGTCATCGCGGCCGACGGCAGGCCCTTCGCGCAATACATGCTGACCTGCCGCAAGGGCGATGCCTGCGAGATCGCGAACGATGCGGGCGTCATCCTGATCGTGCCTGCCATCGGCGCGCCGAAGCCTCCCTTGCCGCCCGATGACGTGGACGGCCTTGGCGTGGCGCAATACCTGGCGCGATGGATCCTTGCCGGGACGGGCACGCCGCCACCTCCGCCGCCGCAGCCCGAACCGGCCCCCGAACCGCAGGGGCCGCCCTTGCCGGACGTCCTGCCGGTGGCAGAGCCCGAGCCCGAAGCGGTCGTCCCGCCCGACCCAGTGCAGAACAACCTTCTGCCGACCGATGCGGATTGCCTGGAACCCGACCCGTTCTATCCCGATGCGTGCGAGCCCGTCGCGCCGGAACCTGCGCCCCCCGCACCGCAGCCCGTTACCGCGCGCGCCATCGACATTCCGGCCCCCGTCGCGCCCGCGCCGCCTGCACCCGAACCCGGCCCGATGACGCTAGCCGAGAGGTATCGCCTGTCATGCTCGCTCTCGACCGGAGCGGGGCTGAAATATACCGACCATGTCGATTTCGACGACGCCTTCGGCAAGCTGCGGGTCACCCTGGGCTGCAATGCCCGGCTGAACGACCGCGTCTCGCTGTCGCTGGCGCTGGTCAGGTTCCCGATCTCGGGGCAGCAGGCGCCCTGGGACCCCGACTTCACCTATGCCGTCAACATGCGGGTGACCGAGAAGCTTGGCCTCAGCTATTCGAACTATGGCGCACGGTTTTCCGGCGGGGGCAGCGATCTGGTCTCGTCGCTGCTGAAGGGCAGCCTGCGGGCGTCCTACAAGCTGCCCACGCTGCACCTTCCCTTCCAGAAAGAGGCCGCCTGTTCCGTCAGCATCGGCCTGTCAAACCCCGGCAACGATTCCGGGTCGCTCAGTTGCGGGATGTCCGTGACCGACAAGCTGCGCGTGGGGCTGACGCTCTATGCCTATCCGGCGAACCGGCAGAAGCCGTGGAACCCCGATTACAGCTATACCGCCAGCTACCGGCTGAACGACCGCGTGACGCTGAACTATTCGAACTACAGCGCGAACCGATGGCCGTGGAATCGCGGCCCAAGCCCGGGGCCTGGCCTTCTGGGCGGGTCGGTCAGCCTGTCCTACAAGCTGATGTTCTGACCGAGGAGATCCGACGATGCTGCGTTTCCTGACCCTGTGCCTCGGGCTGCTGCTGTCTTCGGCTGCGGGCGCCGAGGTGCGGATGCAGAATGTCATCGGCAGCGAGGTTCTGGGCCGCCCGGTCGGATATTCGCTGTATCTTCCGCCCGGATACGGGACGGACAAGCGCGATTACCCGGTCGTCTGGCTGCTGCATGGCGGCGGGACCGGGCAGCCCTCGGACTGGTTCACGCTGGCGGGGATCGACCAGATGCTGGACGCGCTGATCGCCAGCGGCACCATTAGGCCCCTGATCGCCATCGCGCCGGATGGGCGCCGGGACGAGGCGAACGAGATCGCGACCTATTTCCTCGACGATGCCGACGGGCAGGTCCGTTGGCAGACGATGTTCCTGACCGAGATGATCCCGGCGCTCGAGGCGCGCTATCCCGCGATCGCGACGGGCGAGGCGCGGGCGATCCTGGGCATCTCGATGGGCGGGCTTGCGGGGATCGTGCATCACCTGCGAAATCCGGGCATGTTCGCGGGTGTCGCGGCGCTCAGCCCGGCGTTTCGCACCGATGCGCAGCTGTTGTCGCTGAGCGACGATGCCTATCGGACGCGATATGCGGGGGTGCTGGGCGCGGATCTGTCCGCAGATGCCCGCCTGACCCGGACGTGGAGCGACCTGTCGCCCGATGCCCTGATTGCGACCGCGTCGCCCACCCGTATTCCGCGTATCCTGATCGATCTGGGCGCGGACGATCCCTTCCTCGAGGGCGCGACCGAGATGCATCTGGCGTCGCGAAGCTCGGGCCTGCCCGGCATCTTTCGCGTGCGCCCCGGCGGCCATGACTGGCCGTTCTGGCGCGAGGCCTTGCCCGATGCGCTGATCCATCTGGATGCGCTGCTGACACGCGGATATGGCGAGTGATCGCCCTGCGCAACGTGCTGGATTTTCGGGTTAAGCTTACCACGAGAAAGTGGCGGAGAGGGTGGGATTCGAACCCACGGAACCCGTGAAGGCTCAACGGTTTTCGAGACCGCCCCGTTCGACCACTCCGGCACCTCTCCGCGCTTTCTGGTGTGGTGAAGCGGCGTTTAAAGTTACGGGGGTTGAAGCACAAGGGGGTATCGGCGAAAAAAACGCAGGACGATGAATTTTTTCTCGAAAGGCGTTGTGGATGCTCAGACTTCTCGTGCTGGCGGCCTTGCTGCCCGGCGCCGCCATCGCCGAACGTGTGCCCGTTCAGGCGCAGGTCCAGGCCCCCGAACGGCAGGTCGCGGACCAGCTTTGGCAGGTCATGCGCATGGACCAGTTGATGGAGATCATCCGCGACGAGGCCGTGGCCGAGGCGACGCGACTGCAGGACGAAGGCGTGATCGCCGGGGCGGGGCAGCCCTGGCCGCAGATCGTCCACCGCATCCACGACCCCGAGGAACTGGAGGACGCGTTCCGCGAGGGGCTGTCAGGGGCGCTTGGACGCCTTGACGCGGCGCAGGTCGAGGCTGGGCTGCGGTTCTATCGCTCGGCCCTTGGACGCAGGCTGCTGGACCTCGAAGCTTCGGCGCGGCGGGCCATGCTGACCGAGGGGATCGAGGATCAGGGTCGCGAGGCGTTCATGCGCGACCTGACGCGCGGCGGGGCGCGTTCGGCCGCGATCCGGCGCATCATCCGCGATGCCGACCTTGTGACGCCGAATGTCGAAAGCGGGTTGAACGCGACGGTCGCGTTCTCGCAGGGCTTTGCCGAGGGGGGCGGTTACGACATGCCGCCCGACGAGGGGCAGATGCTGGCCGATGCATGGGAACAGCAGCCCCAGATCGAGGCCGAGGCGGCGGCATGGCTGGAAGGGTTCTTCATGATCGCCTATGCCCCCGTCGAGGACGAGGATCTGGACGCCTATGGCGAATTCGCCGTGTCCGATCGCGGTCGTGCGCTGGCCCGCGCGATGTTCGCGGGCTTCGATAGGATATTCAGCCAGACATCCTATCGCATGGGGCTGGCGGCTGCCCTGCGCAGCGGAGGGAGAGAGCTTTGACGACGATTCTGCTGGGTGTGCTTGCTGCGCCCGAAATGCTGGGGGCGCTTGGCCTTCGGGGCGTGGGCGCGACCCTTCCGGGGCATCTGGTATCGCAGGGCCGGGCGGGCATCGATGCCGATGCCTGGCCGGTCCTTGCCGATGGGGGCGAGGTTCAGGGGATCGAGGTCGCGCCGAATGCAGCGCTGGAACGCTATGCCCTGGTGATGGGGCTTCAGTCGTTCGAGGTGGCGGGCCGCCGGGTCATGGGCATCGCCGGAACAGGCAATCCCGATCCGGCCCCCGCGCAGGCCGATCCCGCGCTTGCGGCGCAGATCGCGATGCAGATCCTTGCCGCGCCGGATCATGTCGATGCCGCGACCCTGCGCTGGCGCCTGCCGATGATGGCGATCTGGGGCAGCAGCCGCTTGCGCGCGCAGGCCACTGCGCCGACCGGGCAGGGCGTCGTGCCGGAACGGGGCGCCGATGCGGTCACGGTGATCACGCGCGATCAGCCCTATGTCGGCTTCTTCGTCGGCGAGCGCCAGCAGATCACCCACCGCCTGCATGACGGCGGCCAAAGCGGGACCATGACCCGAGAGGCGTTCCTGATGGGGGACGCGGTCGTCATGCTGCCCTGGGACCCCGTCCGCGACCGCGTTCTGGTGATCGAGCAGTTCCGCTTTGCCCCCGCGCTGCGCGGCGATCCGCAGCCCTGGCTGCTGGAGCCCATCGCGGGCCGCGTCGATGGCGACGAAACGGTCGAGGCCGCGATTCTGCGCGAGGCGCAGGAGGAAGCCGCGCTGGACGTGCATCGGCTGTTTCCCGCCTTCAGCTACTATCCCAGCCCCGGCGCGGTCTGCGAATACCTGTATCAATATGTCGGGATCGCCGACCTTCACGACGGCGTGGCCGGGGTCCATGGCCTGGAAACCGAATCCGAGGATATCCGCGGGCACCTGATGCCGCGCGCACAATTGTCGGACATGGTGGATCGCGGGCAGATCAGCAATGGTCCGCTGACGACCCTGTCCCTATGGCTGGATGCCCGCGTGGACAGGTTGCGGCGGGAACTGGCCGCCGGTTGATCCGTTCGGTCCCGGGGGGCTGGCGACCTTGCCCCTTGGGGCCGCGCATGTTTAGGAACGAAATGTCGAACAATCACGAAGGGATGCCGTATCGCCATGCGTATCTGCTCTGACCTCGCCGACGCCATCGGCAACACCCCGTTGATCCGCCTGCGACGCGCCAGCGAGGAAACCGGTTGCGAAATTCTCGGCAAGGCCGAGTTCATGAATCCCGGCCAGTCGGTCAAGGACCGCGCCGCGCTGTTCATCATCAAGGATGCCATCGCGCGCGGCCAGCTGCGCCCGGGCGGCACCATCGTCGAAGGGACCGCGGGCAATACCGGCATCGGGCTGGCGCTTGTCGGCGCCTCGATGGGCTTTCGCAGCGTCATCGTGATCCCCGAAACCCAGAGCCAGGAGAAGAAGGACATGCTGCGGCTGGCCGGCGCGACCCTGGTCGAGGTTCCGGCGGCACCTTACCGCAATCCGAACAACTATGTCCGCTATTCGGGTCGCCTGGCCGAGGAACTGGCAAGGACCGAGCCGAACGGCGCGATCTGGGCGAACCAGTTCGACAATGTCGCCAACCGGCAGGCCCATGTCGAAACGACCGGCCCCGAGATCTGGGAACAGACCGAGGGCAAGGTCGATGGCTTCGTCTGCGCGGTCGGCTCTGGCGGCACGCTGGCGGGCATCGCCGAGGCGCTGCAGCCCAAGGGCGTCAAGATCGGCCTTGCCGACCCCGAGGGTGCCGCGCTGCATTCCTTCTATACCACGGGCGAGTTCGACAGCCCCGGCAGCTCGATCACCGAGGGGATCGGGCAGGGGCGCATCACCGCGAACCTCGAAGGGTTCACCCCCGATTACAGCTGGCGCATTCCCGATGCCGAGGCGCTGCCCATCGTCTTCGACCTGCTCAAGGACGAGGGGCTGTGCCTTGGCGGCTCGTCGGGGATCAACGTCGCGGGTGCGATCCGCATGGCAAGGGAAATGGGTCCGGGCCACCGGATCGTCACCATCCTTTGCGATTACGGCACGCGTTACCAGACGAAGCTGTTCAACCCGGAATTCCTGCGCTCCAAGAGCCTGCCGGTCCCCGATTGGCTGGAACGCGGTGCGCCCGATCTTCCGCAAGTATTCGAAGGCTGAAGGACCACATGCGACATTTCTTGGCCACGATCCTACTGGCCATCATGACTGTCTGCGCTGTCCCGGCGTTTGCACAGCAAGGGCAGGCGCCGGATTACGAACAGTGGAACGAAACCGCAGAGAAGGCCGAACAGGTCGTATCGGACCCGCAGGCGACCAATGCCGAGCTGGGCAAGCTGCGCGATGAACTGGTCGATTGGCGCGAGCAGTTGCACCGCGCCGAGGACGTGAATGGCGACCGGATCTCGATGATCCGCAACCAGATCGACGCGCTTGGCGCGGAACCCGCCGAGGGCGAGACCGAGGATGCCAGCGTCGCCGACCGCCGCGAACAGCTGAACGAACAGCTGTCCGAGGCGCAGGCGCCGCGCATCGCCGCCAACGAGGCCGCATCCCGCGCCAGCGCGATCATCGCCCGTATCGACGAGATCACGCGCGAACGCGCCGCGCTGGAGCTGACGAAGCAATCGCCATCGCCCCTGCTGCCCACCAGCTGGGCGGATGCGGCGACCGACGGCGTCGCCCTGATCGAGGGCGTCGGCGGCGAGGTTTCGGGCAGCGACGCCTCGGACGAGGTGTGGGAAGACCTGCGCCCGAACCTGCCGAAGGTGCTGCTGTATCTTGTCGCGGCGGCCCTGATCCTGACGCTTGGGCGCAACTGGATCGAGAGCCTGCCGTCCCGCCTGTCGGCACGGGCCTCGGACTATTCGCGTGCGGTTCTGGCATTCGTCGTCTCGCTCGGGCAGATCGCGCTGCCAATGCTGGGCATCTATCTGGGGATCAGCGCGATCAAGGCGACCGGGCTGCCCGGTCCCTGGACGACGCCATTCCTGAACGCGCTGCCGGTCGCGGCGGTCATCCTGTTCGGCGGCATCTGGCTGTCGCGCGCGATGTTCCCGCGTCAGGCCATCGCCTATACCTCGTTGCAGATGACCGAGAACGCACGCCTTGGCGCGGGCCGTTGGGTCAATGCGCTGGCGGGGCTGATGGCGCTGCACTTCATCCTGTCCCGCGCGGTGCTGCCGCTGTCGGGCCTGTACGAGCAGGGCGAGGTTCAGGTGGGCCGCGTCCCCGTCGCCTTCAGCGATGGCGCAGCGGGCGTCTGGCACCTGGTCGTGGTGACGATCACGGCGCTGGTGATGTTCCGTCTTGGCAACATCCTGCGCCGCATCCCGCGCGATTCCGGCAGCCAGGATCTCAGCTATCGCCACTATATCGTGGCATGGGCGGGGTCGCTGACGCGCATCGTCGCGCCGCTTGCGGTCGTGGCCATCGCGGCGGGCTTCGTGAACTTCGGCAACCTGATGGTCTGGCCCTGGCTGTATTCGCTGGCGCTGATCGCGCTGCTGATCCTGCTGCAGGACTTCATCGCGGACCTGTTCAACATGCTGCAGCGCGGTGCCGAGGGTGCGCGCGACGGGCTGGCCCCGCTGCTGATCGGCTTCGCGCTGGTCATCCTGTCGGTGCCGGTCTTCCTGATGATCTGGGGCGCCTCGGGCGAGGAACTGGCCGAGTATTGGGTCGCCTTCCGCGAGGGGATCTCGCTTGGCGGGATCACGCTGTCGCCGGGTTCGATCCTGACCTTCCTGATCGTCTTCGCCATCGGCTATGTCGTCACGCGGGGCATCCAGGGCGCGTTCCGCAACTCGATCCTGCCCAAGACCAAGCTGGATGCGGGCGGCCAGAACGCGCTCGTGTCGGGGCTGGGCTATGTCGGCATCGTGCTGGCGGCCATCATGGCGATCACCTCGGCGGGGATCGACCTGTCGTCGCTGGCCATCGTCGCAGGTGCGCTGTCGGTCGGTATCGGTTTCGGTCTGCAGAACATCGTGTCGAACTTCGTGTCCGGCATCATCCTGCTGATCGAACGTCCGGTCAGCGTGGGCGACTGGATCAGCGCGGGTGGCCAGCAGGGCATCGTCAAGCGCATTTCGGTCCGGTCGACCCAGGTCGAGACCTTCGACAAGACCGAGGTCATCGTCCCGAACAGCGACCTGATCAGCCAGCCGGTCACCAACTGGACCCGCCACAACAAGGTAGGCCGGATCATCGTGCCGGTCGGCGTCGCCTATGGCACCGACACCCGCAAGGTGGAAAACATCCTGCGCGAGGTGGTCGAGGATCACCCGCTGGTCAGCATCGACCCGCCCCCCGCGGTCCTGTTCCGGGGCCTTGGCGCGGATTCGCTGGACTTCGAGATCCGCGCGATCCTTGCCGATGTGGGGACGGGCCTTGGCGTGACGTCGGACCTGCTGCACGAGGTGGTGCGCCGCTTCGCCGAGGCCGGGATCGAGATCCCGTTCGCACAGCGCGACATCTGGCTGCGCAACCCCGAGGCGCTGCAGGGCGAACAGAAGCCCGCCGCCGCCTCGACCCCGCCCGCCAAGAGCGAGGCGCTGTCCGAGGTCGCGCGGTCGCTGCCCGACAGCGACGACATGGATGGCGACGGACGGTAGGTTCGGGGTCCGGGAAACGAAGAAGGGCGCCCATATCGGGCGCCCTTTTTTCATGCCTTGGCGAGGGTCGCTTCTTCGTCCCCGCTGCCATCGTCGGGCAGCCCCTCGCGTGACAGCAGCACCGCGACCGTGCGCAGCCAGGGGATATGGGCACAGACGATCATCAGCGCCACCATGATCGGGACCGCCAGGAACATGCCCGGCACGCCCCAGACCGCACCCCAGAAGGCCAGCGACAGGATGATCCCGAAGCTGGACAGGCGCAGCGTCTGGCCCAGCAGCATCGGATCCAGCACGTTGCCGATCAGGAACTGCGTGGCCGAGCACAGGACGGCGATGGCCAGCGTCACGGTGGTGTCGCCCGACAGCACGAAGGCCAGGATGATCGCGATGACCGTGGCCACGATCGACCCGACCGAGGGGATGAAGTTCAGGATGAAGGTCAGGATCGCCACCGCCGTCGCCAGCTCCAGCCCCATGGTGCGGAAGATCAGCCAGACGATGCCCGCCGTGACCGCGCTGACGCCGGTCTTGACCACCAGGTAGCGGTTCACCCGATGCATGATCGAGGCGATGATGCGGCGCGCCTGCACGGCCTTGACGCTGTCGCCGGTCAGACGCTCCATCTTGACGGGGAACCAGACCTGTTCGGCGAACATGAAGCCCACGAACAGGATCACGAGGACGCTGCCCGACAGGATGCCCGATGCCTGACCCGCAAGCGACCGGATCCAGCCCGTGATGTTGAAATTCGTCAGCGCCGTCATGATGCGTTCCTGCGCCTCGGGGCCCAGACGCTCGGTCAGGGCGGGCAGGGCGGCCTGCGCCTGCTCGGCATAGGTGATCGCGATGAAGACGATCTCGTTGACCTGCGCCACGATGGTGGTCGAGACCCACAGAAGCCCGAGCGCGATCCCGATCAGCGCCAGCGTCGTCGCCAGCCATTTCGCGACCTTCAGCCGGGTCGAGATCGCGTGGATCGCGTCCGATGTCAGCGAGAAGAGGATGATCGCGATGGCAAGCGAGATCAGGATGAACCGCGCCTGCACCAGCATGATCAGCAGCAGCGAAAAGGCGATGAGGCCAAGAAAACCCGTCTGCAGGCGTTCGCGCAGGACGGTTTCGTTAGAATGCTCCAATGCGGCCCTCGTTCATTGAAAAACCCGATCCCGGTGTTCGGGATCGGGTGATTGTATCAGTCCTCGGTCTCGTCGGCCTCGTCGACAAGGGGATCGGTGACGCCCTGTTCCGCGATCCGCGCGACCGAGACGACATATTCGCCCTGCGCGGTGTTGAAGACCCGCACACCGCCCGCGCTGCGCGAGCGGAAGCTGATGCCATCCACCGGAACGCGGATCGACTGCCCGGTCGAGGTCGCAAGCATGATCTGGTCGTCGGGATCGACGGGGAAGCTGGCGACCAGCGCGCCGCCGCGCATGGCCTTGTCCATCCCCATGACGCCCTGACCGCCGCGACCGCGCACGGGATAGTCGTGGCTGCTGCTGATCTTGCCCGCACCCTTGGCGGTGATGGTCAGGATCATGTCCTCGGCGGCCGACATCTCGGCATAGCGTTCCTGGCTGATCTGGCCCTCGGGGGCGGCGTCCTCGTCCTCGTCGGGTTCGGCTCCGTCATCCAGCGCACCCGCGACCGCGCGGCGCATCTTCAGATAGGCGGCGCGTTCCGAGGGCTCGGCCTCGAAGTGGCGGATGACCGACATGCTGACGACCTCGTCGCCCTCGGCCAGGCGGATGCCGCGGACCCCGGTGCTGTCGCGGCCCTTGAAGACGCGGACCGCGGTGGTGGGGAAGCGGATGGCGCGCCCTGCCGCGGTCATCAGCATCACGTCGTCTTCTTCGGTGGCCATGCGGACACCGATCAGGCTGACGCCCTCGGGCAGCTTCATCGCGATCTTGCCGTTGGATTTCACGTTGGTGAAATCCGACAGCGCGTTGCGGCGGACATCGCCTTCGGACGTGGCGAAGACGGCCTGGTAATTCTCCCACTCGGTCTCGGGGGCGTCGACGGGCATCAGCGCCGCGATGCTGACACCGCCGTCGATCGGCAGGATGTTCACGATGGCCTTGCCGCGAGCGGTCCGGCCGCCAAGCGGCAGGCGCCAGGTCTTGAGGCGATATACCATGCCGTCGGTCGTGAAGAACAGCAGTTCCGTGTGCGTGTTGGCGACGAACAGCGTCGTGACGACGTCGTCCTCCTTGGTGGCCATGCTGGAGAGGCCCTTGCCGCCGCGCCGTTGCGCGCGGAACTCGGCCAGCGCGGTCCGCTTGATATAGCCGCCCGAGGTGATGGTGACGACCATCTCCTCGCGCTCGATCAGGTCCTCGTCCATCATGTCGCCGGACCACTCGGTGATCTCGGTGCGGCGCGGAACGGCGAACAGCTCCTTCACCTCGCGAAGCTCGTCGCAGATGATGCCCATGATCCGGTCGCGCGACGCGAGGATCGCAAGATATTCGCGGATCGCCTCGGCCAGGGATTGCAGCTCGTCGGTGACTTCCTTGACGCCGATCTGGGTCAGGCGCTGCAGGCGCAGCTCCAGGATGGCGCGGGCCTGCGTTTCCGACAGGTTGTAGGTGCCGTCATCGTTGACCGGGTGCAGCGGGTCGTCGATCAGGCGCAGGTATTCCGCGATGTCGTGGGCGGGCCAGCGACGTTCCATCAGCCGGGTGCGGGCCTCGGCTGCGTCGGCACTGCTGCGGATGGTGGCCACGACCTCGTCGACATTGCTGACGGCGACGGCCAGGCCGCACAGGACATGGCTGCGCTCGCGCGCCTTGCGCAGCTCGAACGCGGTGCGGCGGGCGACGACTTCCTCGCGGAAGCTGATGAAGTGGGTCAGGAACTCGCGCAGCTTCAGCTGCTCGGGGCGGCCGCCGTTCAGCGCCAGCATGTTGCAGCCGAAGCTGGTCTGCATCTGCGTGAAGCGGAACAGCTGGTTCAGCACGACATCGGGCGTCGCGTCGCGCTTCAGCTCGATCACGACGCGGATGCCCGTGCGGTCGGATTCGTCCTGGACCGAGGAGATGCCCTCGACCTTCTTCTCCTTCGCAAGCTCGGCGATCTTCTCGATCAGGCTGGCCTTGTTCACCTGGTAGGGGATCTCGTCCAGCACGATGGCGAAGCGGTCCTTGCGCGGCTCCTCGATATGGTGCTTGGCGCGGACCATGACGCTGCCGCGCCCTTCCAGATAGGCCTTGCGCGCGCCCGAACGGCCCAGGATCAGGCCGCCGGTCGGAAAGTCCGGCCCGGGGATGATCTCGAGGATGCGCTCGGTCGGCAGGTCGGGATCGGCGATCAGTTCCAGCGTGGCGTCCACGACCTCGCCCAGGTTGTGGGGCGGGATGTTCGTGGCCATGCCGACCGCGATGCCGCCCGCGCCGTTGACCAGCATGTTGGGGAAGCGCGCGGGCAGGACGGTCGGTTCGCGGTCCTTGCCGTCATAGTTGTCCTGGAAATCGACGGTTTCCTTGTCGATATCCATCAGCAGGAAGTTCGCGGGCTTGTCCATGCGCACCTCGGTGTAGCGCATGGCGGCGGGGGGATCACCGTCCATCGAACCGAAGTTGCCCTGGCCGTCCAGCAGCGGCAGCGACATCGAGAAGTCCTGCGCCATGCGGACCAGCGCGTCATAGATCGCGCTGTCGCCGTGGGGGTGGTACTTGCCCATGACGTCGCCCACCGGGCGGGCCGACTTGCGATACGCCTTGTCGGCCGTGTTGCCGGTCTCGTTCATGGCATAGAGGATGCGGCGATGCACCGGCTTCAGGCCGTCGCGCAGATCGGGGATCGCGCGGCTGACGATGACCGACATCGCATAGTCCAGATAGGACGTGCGCATCTCGGACGAGATGTCGATCATGGGGCCGTCGTGATGCATCACGAGGCGGGTCTCGGTCCCGCCTTCCTCGCCGTTCTCAGGGGTTTCGGGCAGATCGTCTTCTGGGGTGTCGGCCACGGGTCTTCCTCAAGATCTAGTCGAAGTTCCGTATAGCCGAGCACGACGCGCGGGGCAATCGCGCGTGCGGAATCAGGGGCTTCTCAGCGCCCCCGACCGCCGCGCATCGCAGCCGTTGCCCAGATCGCGGCCAGCCCTGCCGACAGGATCGCGTTCCATCCGGCCATCGAGATGCCGAGGAAGCTCCAGGAAACCTCGTCGCAGCGGGTGACGGGGGCGGATTGCAGGCGCTCCATCAGGTCGCTGGTGGACATGCGGGCGAAATCGCCCACGCTGCCCGAGCAGTGCTGCGGCCCGTCCCAGAGCTGCATCTCGACGCCGACATGGAAGATGGCGAAGCCCATCGCAGCACCGGCGGCGATCATGCCCAGCACGGCCAGCGCGCGCACGCGGCCCGTCAGCCACACGAGGCCCGCGACCGCCACCGCCGCGACATGCGGCCAGCGCTGCAGGATGCACAATTCGCATGGGGCATAGCCGGCGGCCTGGAAGCCAAGCGCGGCGATCAGCAGAAGCGCCGATCCGGCGCCCGCAAGGATGGAGAGACGATATCCGGTCACATGAACCTCAGAGCTGCGAAGCCGCCGATCAGGCAGAGCATGAAGATGGTGAAGACAAGGCCCAGCCGCCGCTCGATGAAGTCGCGGATCGGCGGGCCGAAGCGATAGAGAAGCCCCGCCACGATGAAGAAGCGCCCCGCGCGCCCCAGGATCGAGGTCAGGATGAACAGCGGCAACGAGAAACCGACCGCCCCCGAGAAGATCGTGATGACCTTGAACGGGAAGGGCGTCAGCGCCGCGAACAGGACCGCCCAGCCGCCATGCGCCGCAAACTGCGCCGCCAGCGTGTCATAGGCATGCTGCTTGCCATAGAGGTTCAGCACCCACTGGCCGATGCTGTCCATCAGCAGCGCCCCGATCCAGTAGCCCAGCAGCGCACCCAGGACCGAGCCCAGGGTCGCGATCCCCGCGATGATCCACGCGCGTGCGCGCTTGGCCAGCACCATCGGGATCATCAGCACGTCCGGCGGGATCGGAAAGACCGAGCTTTCGATGAAGCTGACCGAGAACAGCGCCGTGTCGGCGTGCCTGTGGGCGGCAAGACCCATCGTCCAGTCGTAAAGCCTGCGCAGCATGAACAATCCCTCGTAACATTTGGTCCTGCATCCGGTCTGGGCCTTCGAAGGTCAAGCATCTTGCGCCCATGTCGCAAGGCTGTGATGGTGCGTTGATCGGATTTATGCAGGGCGCAGCGATGAAGTGGCGTGGCAGACGCGGCAGCGGCAATATCGAGGATCGGCGCGGCGCGCGCGGGGCGCGGGCAGGCAGCCTGGGTCTGGGCGGCATGCTGGTCGTCCTTGCGGTCGGGTATTTCTTCGGGATCGACGTCAGCCCGATCGTGGGCGGTGGCGGCAATGCGCCCTTGGACCGCCAGGATCAGGAATGGGGCGAGTTCGTCTCGGTCGTGCTGGCCGATACCGAGGAGATCTGGGCGACCACGCTGCCCGAACAGGCCGGGATCGCCTATGCCGATCCGACGCTGGTGCTGTTCAGCGGCGTCGTGCAGTCGGCATGCGGCGGGGCATCATCGGCGATGGGCCCGTTCTATTGCCCCGGCGACCGCAAGATCTATCTCGACACCGATTTCTTCGACCTGATGCGCGATCGGATGAACGCGGGCGGCGATTTTGCCGCCGCCTATGTCGTCGCCCACGAGGTCGGGCACCATGTCCAGAATTTGACGGGCGTGCTGTCCGCCGTGAACCGCGCCCGCTCCGAGGGGTCCGAGACGCGCGCCAACCAGATCTCGGTCCGGGCGGAGCTGCAGGCCGACTGCTATGCCGGGCTGTGGGCGCGCCGGGCGCAGGACCGCTTCGGCACGCTGGAGCAGGGCGATATCCAGGAGGCGTTGGGGGCGGCCCATGCGGTGGGCGATGACGTGATCCAGTCCAGCGCCGGAACCACACCGATGCCCGACAGTTTTACCCACGGAACGGCCGAGCAGCGCCAGACATGGTTCCTTCAGGGCTTCCGCTCGGGCGATATGAGACAATGTGACACATTCTCGGTCAGGACGCCGTAACCAAGTCTGACAGAGGAACAGGAGAGCGACATGACGACGATCCTCGGCCTTTTCGGCCTGCTGACCGCCTTCGGTATCACCGCCCATCTGGGGCTGCCGCGCCGCGAACCCGTCCGCGTGAAGGCCCGTCGCTGATCAGCGCGGGATGCGGGGGCGCTTCGTGTCCATCGTGGCCCATTCGGGCCACCATCCCAGCTTTTCCAGAAGCAGCAGTGCCAGTCCGGCTGCGATGATGCCGAAGACCAGCTTGACCATTCTTGCGCTTGGCGGCCTGCGAACCCATTTCGCCGCGCGCAGAAGCCAGATCATGTTGTTCATCGCGGCCCCTGCCTGCTAAGTGCTTCCGGAAACGAACCAGAGCCTGCCTCGAAACTCAAGAGCCTCGCCCGTGCCGCATACCGAAGACAGCCGCAACCTTCCCTATACCGCCCAGCAGATGTTCGATCTGGTGGCCGATATCGAAAGCTATCCCCAGTTCCTGCCGTGGAACAGCGCGGCGCGCATCCGGTCGCGCCACGAACGCCCCGACGGCGCGACCGAGATCGCGGCCGATCTGGTCATCAGCTTCAAGGTGTTCCGCGAACGCTTCGGCAGTCGCGTCGTGCTGTGGCCGCGAAACCAGGACGGCATGCTGAAAATCGACACCGAGTATCTGGACGGCCCGTTCAAGTACATGCGCAGCGGCTGGACCTTCGTGGACCGCCCGGACGGGGGCTGCCATGTCGAGTTCTTCGTCGATTTCGAGTTCAAGAACATGATCCTGCAGCGGCTGATCGGCGTGGTCTTTACCGAGGCCATGTCGCGCATCGTCCGCGCGTTCGAGGATCGCGCCAAGAAGCTGTACGGCTGAACGGAAAAGGCCGCCCCAAGGGGCGGCCTTTCGGTATCAGGTGGTCGCGGCCTTCAGTGCCTCGGCCTTGTCGGTGCGTTCCCAGCTGAACGCGGTCCCGCCGTTCAGCGCATAGGGATCGCGCCCGAAATGGCCATAGCTGGCGGTCGGGCGATAGATCGGATGCAGCAGGTCCAGTTCGCGGATGATCGCGAAGGGGCGCAGGTCGAACACCTCGCGCACGGCCGCGACGATCTTGTCGACCGGGACGGTCTCCGTGCCGAAGCAGTTGAGGCTGATCGAGGTCGGTTCGGCCACGCCGATGGCGTAGCTGACCTGGATCTCGCAGCGGCTGGCAAGGCCCGCAGCCACGATGTTCTTGGCAACCCAACGACCCGCATAGGCGGCGCTGCGGTCGACCTTGGACGGATCCTTGCCCGAGAACGCGCCGCCACCGTGACGGGCCATGCCGCCGTAGCTGTCGACGATGATCTTGCGCCCTGTCAGGCCGCAATCGCCGACCGGACCGCCGATGACGAACTTGCCGGTGGGGTTGATGAAGTACTTCGTATCCGCAGACAGCCATTCCGAGGGCAGAACCGGCTTGATGATCTCCTCGATCACCGCCTCGCGCAGGTCGTTCAGGCCGATATCGGGATTGTGCTGCGTGGACAGCACGACCGCGTCGATCCCCTCGGGGCGGCCATCGGCGCCATAGCGCAGCGTGACCTGCGATTTCGCATCGGGGCGCAGCCAGGACAGCGTGCCGTCGCGGCGCATCTTGGACTGACGTTCCACCAGCCGGTGCGCATAGGTGATCGGCGCCGGCATCAGCACGTCGGTTTCATCCGAGGCATAGCCGAACATCAGCCCCTGATCGCCCGCGCCCTGTTCCTCGAGGCTTTCGCGGTCCACGCCGATATTGATCTCGGGGGATTGCTTGCCGATGATGTTGATGACCGAGCAGGTCGCGCCGTCGAAGCCGACATCGCTGCTGGTATAGCCGATATCGTTGATGACGCCGCGCACGATCGATTCCAGATCGACCCATGCGCTGGTCGTGATCTCGCCCGAGATGATCGCCACCCCGGTCTTGACCATGGTCTCGCAGGCGACGCGGGCGCGCGCATCCTCGGCCAGGATGGCGTCGAGGATGGCGTCGCTGATCTGGTCTGCGATCTTGTCGGGATGGCCCTCGGTCACGGATTCCGAGGTGAAGAGCGAATATTCGGTCATATGTATCAGTACCGGTAATGATCTGATTTGAACGGGCCTTCGGGCGTAACGCCGATATAGTCGGCCTGTTCCTTCGAAAGCTTCGACAGCTTCGCGCCGACCTTTTCCAGGTGCAGCATCGCGACCTTCTCGTCCAGGTGCTTGGGCAGGATGTAGACGCCGGGCTTGTACTCGTCACCCTTGGTCCACAGCTCGATCTGCGCCAGAACCTGGTTGGTGAAGCTTGCCGACATCACGAAGGACGGGTGCCCGGTCGCGTTCCCGAGGTTCAGCAGGCGGCCCTGGCTCAGCAGGATGATGCGATTGCCCGAGGGCATCTCGATCATGTCCACCTGGTCCTTGACGTTGGTCCATTTGTGGTTGCGCAGGCTGGCGACCTGGATCTCGTTGTCGAAATGGCCGATATTGCCGACGATCGCCATGTCCTTCATCTCGCGCATATGCTCGATGCGGATGACGTCGCGGTTGCCGGTGGTGGTGACGAAGATGTCGGCGGTGCCCGCGACCTCTTCCAGGGTCACGACCTCGAACCCGTCCATCGCGGCCTGCAGGGCGCAGATCGGATCGACCTCGGTCACCTTCACGCGGGCGCCGGCGCCCTGAAGGCTGGCGGCGCTGCCTTTGCCGACATCGCCATAGCCGCAGACGACGGCGACCTTGCCGGCCATCATCACGTCGGTCGCGCGGCGGATGCCGTCGACCAGCGATTCCTTGCAGCCGTACTTGTTGTCGAATTTCGACTTGGTGACGCTGTCGTTGACGTTGATCGCGGGGAAGGGCAGCTGGCCGTTCTTCTGCAGATCGTACAGGCGATGCACGCCGGTCGTCGTTTCCTCGGACACGCCCAGGATCTGGTCGCGGGTCTTGGTGAACCAGCCGGGCGACTGCGCCATGCGCTTGAGGATCTGCGCCTTGACGACTTCCTCTTCCTCGGATTCCGGGACCGGGATGATGTCCTCGCCCGCCTCGGCGCGTGCGCCCAGCAGCACGTAGAGCGTGGCGTCGCCTCCATCGTCGAGGATCAGGTTCGGACCGTCCTCGAACTGGAACGAGCGATCGAGGTAGTCCCAATGCTCGGCCAGGGACTGACCCTTGATTGCGAAGACCGGCACGCCCGAGGCCGCGATGGCCGCCGCCGCATGGTCCTGCGTCGAATAGATGTTGCACGAGGCCCAACGCACATCCGCGCCCAGATCGACCAACGTCTCGATCAGGACGGCGGTCTGGATGGTCATGTGCAGGCTGCCCACGATGCGGGCGCCCTTCAGCGGTTTCTCGTTGCCGTATTCGGCACGCAGCGCCATCAGGCCCGGCATCTCGGTTTCCGCGATGTCCAGTTCCTTGCGGCCGTAATCGGCCAGCGCGATATCCTTGATGATGTAATCGGTCACGGCTTCGCCTTCATCAGTTTCGCCCTCGTCCAACGTGTTTGGTCAAGGGGATACCTCAAGCGCAGCGTGTCCGAAAGGGCCTAATCCCTAGACCGATTGCGGCACGCTGCTTCTGGCCATGCGGCGGACGAAGTCGCGCGTCAGGGCCTTGGCGATGTCCAGTGGATCATGCCCCGGTGCCCATTCCTGCATCCGCCCGTCCACGATCATCCGCGCCATGCCATAGGCGAAGCAACGCGAGGACAGGACCATCATGTCGATATCTTCCTTGGGATGCAGCTGGCCGTTGTCGCGCGCGCGCTTCAGCAGGCGCTTCATCAGCTCGGCCAGCGCATCCAGGTAGCGGCGCAGGCGCGGCTCCTTCAGGACCGCCATCAGCCTTTCGTCGGACATCAGGCGGAACTGCGCGCGATGGGCGTCGGCCCATTCCAGGTAGGCGTCGCCGATCGCGGTGAACTGCGCGACCGGATCGTTGGGATCGACCCGCACCGTCGATTTCGTGCATGCGTCGATCAGCAGGATCAGCGCCTGTTCGACCGCCGCGATCAGCAGCCCGTTATCCGACCCGAAAAGGTTGCGCAGACGAGCCTCGTCGCAATCCAGCGTCTCGGCCACGTCGGAGATGCCAGGCGTGATCGACTGCATGTCGTCGAGCAGATCGAGGGCAACCTCGATCGCGCGTTCATGCAGCCCCAGGGGGGACTTGGAGGAATTCAGGACGTCCATCGCATCAAGACCTTGTTGACGGGGTCATATTTTCGACTGGTCGAACAGGGAACGCGTAAAAACAGTAGGCTTCGATATGTGTGCAAACCCTGGGAAAGTTCAACCGACGGTTGCGCAATTATCAATAATTAATTCCCGGGACACGGGGGCCCGATTAATAAATTATAACGAATGTGTGAAAATGTGCGATCTGTCCAAATGGACAGATCAGGAATTGCGGCCCGATAATGATCGGGCCGCAATTATTATCCCGCGATCAGGCGTCGCTGCGCGCCTGGCGCTTGCGCTCGTGCGGGTCCAGGAACCGCTTGCGCAGGCGGATGTTCTTGGGCGTCACCTCGACCAGTTCGTCGTCGTTGATATAGGCGATGGCCTCTTCCAGCGACATGCGGACCGGCGGCGTAAGGCGGACGGCCTCGTCCGTGCCCGAGGCGCGGACGTTGGTCAGCTTCTTGCCCTTCAGCGGGTTCACTTCCAGGTCGTTGTCGCGCGAGTGCTCGCCGATGATCATGCCCTGGTACACCTGCTCCTGCGAGCCGATGAACATCTTGCCGCGATCTTCCAGGTTCCACAGCGCATAGGCGACGGACACGCCGTCCTCCATGCTGATCAGGACGCCCTGGCGACGGCCCTGGATGGCGCCCTTGAAGGGGGTCCAGCCGTGGAAGATGCGGTTCAGCACGCCGTTGCCGCGCGTGTCGGTCATGAATTCGCCGTGATAGCCGATCAGGCCGCGCGAGGGCACATGGGCCACGATGCGGGTCTTGCCGACGCCTGCGGGGCGCATGTCGACCATCTCGCCCTTGCGGTCGCCGGTCAGCTTCTCGATCACGACGCCGGTATAGTCGTCATCGACGTCGATGATGACTTCCTCGACCGGTTCGATACGCTCGCCGTTCTCCTCGCCGAAGATCACGCGCGGACGGCTGATCGACAGCTCGAAGCCCTCGCGGCGCATGTTCTCGATCAGGACGCCCATCTGCAATTCGCCACGACCCGAGACGACGAAGGCCTCGCCGCCGGGCGTGTCTTCGATCTTGATGGCGACGTTCGATTCGGCCTCTTTCATCAGGCGCTCGCGGATGACGCGCGATTGGACCTTGCTGCCGTCGCGACCGGCCAGCGGGCTGTCGTTGATGCCGAAGGTGACGCTGATGGTGGGCGGATCGATCGGCTGCGAGGGGATCGCGGCCTCGACCTCGGGGGCGCAGATGGTGTCGGCGACGGTCGCCTTGGCCATGCCTGCCAGCGTGACGATGTCACCGGCGACGGCTTCGTCGATGGGCTGCTGGGTCAGGCCGCGGAAGGCCAGGACCTTGCTGATGCGGAACTGCTCGATCCGCTGGCCGTCGCGCGACAGCGCCTTGACGGTGTCGCCGGCCTTGGCGCGGCCGGCCTCGACACGGCCGGTCAGCAGGCGGCCCAGGAAGTTGTCGGCGCCAAGCGTGGTCGCCAGCATCTGGAACGGCTCGTCGGCCTTCTCGACCTGCTTGGGCGGTTCGACATGCTTCAGGATCAGGTCGAACAGGGCCGACATGTCCTGGCGCGGACCTTCCAGGCTGTCATCGCACCACCCGCCGATGCCCGAGGCATAGAGATGGGGGAAGTCCAGCTGCTCGTCGCTGGCGCCGAGGTTGGCGAACAGGTCGAACACGTCGTTCAGCGCCTCTTCGGGTTCGGCGGCGGGCTTGTCGACCTTGTTCAGCACCACGATGGGACGCAGGCCAAGCGCCAGCGCCTTCGAGGTCACGAATTTCGTCTGGGGCATCGGGCCTTCGGCGGCATCGACCAGCAGGCAGACGCCATCGACCATCGACAGGATGCGCTCGACCTCGCCGCCGAAATCGGCGTGGCCCGGCGTGTCGACGATGTTGATGCGCGTGCCTTTCCATTCGACCGAGGTCGCCTTGGCGAGAATGGTGATCCCACGCTCGCGCTCGATGTCGTTGCTGTCCATGGCGCGTTCTGCCACGGCCTGGTTCTCGCGGAACGCCCCGGATTGCTTCAACAGCTGGTCGACCAGGGTGGTCTTGCCGTGGTCGACGTGGGCGATGATTGCGATGTTGCGGATATCCATAAGGGGCCTTCCTTGCGCTTCGCGGCTGGCCCTAGCCGATAAGAGGCCCCATTACCAGTACGCAAATGAAATGCCGCCACGTGTTGCGGAAAACGTCACAAATGCGAACGGGCGCCACCGGGGCGCCCGTATTCTGTGCAGTGCCGTCTGAAGGGTCGCTGTTCAGCGAAGGCCCAGAAAGGACAGGATGAACAGGACGATCACGACGAGGCCGACGATATAGATGATGGAATTCATAAGCTTGGCTCCTGCTGGTTCTTCGGGGTCGCCGCCCTCTGCGGCATTCTGACATCTGCTGGCGAAACGACGCAGGATCGCGCGGGGTTCCCGCATCCGGTGCAGATCAGCCCGCGTTCAGCCACCCAAGACCCGCTTCGGTGTTGCGTTCCGGCACGTATTCCGCGCTGACCCACCCCTTGTAGCCATGATCGTCCAGCGCCTCGAAGAAGGCGGGGTGGTCGAAATCGCCGCCCACCGGTTCGTGGCGGTCGCCCGAACGCCCGATCTGCACATGACGGACATAGGGGGCAAGCCGCCGCCACGCGGCCAACCCGTCGCCCGTGATCCGCTGCGCGTGATAGCTGTCGAACTGCAGGCCCAGATTGGGCGCCCCGATCCGGTCCAGAACCTCGATCGCGGTGTCGAAATCGTGCAGGAAATAGCCCGGGTTGTCCTGCAGGTTCATCGGCTCGATCGTCAGGCTGGCATGGGGCGCACGCTCGGCCGCCCAGGACAGGTTCGCGACGAAGGTCTCCATTGCGTCGTCGCCATCGGCCTTGCCGGCCATGATGTGGATGTGCCGCGCCTGCAGCGCCCGCGCGACGCGCAGGCTGCGTTCGAAGTCGCGGCGGAAACGTTCTTCGAGGCCGGGGATCGCCGCGAAGCCGCGCGGTCCTCCGGCCCAGTTCGGGGGCGGCGCGTTCAGCAGGACGAAATCCAGCCCCGCGGCCTTGCAGGCGCGCGCCAGTTCTGGCGCCGCGGTGTCATAGGGGAACAACACCTCGGCGCCCGTGAAGCCCGCCTCGGCCGCGGCGGCAAAGCGGGCGGGCAGGGGCATCTCGGTGAACAGCATCGTCAGGTTCGCGGCGAAACGCGGCATCACGTCTCCAACGGGAAGAACGCGCCGCCCGAATGCAGGCCCAGCATGCCATCCGGCCCCGGCTGCGCCGCCGCGGCAAGGCGGTAGAACGTCTTGCGGTCGATGAGCGCCTCCAGACCCCGACGCACATGCACATAGGGGCGCGGTTCGTGATCGGTGCCGCGCAGGATGATCGGGTTTTCGGCATCCGCGACGACGCTGTCGCCGATATTCGTCGTGAACTCGATCCGGTCGGGCGCGATCTCGGCATCGACGGCGATGAAGGGCGCGTCCTCGACGGTGATGCCGACCTTCTCGACGGGGGTGACCAGGAAGAAGCGGTCATCCTCTCGTTTCAGGATCGAGGCGAACAGCCGGACCAGTGCGGGGCGGCCGATGGGCGTGCCTTCGTGCCACCATGTCCCGTCGGCGCGGATCTGCATGTCCATCTCGCCGCAATAGGGCGGGTTCCACAGATGCACCGGGGGCAGCCCGCCCTTCGACGCCTTGCTGGCAGCCGCGGCAAGGCCCTCGGCACTCACGCTTTTGTCACCGTTATCGGGCATTCGATCTGGTCGCCCCCCTTCTGGTTCCCTATGCTCTTCCTAAAGCAGCGGAAGGACCTTGTCATGATGTCGGACGATATTCTGGTGCAGGAAGTCAAGTCTTTGACCGATAAAATGGTTTCGGCCCGCACCAGCGTCGAGCGTCGCTTCGTCGGCCAGCACGACGTGGTCGAGCAGGTGCTGGCCGCGATCCTGTCCGGCGGACACGCGCTGCTGGTCGGGCAGCCCGGCCTGGGCAAGACGATGCTGGTCGATACGCTGGCGACGGTGATGGGGCTGGACAGCCAGCGCATCCAGTTCACGCCGGACCTGATGCCCGCCGACATCCTGGGGTCCGAGGTGCTGGACACGATGCCCGACGGCAGCCGCGCCTTCCGCTTCATCGAGGGGCCGGTCTTCACCCAGCTTCTGATGGCCGACGAGATCAACCGCGCCAGCCCCCGCACGCAATCCGCGCTGCTTCAGGCGATGCAGGAACGCGAGGTGACCGTCAGCGGGCAGCACCGCGCGCTCGGGCGGCCGTTCCACGTGCTGGCCACCCAGAACCCGATCGAGCAGGAGGGTACCTATCCGCTGCCCGAGGCCCAGCTGGACCGGTTCCTGCTGCAGGTCGATGTCGGATACCCGGATCGCGACACGGAACGAGAGATCCTGCTGGCCACCACCGGCGTCGAGCAAGGCGCGGCCCATGCGGCCTTCACCCCCGACGAGCTGATCGCGGCTCAGCGCCTGATCCGCCAGATGCCGGTCGGCGAAACCGTGGTCGAGGCGATCCTGGACCTGGTGCGGCTGTGTCGACCCGAGGCCCCCGAGGCCGCAAGCTTCGTACGCGATGCGCTGCTGTGGGGTCCGGGGCCGCGTGCCGCGCAGGCGCTGATGCTGGTGACGCGGGCGCGTGCGGTGCTGAACGGGCGCTTTGCCCCGACGGTGGAGGACGTGGCCGCAATGGCGGCGCCGGTCCTGCGGCATCGCATGGCGCTCAGCTTTGCGGCGCGGGCGCGGGGCGACAGCGTGGACGGCATCATCGCGCAGCTGGTCGACGACCGCTTCGGGGGCCGTCACGCGGCATGAGGCAACCGATCGTCCAGGATGCACCGCAGCTGCGGGCCGAGGCCGAGGCCGCCTCGGGCCATCTGCCCGCGCTGATCCTTGCGGCTGAAAGGCTGGCCGCGATGGTCGCGCCCGGTGCCCACGGCCTGCGCCGCGCCGGTCCGGGCGAGGATTTCTGGCAATATCGCCCCGCATCTTCGGGCGACGGGCTGCGGGCCATCGACTGGCGCCGCTCGGCCCGCTCGGACGCGGAATTCGTGCGCGACCGCGAGGCCCAGACCGCCCAGAGCGCGGCGATCTGGATCTCGGGCGGGCAGGGGATGCGCTATGCCGGCGACGGGCGCGACAGCAAGCTGCAGCGCGCGCGGCTGATCGCGCTGGCGCTGTCGATGCTGCTTCTGCGCGGAGGAGAGAAGGTCGCCCTGCTGGGCCAGCCCGCGCGGGCCGGGCGACTTCAGGCCGACCGCATGGCCGAGGCGCTTCTGGCCGATGCCCCGGGTGATGCGGCGCAGGCATCGGCGCTGCGTCCGCAGGGGCGGGTCATCCTGATCTCGGACTTTCTGACCGATCCGGACTGGCTGCCGGGGTTTCTGGACCATGCGGCGGGGATGGGGGTGCGGGGGATCGCCGTGCAGATCCTCGACCCCGACGAGGCGCATTTCCCCTTCGACGGCGCGGTCGATTTCCGTGACATGGCAGGCGGACAGCGTCACCTGTCGCGCGATGCGGGATCGCTGCGCGAGGCGTATCTTGCGCGCCTGAACGAGCGGCGCGAATGGCTGGCCGACCAGACGGCCCGCCGCGGTTGGCAGAGCGATTGCCACGTCACCGACGAAGATCCGGCCACGCGGCTTGCCGCATTGTGGTCCGCGCTTGGCGGAGGGCGCTGATGCTGCTTCTGGGGCCGCTCGGCTTTGCCGCGCCATGGGTTCTGACCGCGCTGATCGCGCTGCCGGTGCTGTGGATGATCCTGCGCGCGACGCCGCCCGCACCGCGCCGCGTCGTCTTTCCGGGCGTGGCGCTGCTGCAAGGGCTGCGCGATCACTCGCCCGTCGCGCGGCGTACGCCCTGGTGGCTGCTGCTGATGCGCCTTGCCGCGATCGCGGCGCTGATCCTGGCCTTTGCCGCACCCATCTGGCGCCCTGTCGCGACCGTTCGCGGCGATGCGCCACTGCTGGTCGTCATGGATGCGGGCTGGCAGGCGGCACCCGACTGGTCGGGGCGGCAGGCGCGGGCGGAACGCGCCTTGGCGGATGCCGCGGCCGAGGGGCGGCCCGCAGCCCTTCTGATGGCCGATGGCCGGGACGAGCCCCTGACCCTGCAGCCAGCCGACAGCCTTCTTTCGGCGCTGCGTGCGGCGCGTCCCGCCTCGTGGCCGACCGCGCTGCCGGGTGATCCGACGGCGATCCTGTCCGGCCTGGACCGGCTCCAGACCCTGTGGATCACCGATGGCGCGGATCATCCGACCCGTACCGATTGGCTGCGCGCGCTGGCGGATCGCGGTCCGGTGACGGTCGTGCCGCCTGCGGGATTGCCGCCCAGCCTGACGCTCGGGGCAGATGGCGGTCCCTCGCTTCTGCTGCACAATTCGGATTCCGAAGTTCTTGCCATCGGCCCCGACCCGCAGGGCCTGCAACGCGAACTGGCACGCCTGACGCCGGGCGATAGGCAGCCCGACGGTGCCCGCATCATCCCCATCGACCTTCAGCCCGAACTGCGCAACCGCATCACGCGCTATGTCATCGACGGCCAGTCCCATGCCGGTGCCATCGTGCTGACCGACGACCGCCTGCGCCGGCGCAAGGTCGCGCTGGTCGGCCAGCCCGATGCCCAGGCCGAGGCGCAGGAACTGCTGTCCCAGATGCACTATATCCGCGAGGCGCTGGCCCCCGACGCCGATCTGGTCGAGGGTGCCTTGGGCGACGTGCTGGACGCCGCGCCCGACGTGGTGATCCTGGCCGATCAGGTCCAGCTGGCCGAGATAGGAGAGCTTGCCGAATGGGTCGATGCGGGCGGGCTGCTGATCCGGTTCGCGGGGCCGCGCATGGCCGCCTTCGACGGTCTTGCGCAGGAGCCGCTGCTGCCCGTGACGATGCGGCAGGGCGGTCGCGACATCGGCGGCGCCCTCAGCTGGGGAGAGCCGCGTGCCATCGCGGCCTTTCCGCCCGAAGGTCCCTTCGCGGGCCTGACGCCGCCATCCGAGGTGACGGTCCGCGCGCAGCTGATGGCCCAGCCCGCCCCCGACCTGGCCGAGCGTGTACTTGCGCAGCTGGACGATGCGACGCCGCTGGTGACGCGCAGCCGGCTGGGGCAGGGTCAGGTCGTGCTGTTCCACGTCACCGCCAATCCCGATTGGTCGAACCTGCCGCTCTCGGGTCTCTTTCCGCAGATGCTGGGGCGGCTGGTCGATACGGCGCGGGCGCAACCCTCACAGCTCGATACCACCGCCGAGAGGCCCAGCTTCTGGTCCGCAGCCTCGGTCATCGACGGGTTCGGCGTGGCTGACGACCCCGAGGGCGTCGCGCCCGTGGCGGATCGCGCGATGGCCGATGGACCGGCCTTCGGGCGCCCCGCGGGCATCTATGCCGCCGGAGAGCGCAGGCAGGCGCTGAACGCCGGTCGCGCGCTGGTGGCTGCCCAATGGCCCGGCGCGACGGTCGAGGCGGCGGATCGGGGGCAGGGTCGTCCGCTGGCCGCGTTCCTGATCGCCCTCTCCGCGCTGCTGATGGCGCTGGATGCGGCAGGCTCGGCCTGGATCGCGCGGGGTGGCAAGGTCGTCGCGCTGGTGCTGGCGGCATTCCTGACCGCGCCCGAGGCCCATGCGCAGGACCTAAACCCCGAGATCGTCCGCGCCGCGCAGGAGGTTGCGCTGGCCTATGTCCAGACCGGCGATGACGGGATCGACACGACCTCTCTTCAAGGACTGCGCGGCCTGACGGCGGCCCTGCGGCAGCGCAGCTCGGTCGAGCCCGGGGAACCTGTCGCCGTGGATCTGGACCGCGACGATCTTGCGCCGCTGGTCTTCCTCTATTGGCCGGTCACGGCGGATCAGCCGGCACCGTCGCCGCAGGCTTATCTGCGGCTGAACGCGTTCCTGCGTTCGGGCGGGATGATCCTCTTCGATACGCGGGACGGCGATCTGTCGGGTGTCGGCGGACCTGACATGTTGGACGCGCTGCAGCGGCTGGCCGCACCGCTGGACATTCCGCCCCTGGCGCAGATCCCCGATGACCACGTGCTGACGCGCACCTTCTATCTTCTGGACGAATTTCCGGGCCGCTGGCAGGGCGGCACCCTGTGGGTCGAGGCCGCGCCCATCGCGCAGGACGCGGGGGATGCGCCCTTCCGCAGGCTGAACGACGGCGTGACGCCCGTGGTGATCGGCGGCAATTCCTGGGCCGAAGCCTGGGCCATCGACGATGACGGCTATCCGGTATTCCCCATCGGCCAGGGCTGGCAAGGCGAGGAACAGCGCGAGACCGCCCTGCGCTTCGGAATCAACCTGATGATGTATGTCCTGACCGGAAATTATAAATCCGATCAGGTGCATGTGCCCGCATTGCTCGAAAGATTGCGGGCCGAGGAGGTGGGTCGATGACCGAACTGCGCTTCGATCCGGCGCTGCCCTTGTGGGTCATCGCCGCGCTGGCGGCGCTGGCGGTCGTCGTGGCGGGATTCGCGCTGTGGCGCGGGCTGCGCGGCTGGGCATGGCGCGGGCTTGCGGGCCTTGCCGCCGCGCTGGCAATCGCCGGACCGGCCATCGAGGTCGGCACGCGGGCGGGACTGTCCGATATCGTGATCCTGATCGAGGACCGCTCGGCCAGCCAACGCCTGCCGGGCCGACGGCAGCAGACGGATGCGGCGGCCGAGGCTGTTGCTGCGGGCATCGCGGCCCTGCCGGGGACCGAGCTGCGCCGCGTCACGCTTGGCGATGATCCGGACGGCACGATGCTGGGCCAGTCCATCGCCCGCGCCGTCGCCGCCGAACCCGAGGCCCGGCTGGCCGGTGTCATCGCGATCACCGATGGCCGCCTGCACGATCCGTCGATGCTGCCCTCGAACCTGCCCGCGCCCGCGCATGTGCTGTTGACCGGACGGCCGGACGACTGGGACCGCCGCCTGGTGATCGAGGAATCCCCCGGCTTCGGACTGATCGACGAAGAGGTCCGCATCAGCCTGCGGATCGAGGATCAGGGCCGCGTCCCCGCCGACATGCAGCAGGGCAGCGTGCCCCTGCGGATCTCGGTCGACGGAGAGACGGAGCAGGTCTTTGCCGTGCCGCTGGACAGCAGCCTGCAACTGCCGGTCACGCTGCGCCATGCGGGCCAGAACGTGATCCGCCTTGCCATCGACGCCGTTGATGGCGAACTGACCGACCGCAACAACGCGGCGGCCATCAGCATCAACGGGGTGCGCGACCGCCTTCGCGTGCTGCTGGTCTCCGGTGAACCGCATGCCGGTGAAAGAACCTGGCGCAACCTGTTGAAATCGGACGCTTCCGTCGATCTGATCCATTTCACGATCCTGCGCCCGCCCGACAAGTTCGACGGGGCCGCGGTGACCGAGCTGTCGCTGATCGCCTTCCCGACACGAGAACTGTTCCTCGAACGGATCGACGATTTCGACCTGATCATCTTCGACCGATACCGCGTGCGGGGGATCCTGCCGCAGCAGTATTTCGACAACATCGCGCGCTATGTCGAGGATGGCGGCGCGATCCTCGTGGCGGCCGGCCCCGAGATGGCCTCGGTCGAGAGCCTGAACCTCTCACCCCTGGGGCGCATCCTTCCGGCCGAGCCGACGGGCCGGATCATCGACACGCCCTTCCAGCCGCGCCTGACCGACGAAGGGCTGCGCCATCCGGTGACCGCCGATCTGCCGCAGGGCGGGACCGATCCCGACTGGGGCCGCTGGCTGCGCATGGCCGAAATGCAGCCCGATCCCGACGCGCAGGTCGTCATGACCGGAACCGAGGATCGTCCCCTTCTGGTCATGGACCGCGTGGGCGAAGGGCGCGTCGCGATGCTGGGCTCCGACCAGGTCTGGCTGTGGGGGCGCGGCTTTGACGGGGGCGGGCCGCAGCAGGAATTGCTGCGCCGGATCGCTCATTGGTCGATGAAGGAGCCCGAGCTGGAGGAAGAGACCCTTCTGGCCGAGATCGACGGCCTCGACATGCGGATCATCCGCCGCAGCCTGTCCGAGGGTGTCGACCCCGTCACGGTGACGCTGCCCGACGGATCCGTGCAGCAGCTGACGCTGACACCCGACGGGCCTGGCCGCTTCGTCGCGGATTGGCGGGCGGATGAACCCGGCCTCTATCTGCTGCAAGAGGGCGATCTGCGCCGCGTCGTGGCGCTTGGTCCCGCCGCGCCGAAGGAATTCGAGGAAACGGTTGCCGATGCGCCCCTGATGGCCCCGCTGATCGAGGCATCGGGCGGCAGTGTCACGCGCCTGTCGGACGGCATCCCGGACCTGCGGCAGGTGCGCCCCGGGCGCAATGCCTCGGGGCAGTCGCTTGGCGGCCCGTGGATCGGGATCACCCCGCGCGATGCCGCAACCGTGACCGGCCTCGAACGGCGCCCGCTTCTGCCGGGATGGGCGTGGCTTCTGCTGATTTCCGGCCTGATCCTGACGGGTTGGCTGGCCGAAGGACGACGCGGGCGAATGGCGTAAAGCTTGCCATCCGCCCCCCCGATTGGTAACCGGATCGAAACCGCCCGAAGGAATGCAAATGGCTGACGACACGCCCAATCCCGCCCCGACGACCCATGCGGACCTGTCGCTGATCAAGCGGATCATTCCGCACCGCTATCCTTTCCTGTTCATCGACAAGGTCCGCGACATCGTCGCCCATGAAAGCGGCGTGGGCATCAAGATGGTCACCAACAACGAGCCGCACTTCCAGGGGCACTTCCCGGACGAGCCGATCATGCCGGGCGTCACCATCATCGAGGCGATGGCCCAGACCTCGGCGGTGATCGTCGGCGTCAGCATGAACATCATCGACAAGCCGCTGGCGACCTATTTCATGGGCATCGATAAGTGCAAGTTCCGCCGCATGGTGGTTCCGGGCGACGTGCTGGAGCTGCATTGCCGCGCGCTGCGTGGTGGCGGCAAGATCTGGAAGTTCGAGGGCAAGGCGATGGTCGACGGCCAGCTCTGCGCCTCGGCGGAATTCACGGCCATGATGGCGTTGAAGGCCGATGGCTGATCTGATCCATCCAAGCGCGGTGGTCGATCCGGCCGCCCGCATCGGGCAGGGGGTCGAGATCGGCCCGTTCTGCGTGGTCGGCCCCGAGGTCAGCCTGGCAGATGGCGTCGCGCTGAAATCGCATGTCGTCGTCACCGGCAACACCTCGATCGATGAGGAGACCATCGTCTTTCCCTTCGCCTCGATCGGGGAAGTGCCGCAGGACCTCAAGTTCAAGGGCGAGCGCACGCGGCTGGAGATCGGCAAGCGCAACCGCATCCGCGAGCATGTGACCATGAACCCCGGCACCGAAGGCGGTGGTGGCGTCACCGTGATCGGCGATGACGGGCTGTTCATGGCGGGCAGCCATGTCGCCCATGATTGCCATATCGGCGACCGCGTGATCCTTGTGAACCATGCATCGGTCGCGGGGCACTGCGTGCTGGGCGACGACGTGATCGTCGGCGGGCTGTCGGGTGTCCACCAGTGGGTGCGCATCGGTCGGGGCGCGATGATCGGGGCGGTGACGATGGTGACCGCCGACGTGATCCCCTTCGGCCTGGTGCAGGGGCCGCGCGGCCATCTGGACGGCCTGAACCTTGTCGGGCTCAAGCGCCGCGGCGCGACGCGTGCGGATATCTCGGCACTTCGGGAGATGCTGTCCACGCTGTCGCAAGGTTCGTTCCGCGAAACCGCGCGTGCCCGTGCGGATCAGGATATGGGCGCGATGGAGCGTGAGGTCCTCGACTTCATCCTCGGCCCCTCGGATCGCAGCTTCCTGACACCGGCACGCCCCGCATGAGCAGGACGGCCATCATCGCGGGCCGGGGGGCGCTTCCGGCGATCCTTGCCCGCGCCATCGACGATCCGCAGGTCTATGCGCTGGAGGGTTTCGAGCCCGATGGAATAAAGGCGACCCCGTTCCGGCTGGAACGGCTGGTGCCCTTCCTTGATCACCTGCATCAGGAACGGATCGACCGCGTGGTCTTTGCAGGCGCGATCCAGCGCCCGCGCCTCGATCCCGAAAGCTTCGATCAGCGCACGGCGATGCTGGTCCCGCGCATTCTGACGGCGATGCAATCCGGCGACGATGCGGCCTTGCGCACGGTCCTCGACATTTTCGAGGAAAACGATCTAAGCATTTCTTCTGCAAGTGAAATAGCGCCAGATCTTACGCCCGACGAGGGCGTGATCGTGGGCGAGGTCACCACTGCCGACCGCCGCGACGCAGCGCTTGCCGCCCGGATCGTCGAGACCCTCGGGCCGCTGGATGTGGGCCAGGGCGCCGTCGTCGCACAGGGCCTTTGCCTTGCGATCGAGAGCCTTCCGGGAACGCGGGCGATGCTGGAATTCGCAGGGCAGCACACGCATCTGCGTCCCCGCGCAGACGGGGCAAGGGGCATGCTGTGGAAGGCACCCAAGCCCGGGCAGGACCTGCGCATCGACATGCCGACCATCGGTCCCGATACCGTGGACCAGGCGGCGGAGGCCGGTCTTGGCGGGATCGCGTGGCAGGCGGGCAAGGTGATCCTTCTGGATCGCGACGAATCCGTGCGCCGTGCCGAAGCCGCAGGCATCTTCCTGTGGTCGGCCGGTCCCTTTGACGGCCAGCAGGGCTGAGGGGCTGGCCCGGGTCCGCCGGGCTGGTCCATTCATGAAGGCGAAGGCAGCAGGGCGGACGACATGCGTTACTTTCTGATCGCGGGCGAGGCCTCGGGCGACCAGCTGGGTGAGGCGCTGATGGAGGGGCTGGCGCAGCTGGACCCGGACGCGCAGTTCATCGGCATCGGCGGGCAGGGCATGACCGCCCGCGGCATCGACAGCATCTTTCCCATGGACGAGCTGAGCCTGATGGGCATCTGGGAGGTGCTGCCGAAATACCGCCACCTCCGGCGCCGGATCTCGCAGACGGCGCAGGCCGTCCTGGACAGCGGCGCGGATGTGCTGATCACCATCGACAGCCCCGATTTCTGCCTGCGCGTGGCGCGGCTGGTCAAGGAGGCGCGTCCGGACATGCGCGTCGTCCATTACGTCGCGCCGTCGGTCTGGGCATGGCGCGCGGGCCGCGCGGCCAAGATGGCGAAGGTCGTGGACCACGTTCTGGCCATCCTGCCGTTCGAACCGCCGCTGATGCAGGCTGCCGGCATGACCTGCGATTTCGTGGGCCATCCGGTCGCCACCTGGAATGTCGCTGGCCCCGACGATGCGCAGCTGTTCCGCAGCCGCCACGGGATCGCGCCCGATGCGCCGGTGGTGCTGTGCCTGCCCGGCTCTCGCAGGTCCGAGGTCTCGCGCCTCGGCGCCCGCTTCGACGAGGCGCTGATGCGCCTGCGCGACCGTGTCCCCGAGATCCGCGTGGTGCTGCCGACCGTGCCCGGTGTCGCCGGCATGGTGCGCGACATGACCCGCCGCTGGCCGACCGCCCCCATCGTCATCGAAGAACGGCAGGAGAAACGTGCGGCCTTCGCGGCGGCCGATCTGGCGCTTGCGGCGTCGGGAACGGTCAGCCTGGAGCTGGCCGCGCACCGGGTGCCGATGGTGATCGGCTATGACATGGCGCCGCTGTCGCGCCTGATCGTGGGGATGCTGCTGCGCACGGATACGGTGACCCTGGTGAACCTGGTCAGCGAGACCCGCGTGGTGCCGGAATTCCTTGGGGGGCGATGTCAGCCCGGACCGCTGGCCGAGGCGCTTCAGGCCGCGCTCGAGGATCCGAAGGCCCGCAATGCCCAGCTGGACGCGATGGATCTGACCATGGACCGTCTGGGCAAGGGGGGTGAGGCGCCGGGCCTTCGCGCGGCGCGCTCGGTCATTCAGGCGATCACAGGACCGCGGTGACGATGATCTCGACCTTGTAGTCGGGGGTCGCCAGCGCCGATTCGCCGGTCGCGCGCGCGGGTGCGTGATTCTGCGGGACCCACGCGTCCCAGACGGCGTTCATTTCCGCGAAGTCGGACATGTCGGCCACCCAGATCTGGGCCGAGACGATCTTGGTCTTGTCGGTGCCTGCATTCGCCAGCAGCTCGTCGATCTGCGACAGGATCGCCTTGGTCTGATCGGTCACCGAGGTGCCGGGTTCGCCGACCTGGCCCGCAAGAAAGACGAAGCCGTTGGCCACGACCGCCTGGCTCATGCGCTGGCCGGTCTCGAAACGCTGGATGTCGGTCATCCTGTTCTCCTGATAGTAGGCCGGGCACGTCCCGGCGGGCGGACGCTAGCCGTGGCGGGGGATCGCCGCAAGGCGGGTTGCGGGCGTTGCTGGTTTGTTCTAGAGTTTCTGCATGCAGATTGACCAGACGATGCCCGCGATGCCGGGGCAGCGGCTTGCCCGCGGGACGGGCCGCCTGCTGCGCAGCCTGGACCACGCCGTCCTTAGCGAGTTCACGCCCGTGCGCGGGCTGCGCGTCGATGTGATCAGCCTTGGCCCCAAGGGCGAATTGTGGATCGTCGAATGCAAGAGCGGACGCGCGGATTTCCGGTCCGACCGCAAGTGGCAGGGCTATCTCGACTGGTGCGACCGCTATTTCTGGGCGGTGGACCGCGATTTCCCGACCGAGCTGCTGCCCGAGGATACCGGCCTGATCGTGGCCGACGGATTCGGCGCCGAGATCATCCGCATGGCGCCCGAGGCGAAGCTGGCGCCTGCGCGCCGCACCAGGGTGCAGCGCGATTTCGCACGCGCCGCGGCGCTGCGCCTTCAGGGGCTGACCGATCCCGAGGGGATCAGCGCTTCGGCTTCTTAGCGCCCTTGCCGGTCATCAGCTGGGCAGCCTCGACGGCGGCCATCAGTTCCTCGGCGATCTCGGTCGCTTCCTCGGGGTCGAAATCCATCGGAAGGTCGATTCCGTCGCCCTGGATGTAGATGCGGACCATCCCCTGATCCGTTGGGCCGACCTGCAGATTGGTCGAAACTTCGCTTTCGCTGTTGATACCCATGGCCTGTCCTTTCGCTTGGAAGAACTTTCTGTATCCGAACGTCATTTTCCGGGCAAGGAGGGCTTGCAACCATCTCGTGACAGGGCTAAAGACCCGCGCAGTGCCGCCTTAGCTCAGTTGGTTAGAGCGCTAGATTGTGGATCTAGAGGTCCCCCGTTCGAGCCGGGGAGGCGGTACCATCTTCCCCCAGATGTCCGGTTCATGTCCATCGCCGATGGATCACCCGCCACGCATGTCGCATGGCGGGCGTTCTTGCGTCAGGCGGCCTCTCCGCGGGCGCGCGCGATCTCGGCCTCGGTCAGGGGGCCGGGGAAGTGGCAGGCGGTCGCGTGGTCGTTGCCCATCAGCGCGGGCACCTCGGCGGCGCAGCGATCCGTGGCGCGCGGGCAGCGCGTGCGGAAGACGCAGCCCGAGGGCGGCGCCATGGGCGAGGGCAGGTCGCCCGTCAGCGGCACTATCGTCCTTGCGGTCTGGACCTCGGGATCGGGCACCGGCACCGCCGACAGCAGCGCCTGCGTATAGGGGTGCTGCGGATCGTCATAGAGCGCGGCGACGGGGCCCGTCTCCATCACCTTGCCAAGATACAGGACCATCACCCGGTCGCTGATATGTTTGACCACCGACAGGTCGTGCGCGATGAAGACCAGCGCCAGCCCCAGTTCCTTCTGCAGGCGGATCAGCAGGTTGATGACCTGCGCCTGGATCGAGACGTCCAGCGCGCTGACGGGCTCGTCGCAGATGATCAGCTTCGGCTCCACGATCAGGGCGCGCGCGATGCCGATGCGCTGGCACTGACCGCCGCTGAATTCGTGGGGATAGCGGTTGATCTGGTTCGGCAGCAGGCCGACCTTCTCCATCATCGCCTTGACGCGTTCCTTCACCTCGGACCCGCGCAGGCCGGGGCGATGCGTGCGCAGGGGCTCGGCGATGATCTGGCCCACGGTCATGCGCGGGTTGAGGCTGGCCAGCGGGTCCTGGAACACCATCTGGATGTCGCTGCGATAGCGCATCATCTGGCGCGGCGTCATGGCCAGCAGATCCTTGCCGTCGATCCATTCGGCCCGCCCCGTCGCGGGCGCAAGCCCGATCAGCGCGCGCGCCAGCGTGGACTTGCCGCAACCCGATTCGCCCACGACGCCAAGCGTCTCACCGGGTTTCAGGGTGAAATCGACGCCCGACACTGCGTGCAGTTCGCGCGGCTTGGCCCAGGGCATGTCGCCTTCGCGGCGGATCTGGAAGGTGACGCGCAAGTCGCGCACGTTCAGAAGATCGCTCATGCGAGGGTCTCCTTCTGTTGGGTGGTGGCGATGCGGCGGTCCAGAACCTCGGGGACGGGCGCAAGGCAGGCCCGCATGCGGTCGGGGGCGAACCCTTCCAGCGGCGGATCGACGACATCGCAATCGGGCCGCCGATAGGGGCAGCGCGGCGCGAAGGCGCAGCCCTTGGGCGGGCGGCTCATGTTGGGGGGCTGGCCCGGGATGGCGCGCAGCTCGTCCTCGTCCTGGTCGACGCGGGGGATCGCGTCCAGCAGCCCCTGCGTATAGGGATGCGCGGCCTCGGCGAACAGCGGACCCACGGGACCCGTCTCGCGGATGCGGCCGCCATACATGACGGCGACACGCTCGCACGAACCCGCCACGACGCCCAGATCGTGGGTGATCAGGATCATCGCCATGCCGAATTCGCGCTGCAGATCGGCCAGCAGCGTCATGATCTGCGCCTGCACCGTCACGTCCAGCGCGGTCGTCGGCTCGTCCGCGATCAGCAGGCTGGGGCGGCACAGCAGCGCCATGGCGATCATCACCCGCTGGCGCATCCCCCCGCTGAACTCGTGCGGATAGAGCCGCACGCGCCCCTTCGCGTCGGGGATCTTGACCGCGTCCAGCATTGCCACGGCCTCGGCCACGGCCTGCCGCTTGGACATGCCCTTGTGCAGGGTCAGCACCTCGGCCATCTGGTCGGACACCCGCATGTAGGGGTTCAGCGAGGTCATCGGATCCTGGAAGATCATGGCGATCTTCTCGGCCCGGATGCGGTTCAGCACCTTGGGCGGGGCGTTCAGGATTTCCTGCCCGTCGAAGGTGACGCTGCCGGTCGCGCGGCCGTTCTTGGCCAGCAGCCCCATCAGCGCGAAGGACAGCTGCGACTTGCCGCTGCCGGATTCCCCGACGATGCCCAGGGTCTCGCCCGGGGCGACATCGAGGTTGACGTCGTTGACCGCGCGCACCTCGGCGTCGTTGGTCTGGAAGCGGACCGAAAGGTCGCGGATTTTCAGAAGGCTCATCTCAGCGGTCCTTCGGATCGAGTGCGTCGCGCAGGCCGTCGCCCACGAAGAAGAAGCCGAACAGCGTGACGACGAAGAAGAACAGCGGGAAGGCAAGCTGCCACAGCGTCCCGTAGTTCATCGTCCCCGCACCTTCGGAAATCAGCGCGCCCCAGCTGGTCAGCGGCTCCTGCACGCCCAGCCCGAGGAAGCTGATGAAGCTTTCGGTCAGGATCATCAGCGGCACCAGCAGCGTCGCATAGACCGCGACGACGCCCAGCAGGTTCGGCACGATATGGCGGATGATGATCTTCCAGCCCGGCACGCCGGTGGCGCGGGCGGCCTCGATGAACTCTCGGTTCTTCAGGCTCAGCGTCTGGCCGCGGACGATGCGGCTCATGTCCAGCCAGGAAATCAGGCCGATGCCCAGGAACAGCATCGACATCGACCGCCCGAACATCACCAGCAGCAGGATCAGCACGAACATGTAGGGGATCGACATGAGGATATCGACCGTCCGCATCATCAACTGGTCCGTGCGCCCACCCACATAGCCCGCCGTTGCACCATAGAGCGTGCCGACGATCACCGCGATGGCCGCGCCCACGACGCCCACCATCAGGCTGACCTGCGTGCCCTGCACGACGCGGGCATAGAGATCGCGCCCCAGGTTGTCCGTGCCGAAATAATGCCCGCTGGCGATCGAGGGCTGCCCCGCCTGTGCCACCTGGCCCATGACGGCAAAGTCCAGCTCCTCGTTCGACCATTGGGCGAACTGGCCGCCGACGCCCGCGAAGATCGCCACCAGCACCAGGATCGTCAGGCCCAGCATCGCGGCCTTGTTGCGCAGGAACCGCTTGCGGGCGTCGGCCCAGGGGCTGCGGCCCTTCACCTCGTCCTCGACCATGCGGTCGGACAGGGATTGCATCTTGTGTTGATCGATGACCATGGCGTCAGTACCTGATCTTCGGGTCGATCCATGCATAGAGCACGTCGACGATGAGATTGAAGAGAATGGTCAGCGAGCCCACCAGGATCGTCACGCCCATCATGACCGCATAGTCGCGGTTCAGCGCGGAATCCACGAAGGCCTTCCCGATCCCCCCGGTCGAGAAATAGATGTCGATCACGACCGACCCGGTGATCATCGACACGAAGACAGGCCCCAGGTAGCTGATGACGGGCAGCAGCGCGGGTTTCAGCGCGTGGCGCAGGATGACGCGGTGTTCGGGCATCCCCTTGGCACGTGCGGTGCGGATGTGGTTCGAGCCCAGCACCTCCAGCATGGCGGATCGCGTGATCCGCGCGATGGACGCCATGTAGCTGGTCGCCAGCGCGATCACCGGCATGATCCAGAAGCTGGGATCGCTGAAGGACCAGCCCCCGCCCGGCAGCAGCCCGTACCACAGCGTCAGCACCAGGACCAGAAGCGGCGCCATGACGAAGTTCGGCAGCACCTGCGCCCCGATCGAGATGCCGACCGCCAGATAGTCCACCCAGCTGTTCTGGCGGATGGCCGCGACCGCGCCCAGGGATACGCCCACGACGACCGCGGCCACGAAGGACAGCGCGCCATAGGTCAGCGTCACGGGAAAGCCCGCGGCGATCAGCTGGTTCACCGTGCGGTCGGGATAGACGAAGCTGGGTCCGAAGTCGAAATGGACCACGATGCCATAGAGATAGTTCCAGATCTGTTTCCACAGCGGATCGTTCAGACCGTACTTGGCCTCGAGATTGGCAAGCACCTGCGGCGGCAGCGCGCGTTCGGCGGTGAAGGGGCCGCCCGGTGCCAGGTGCATCAGGGCGAAGGAGAAGACGATAAGCAGAAGCAACGTGGGTATTGCCACCGCCAGGCGTCGCAAGACGAATGCGATCATCGCAAGGGGGCCTTTCCTGCGGCATTAAATCCGAAGGGGCCGGGGCAGGTGATCACCCGCCCCGGCCCCGCAACAAGGGTCAGGCGTGGCTTATTCGGCCGCGCGATACAGATCCTTGGCATACCAGGTGTTCAGAAGGTTCTCGCGCGGGAGACCCTTGATCGCCGGGTTGATCATGTCGACCTTGGCATAGTGATAGACGAAGACGGCGGGCGCCTCCTCGGCCAGGATCTCCTCGGCGCGCTGGTACAGCGGCGTGGTGTCCTCGGCGGTGCGGGCCTCGGCCAGAAGCTGGTCGTATTCCTCGTTCGACCACTTGCCGCTGTTGTAGCCGTCGGTGCGGAACCAGTCGAGGAAGGTCGAGGCCTCGTTGTAGTCGGCGCACCACGCATAGCGGGCCAGTTCGAAGTCCTGGCTCTGCAGGCGGTCGGTGTGGACCTTCCACTCGACGTTGTTCAGCTCGATCTCGATGCCCAGGGGGCGCCAGAACTGCTGGGCCGCGATGGCCAGCAGGCGGTGGCTGTCATCGGTATTGTACTGCAGCGACAGCTTCAGCGGGTTGTCGGGACCGTAACCGGCCTCGGCCAGCAGCTCCTTGGCCTTCTCCTGGCGCTCGGGCATGGGCATGTCCTTCATGCCGCCCTCGGGTGCCGCGAAGCCGTTGATCGCCCAGTGCGTCCAGCTGTAGCTGGGTTCCTGGCCGCCCTGCAGCACCTGGTCCACGATGACCTCGCGGTTCAGGCCCAGTGCCAGCGCCTGGCGCACGCGCACGTCCTTCAGCGCCTCGGGGCCCTTGTCGGACACGTTCATCACATAGGCATAGGAGCAGCCATAGGGGACCGAGACCGCCTGTTCGGGGAACTCCTCCTTCAGGCGCGGGAACTGGCCTGCGGGGATCTGCACGCGGTCCAGCTCGCCCGCCTGATAGCGGGTCAGCGCCACGTTGTTGTCGTTGACGGTCACGCCGCGGACGGTCTCCATCACGACGTTGTCGGCATCCCAGTATTCGGGGTTCTTGTTCAGGACGATGTCGACGCCCAGGTTGTGGCTGGCCAGCGTGAAGGCGCCGTTGCCCACCAGGTTCGCGGGCTGGGTCCAGGCGTCGCCATGTTCCTCGACAACGGCCTGCGGCACCGGATAGGTGGTGGCATGCGACAGCGTGTTCAGGAAGTAGGGGGTCGGCGTGGTCAGCTTCACTTCCAGCGTCTTGTCGTCGATCGCGCGGACGCCCAGCTGGTCGGGGGTGGCGTCACCCGCAATGATCTGCGTCGCGTTCTCGATGTTCATCAGCTCGATATACCAGGCGTATTCCGAGGCGGTTTCCGGGTTCACCACGCGCTGCCAGGCATAGACGAAATCGCCCGCCGTCACCGGATCGCCGTTCGACCATTTCGCGTCGCGCAGCGTGAAGGTGTAGGTCAGCTGATCCTCGCTGATCTCGTGGCTTTCGGCGACGCCGGGGATCATGTTGCCCGCGGCATCCTCGTTCATCAGCCCCTCGAACAGCGAACGCAGCACGTCCGAGCCCTCGACATCCGTATTCTTGGCCGGGTCCAGCGACTTGATCGCGTCCAGCAGCCAATAGGTATAGGTCTGGTTCTCGGCCAGGGTGTCGCCCTCGGCGACCTCGACGGCATAGGCGGGAAGCGACAGCGCCGCCAGCAGGGCGGTCGTCGTGAAAAGCTTGGTCATCCCATCTCCTCCAAGTTGAAGTTCGGCGTCTGATGCGCCGGAATGGCGCGAAGTTACCGATAGTGCAAAAACTGGCAAGCGGCTTTGACGCTTCCCAAGCGGGCGCGGCTGTGGAATGGATGCCTGTCATGAGCGGAAACGGATTCATCACGCTGGTCACCGGCGGCGCACGGTCGGGGAAATCGGCACTGGCCGAACGGCTGGTCGCACGCCATGCGGGGCCGCCCGTCTATATCGCCACGGCCGAGGCCCGCGACGGCGAGATGACCGAAAGAATAGTTCAACATCAATCACGTCGCGGTGACGGCTGGTCGTTGCACGAGGAACCGCGCGACCTTGCGGGCGCGCTGCGGGCGACGGACGGGCAGGGGCCGCGTCTGGTCGATTGCCTGACCTTGTGGCTGGCCAATTGCGAAGGATCGGCGGATTTCAGCGCGCTTCTGGCGACGTTACGTCAGCAATGCTGTCCTGTCGTCATCGTGACCAACGAACTGGGGCAGGGCATCGTGCCCGAAAACGCGCTGGCGCGTCGTTTCCGCGACGATCACGGGCGGATGAACCAGCTTGTCGCCGAGATCGCGGACGAGGTCTGGATGTCCGTGAGCGGCCAGCCATTGCGACTGAAACCGGGAAGGGATCTGCCGGATGAACCTCTTTGACGACAGCGCCGCGAAGGCCGCCCGCGACCGGCAGGATCAGCTGACCAAGCCGCAGGGATCGCTTGGCCGGCTGGAGGATCTGGCCGTGTTCATGGCGGGTTGGCAGGGCCGTGCGCGGCCCCGGATCGACCGGGCGCAGGCGCTGGTCTTTGCGGGCAATCACGGTGTGGTGGCGCAGGGGATCACGCCCTTCCCGCCCGAGGTGACGGCCGCGATGGTCGCGAATTTCGAGGCGGGCGGCGCGGCGATCAACCAGCTTTGCCGTGCGGCGGGGGCCGATCTGTCGGTCGTCGCGCTGGACCTGGACCGGCCGACGGCGGATTTCACCCAAGGCCCCGCCATGACCGCCGCCGAGGTTTCGGACGCGATGGCGCGCGGCTCGGATGCGGTCGATGCGGATGCCGACATCCTGATCCTGGGCGAGATGGGGATCGGCAACTCGACCATCGCCGCCGCGCTGGCCGCCACCTGCTTCGGGGGTCGGGCCGAGGATTGGGTCGGACCGGGCACCGGATCGGTCGGCGATCAGCTGGCCGCGAAGATGCGCGTCGTGACCGAGGGGCTTGCCCTCCACGCGCCCGCCGACACGGCGGGCACGCTTGCGGCATTCGGCGGGCGTGAACAGGCCGCCATCTGCGGGGCGATCCGGCGGGCGCGCGACCTGCGCATCCCGGTGATCCTCGACGGGTTCATCTGCTGCGCCGCAGCCGCGGTCCTGCTGCGCGACGACCCCGATGCGCTGACCCATTGCCTGATCGGACACGAGAGCGCCGAGCCCGGCCACCGCCGCCTTATCGCGGCGCTTGGCATGCAGCCGATCCTGTCGCTGGACATGCGTCTTGGCGAAGGCTCGGGGGCGGCGCTGGCGCTGAACATCCTCCGCGCGGCGCTGGCCTGCCATGACGGCATGGCGACCTTTGCCGAGGCCGGCATTGGCTAGGCTGCGGCAACTGCTGCTGGCGGTGGCGTTCCTGACCCGCCTGCCGGTCGGGTGGCTGCTGCCTGCGCAGGTCCTGCCGCTTGGCAGCGCGCTCTGGGCCTTTCCGCTGGTGGGGATGCTGATCGGCGCGATCGCGGGGCTGCCGATCCTGATCTTCGGGTCGGGGATGCTGCAGGCGGCGCTGGCGGTCGGGCTGGCCGCATGGCTGACCGGCGCGCTGCACGAGGACGCGCTGGCCGATTTCGCCGACGCCGCCGGTGGCCGCGACCGCGAAAGCCGCCTTGCGATCATGCGCGACAGCCGGATCGGCAGCTTCGGGACGATGGCGCTGATCTGCGTGACCGCGATCCGCATCGCGGCGCTGGCCCATCTGCCCCTCGCGGCGCTGGTCGGCGCAGCCGGGGTCGCGCGGCTGATGCCCGTCCTGATGCTGCGCCTGATGCACCCCGCGCGGGCCGACGGCCTGGGGCACGGCACCGACAGGCCGCAGGTTCCCGACCTGCTGGCGGCGATCCTGCTGGGCTGTGTCGCGCTGCTGGTCGCGCCCGCCCCGCTGATGGCGGGTGCCGCGGCGCTGATCGCCGCCTGGGTCGTCGCGCGCCGCGCCATCCGCATGGTCGGCGGACACACGGGTGACGTGCTGGGCGCCGCCGCGATTCTTGCGGAAACTGCAGCAATTTGCGCGATGGCACTGATTTCACTTCCCTGACGCAGGGGAATCTTGACCGCGACATATCGCTTGCAGCATACCGAACCCCACGGAGACAAAACCCGGCGGGAACCGGGGAGGGGCGCCTGATGCCCCGCCGTGAGGGAGGGTAAAATCATGGGCGGCCTACTGGCCATTTCGCGCGGCATCGACCGCATGACGACCGCGATCGGGCGCAGCGTGGCGTGGTTGATCCTGCTGGCGATCCTCGTCAGCGCGATCAACGCGATCGTGCGCAAGGTCTTCAGCATCTCGTCCAACGCCTGGCTCGAGCTTCAGTGGTACCTGTTCGGGGCGGCCTTCATGCTGGCCTCGGCCTATACGTTGCTGCAGAACGAACATATCCGCATCGACGTGATCTATGGCCGCTGGTCGCGGCGGGCGCAGCACTGGATCGACCTGATCGGGACGCTGCTGTTCCTGCTGCCCTTCACGGCGCTGATGATCTGGGTCGTCACCCCCAAGCTGATCGAGAACATCGTCGAGAACGAGATCTCGATGAACGCGGGCGGCCTGCTGATCTGGCCCGCGCGGGCGATCCTGCTGGCGGGCTTCGTGCTGCTGTTCATCCAGGGCCTGTCCGAGATCGTGAAGAAGATCGCCGTCATGCGCGGCCTGATCGACGACCCCCATCCCCACACCTCGCCCCATGACAGCGCGCTGCACGAGGCCGAGCTGATGGCCAAGGGCTTCGATGACCTGCCGGAGGACCGCAAGTGATCGACCTCATCGCGCATAATCTTGCGCCCATCATGTTCTTCTCGATGGTCGTGTTCCTGCTGTTCGGATACCCCATCGCCTTCGCGCTGGCGGCGAACGGCCTGCTGTTCTTCTTCTTCGGGGTGTTCCTGACGCCGCTGTCGGACCAGGTGAACCTGGGCTGGAACCTGCTGGGCGCGCTTGGCGACCGGGTCTTCGGCGTCATGCGGAACGACACGCTGCTGGCCATTCCGTTCTTCACCTTCATGGGGATCGTGCTCGAACGCTCTCGCATGGCCGAGGAGCTTCTGGACACGATCGGCCAGCTGTTCGGCCCGGTCCGTGGTGGCCTTGCCTATGCGGTGATCCTGGTCGGCGCGCTGCTGGCCGCCACGACCGGCGTTGTCGCGGCATCGGTCATCTCGATGGGGCTGATCTCTCTGCCGATCATGATGCGCTATGGCTATGACAAGCGCGTGGCGACGGGTGTCATCACGGCATCCGGGACGCTGGCACAGATCATCCCGCCCAGCCTGGTCCTGATCGTGCTGGCCGACCAGCTGGGCCGCTCGGTCGGCGACATGTACCGCGCGGCCATGCTGCCCGCGCTGGCGCTGGTCGCGATCTACATGATCTACGTCCTGGTGCTGACCATCCTGCGTCCGAAGGCCATGCCCGCGCTGCCCCCCGAGGCACGCCAGCTGGGCTCCGGCGGCTGGTCGCTGCTGGGCGCGATCCTTGCATCGGTCGGGATCTACTGGGTGACGCAGCGGTTCATGGGCCCCAGCCTTGGCGATGACAGCCAGATCTGGGCCGCGGCGCTGACCGTCGTCGTGATGCTGCTGATCGCGCTGGCCGACGAACGCCTGCGCACGGGGCTGCTGTCGCCCATGACGCGGCAGGTCATCATCGTGATGATCCCGCCGCTGGCGCTGGTCTTCCTGGTGCTGGGCACGATCTTCCTGGGGATCGCCACCCCGACCGAGGGCGGCGCGATGGGTGCGACCGGCGCGCTGATCCTGGCGGCGCTGAAGGGGCGGCTGTCCTTCAAGGTGGTCGATCAGGCGCTGATGTCGACGGTCAAGCTGTCGGCCTTCGTCATGTTCATCCTGATCGGGGCGACGGTCTTCTCGCTGACCTACTATTCGATCAACGGCCATATCTGGGTGCGCGACCTGCTGACCGCGCTGCCGGGGGGAGAATACGGCTTCCTCATCGCCGTCTGCGCGATCATCTTCTTCCTGGCCTTCTTCCTCGACTTCTTCGAACTGGCCTTCGTGATCGTGCCCCTGCTGATCCCCGCCGCCAACGCGCTGGAGATCGACCTGGTGTGGTTCGGCGTCATCCTTGCGGTGACGATGCAGACCTCGTTCCTGACGCCGCCGGTGGGCTTCGCGCTGTTCTACCTGCGCTCGGTCGCGCCGCGCGAACCCTATCAGGATCACGTCACGGGGCGGACCATGTCGGCGGTGACGACGCTGGACATCTATCGCGGGGCGGTGCCCTTCGTGCTGCTGCAGATCCTGATGATCGCCGCGGTGATCGCCTTCCCGGCGATGGTCATGCACTACAAGGGGCCGGTCGTGGATGTGTCCGACGTCAAGATCGAGATCCCGATGGGCGGCGGCTTCGGCGGCGGTCTTGGTGGCGGACTTGGTGGCGAACTGGGCGATGGGCAGTCGGGCGGCTTCGGTTCGCTTGGCGGGCTGGGGGGCGGTTCGCCCTTCGACAGCGCGCCCGCCGAGACGCCGGAGCCCGCGCAGCCCCAGTCCGGCGGCATGGGCCTCGGGTTCGGGGGTCCGCCCCCGGGCCTGTCAGGGAACTGAGCGCAAGAAGAAGGGCCGGCGATCCGCCGGCCCTTCGCATTTCCACCGATATGGCTTCGATCAGCCTTCGCTGGCCAGGGCGCCGTTGCGCTGCTGGATCATCATGAAGGTGTCGAAGGTGTATTCGGTCGTCTGCTGGTACAGGTACCATTCGTCGCGATAGCCGAGCATCGCCTCGTACTGGGTCTTGAAGGACTCGTTCTCGGCCGAGATCTCGGCATAGACCTCCTGTGCGGCGTTGAACGCGGCGGTCAGAACCTCTTCGTTGAAGGAACGCAGCTGCGCGCCGGTGGCGACCAGCTCCTTCAGGGCGGCGGGGTTCTTCATGTCGTATTTCGCCAGCATGTTCTGGTCCGTCGCCTGGCAGGCCGTGCGGAACAGCGACTTGTAGCTGTCGGGCAGCTCGTCCCACTTGCCCTTGTTGACGAAGAAGCTGACCGTCGGGCCACCTTCCCAGAAACCGGGATAGTAGTAGTAGGGCGCGACCTTCTGGAAGCCCAGCTTGCTGTCGTCATAGGGGCCGACCCATTCCGCCGCGTCGATCGTCCCGCGTTCGAGCGAGGGATAGATGTCGCCGCCCGCGATCTGCTGCGGCACGACGCCCATCTTCTCCATCACGCGGCCCGCAAGGCCCGAGATGCGCATCTTCAGGCCCTGCATGTCTGCCAGCCCGTTGATTTCCTTGCGGTACCAGCCACCCATCTGCGCGCCGGTATTGCCGCCCGGATAGGATACGAGGTTGTGCTGTTCGAGGAAGGTGTTGTACTGCTCGATCCCGCCGCCGTGATAGTTGTAGGCAGCCTTGGCGCGTGCCGACAGCGTGAAGGGCAGGTCGGCGCCGCAGGCGAAGGCCGGGTCCTTGCCCCAGTTGTAGTAGCCCACCGAATGCGAGCATTCGACCGTGCCGTCGGTCGTCGCGTTGATCGCGTCCAGCCCCGGAACGATCTCGCCGGCCGAGAAGACCTGGATGTTGAACTTGCCGTCCGTCGCCTCGTTCAGGCGCGTCGACAGATCCTCGGCCCCGCCATAGATCGTGTCCAGCGACTTGGGGAAGGACGATGCCAGGCGCCAGGTCACCTGAGGTGCCTCCTGCGCGATGGCGGGCGCTGCAAGCACGCTGCCCGCCGCCGCGGTGGCACCGCCGACCGATGCGGTCGTCAGGAAGGACCGGCGGTCCAGCTTCTTCTGATCTTTCATGTGTTTTCCTCCTCTGCGGGCGTGGCCCTTCGCGGCCTGTTTTCCGCCCCTCCGTGCCCGCAGTTTAGTCCGCCTTGCCGCCCTGTCGAGGGTGAATGACGCAGCGGCGTACGAATATTCCGCCGTTATCGCATGGGTTTGTCGCATGTTGCGTGGCGGTTTCGATTGTGCCGGTCAGGCTGTCGCATTACTGTCGTTCGGGCACTGATCAAAGGATAGGCAAGGGCATGCGCATCGAGGACTGGGACCCCGACCTTTCGCGTCATCCGGGCCCCAAGTTCAGGGCCCTTGCGAATGCGCTGCGCGAGGCCGCACGCTCGGGCGAGCTGGCCCCCGGAACGCGGCTGCCGCCCATGCGCGACCTGGCCTGGCGGCTGAAGGTCACCACCGGAACCGTCGCGCGCGCCTATCAGCTGGCCGCGACCGAGGGCGTGGTCGAAAGCCATGTCGGCCGCGGCAGCTTCATCGCGGCGCCGCCTTCCGACCGGCCCGCGCCGCAGCCGCTGCTGTACGAGGCCGTCGATCAGGGCGAACGCGGGGCCGAGATCGCGGATCTGCGCGTGCCCCGTCTGCCCGACATGGGCCAGCCCGAGGTCATCAGCCGCATCATGTGCGAGGCCGTCGCCGGGCTGGACGAGGATATCCTGGACTATACCCAGCTGACCCGCGACCTGGCCTGCCGCGAGGTTCTGGTCGACTGGCTGGCGCAGCGCCCGGTGGGTAGCATCACGGCGGACGACCTGGTGCTGACGAATGGCGGGCAGCACGCGATCACGCTGGTCATGTCGATCGCGCTGGCCGACCGGCCCGCCAAGGTGATGGTGGAATCCCTGACCTATCCCGGCATCGTTCACGCCGCGCGCCTGATGCGGACCGAGACGCTGCCCGTCGCGATGGACGATCAGGGCATGATCCCCGCCGACCTTGAACGGGTCGCGCGTGAAACCGGTGCGCGGCTGGTCTGCCTGACGCCCTCGGCCCAGAACCCGACGCTGGCCGCGATGGGCCACGAACGGCGCGCGCAGATCGTCGCCATCGCCCGCCGTCACGACCTGCAGATCGTCGAGGACGAATGTTACGCCCCCAGCAGCCCGAACGACGCGTTGCCGACGCTGCGGATGCTGGCCCCTGAACGCGTCTGGCACGTGGCAAGCCTGTCCAAGGTGATAGCCGCCGGTCTGCGCTTCGGCATGATGATCTGCCCCGAGGGCATGGGCGCGACCAGCCGCATCGCCGCCCAGCACAGCCATATGGGGATCGCCCTGCCGATCATGTCGCTGGTTCATCGCCTGATCGAGGGCGGGGAGGCCGCGCGCATGGCGCATCAGGTGCTGGTCGAGGTCGAGGATCGGCGCTGGCTGGCGCTGGACATGCTGGGCGCCCTGGGCGCGGTGTCGCAGCCAGGCGTGCCCATCCTGTGGCTGCCGCTGCCCGAACGCTGGAAGGCGGACGATTTCGTCGCGCGTGCGGCCGCATCGGGCGTGATCGTTCGCCCGGCATCCGATTTCCGCGTCGGTCGCGGCGATGCCCCCGAAGCGGTGCGCATCTCGCTCAATTGTCGTCAGGAACGTGCGCGCCTGGCCGAGGCGCTGGCGACGATCGCGCAGCTGGCGATCGGCGGGCCCGATATCGGCCCGGAATGAGGACGGCCCCCGAAGGGGCCGCCCGTCATCTCAGCGAAGGATCGAACGACCCGCGTATTTCGCGGTCGCGCCCAGCATTTCCTCGATGCGGATCAGCTGGTTGTACTTCGCCAGCCGGTCCGAACGCGCCAGCGAGCCGGTCTTGATCTGACCGCAGTTGGTGGCAACGGCCAGGTCGGCGATGGTCGCGTCCTCGGTTTCGCCCGAACGGTGGGACATGACGCTGGTGAAGCCCGCACGGTCGGCCATGCGCACGGCGTCCAGCGTTTCGGACAGCGTGCCGATCTGGTTGACCTTGACCAGCAGGCTGTTGCCGCAGCCCTTCTCGATGCCGTCGGCAAGGCGGGTCGGGTTGGTCACGAACAGGTCGTCGCCCACCAGCTGGACCGTGTCGCCAAGGCGGTCGGTCAGCATCTTCCAGCCTTCCCAGTCATCTTCCGAGCAGCCGTCCTCGATCGACAGGATCGGATAATCGGCGCAGAGCGAGGCGAGGTAGTCGACATTCTCGGCCGGGGTCAGCGACAGACCCTCGCCCTTCATCTCGTACTTGCCGTCCTTGAAATACTCGGTCGAGGCGCAGTCCAGCGCCAGCATGATGTCCTCGCCGGGCTTGTAGCCGGCCTTCTCGACGGCCTTCAGGATGAAGTCCAGCGCGTCGCGGGTCGAGGACAGGTTCGGCGCAAAGCCGCCCTCGTCGCCGATGCCGGTCGACAGGCCCGCCGCCGAGAGTTCCTTCTTCAGCGTGTGGAAGATCTCCGAGCCCATGCGGACGGCTTCGCGGATGTTCTCCGCGCTGACCGGCATGATCATGAATTCCTGGATGTCGATCGGGTTGTCGGCATGTTCGCCGCCATTGATGATGTTCATCATCGGGACCGGCAGGACATGCGCCGAGGTGCCGCCGATATAGCGATAGAGCGGCTGGCCCGTCGCCTCGGCCGCGGCCTTGGCCACCGCCATCGACACGCCCAGGATCGCGTTCGCGCCAAGACGGCCCTTGTTGGGGGCGCCGTCCAGCTCGATCATCAGCTCGTCGATGGCGCGCTGCTCGGTCGCGTCCTCGCCGACCAGGTTCTCGGCGATCTCGCCGTTGACGGCGGCGACGGCCTCCAGGACGCCCTTGCCCATGTAACGCGACTTGTCGCCGTCGCGCTTCTCGACGGCTTCATGCGCGCCGGTCGATGCGCCCGAGGGGACGGCCGCACGGCCCATGGTGCCGTCTTCCAGCGTCACGTCGACTTCGACGGTCGGGTTGCCGCGGCTGTCCAGGATCTCTCGTGCGAAGATGTCAACGATGATGGTCATGTGCCCCTCCTTCAGAACTATGTTAGCGCCTTCATAGCGGCGCGTTGCCGCAGCGAAAAGCGACAATTTCAAGGCACCGCGATCCGCGCCCAGATCGGCAGGTGGTCGGATGCGTCGCGCGCACGCGCCCCGTGGAAGACCCCGCTGTCCAGAAGTTCGAGGTTGCGCGACATCGCCATCCGGTCCAGCCGCAGCCGGGGCAGGGGCGCGGGCCAGGACGGTCCCGGTGCCAGCACGCGGAAGCCCGCAAGGGATTCCAGCCCGCGATCGTCCGACCATTCGTTGAAATCGCCCATCAGCACGATGTGATCTTCCGCGATGCGGGCCGCCTGCGCCGTGATCCGCGCCAGCTGCTGCCTGCGCGACCTGCGCGCCAGCCCCAGATGCACCCCGATCACGGTCAGCCCCGGCAGGCGCAGGGCGACCGCGCCGCGCGGCTCCAGCCCCGGCAGGGGCAGGCGGCGGACGACCGCGATCTCGGCCAGGTGGGGGCGCATCAGGATGGTCTGGCCGTGCCAGCCGAGGCTGCTTTCGGTCGTCCCGGACATGCGCGCGGGCACGAGGCCGGTCTCGGACAGGATCAGCTTGCGCGGAAGGGCCTCGGGGCGGACGCCGAAGCGAAAGTCCACCTCTTGCAGGGCGATGATGTCGGGGGCCAGTTCGCGGATGACGGCAAGGTTGCGTTCGGGGGCGTGGGGGCCGGTGAGGCCGCGGCACTTGTGCAGGTTGTAGCTGGCCAGAGTGAGCATGCGGTCCTCGTTCCCGTTCCGGAAACGATCATGCGCGGCGCGCGCCCGACTGCAAGGGGCGCGCGCCGATATGGGGGTCACGTTCCGCAGAAGGTCCGGCGCACGGCCTCGGAACTGGTCGGGGCGGTCGACAGACCGCTCCAGTCGGCCCGCGCCTCGAAGGGCCGGGTGCAGGCGTCCAGCAGCCTGCGGAAGGGCTGCATGTCGCCCGCGACGGCGGATTCGATGGCGCCCTCGATCCGGTGGTTGCGCGGGATGCGCAGCGGGTTGACGCGGGCCATCAGGGCCATGTCCGGCGACAGCGCCTGCCAGTCGGCGTGCCAAGCGTCGAAGGCCTCGCGGTCGATGAACTCGTCCCGTGCGCCGCCATGCGCAAGGCCCGCGAAGACGCGGGTGAAGTCCGCGCGTTGCTGCGCCATCAGCGTCAGCAGACGCTCGATCAGGGCCTGGTGCTGCGCGCCGTCGATGCCCAGCTTCGCGCCGAAGCGTTCCAGCCATGCCGCCTGATACAGCGGACCGAAGCGATGGACGGCCTTGGTCGCGGCCTCGACCGCGGCCTCTTCTTCGCCCATCAGGGGGATCAGGCAGGTCGCGAATTGCGCAAGGTTCCAGACCGCCATCTGCGGCTGTTGCGCCCAGGCATAGCGGCCCTGCGTGTCGATCGAGGAAAAGACCGTATCCGGATGATATGCATCCATGAATGCGCAGGGGCCGTAATCGATCGTCTCGCCCGAGATCGCCATGTTGTCGGTGTTCATAACCCCGTGGATGAACCCGAGCGCCATCCAGTCGGCAATGGTGCGGGCCTGCCGCGCGACGACGGCGTCCAGCAGTTCCAGCGGATCCTTGCACTGCGGATAGTGGCGGTCGATGACGTGGTCGGTCAGCTGGCGCAGACGCTCGATATCGTCGCGGACGGCGAAATACTGGAACGTGCCCACGCGGATATGGCTGGCCGCGACGCGCGTCAGCACCGCGCCCGGAAGCCCGCCCTGTTCTCGGAACACCAGATCGCCCGTCGCGATGGCCGCAAGCGCACGGGTCGTCGGCACGCCCATCGCCGCCATGTATTCGCTGACGAGGTATTCGCGCAGCACCGGCCCCATCCATGCCCGACCGTCGCCGCGCCGCGAGAACGGCGTCTTGCCCGAGCCTTTCAGCTGCAGGTCGAAGCGCTGCCCGTCGGGGGCGATCACCTCGCCCAGCAGCACCGCGCGCCCATCGCCCAGCTGCGGCGAGAAGCCCCCGAACTGGTGCCCGGCATAGGCCTGCGCGATCGGTTCGGCGCCATCGGGAACGGCGTTCCCGGCCAGCATCTCGACGCCCTCGGACGCCAGATGCGCGGGATCCAGGCCCAACCGCTCGGCCAGGGTCTCGTTCAGCACCAGAAGCCGCGGGCTGCTGACCGGCGTCGGCCGGGTGCGGGCGAAGAAGCCCTGCGGCAGACGGGCATAGCTGTTGTCGAAATGGATCATCATGCACTCCTTCGCAACAAACATAGGTGCGGCGCCGCGCTTTGCCAGTAGGGCGGGCTTGCGCCATATCGCCCGAAGGCGTATCCGCAGGGCCGAACCAAGGAGCCTCGCGATGAAATTTCTGGACCTCGCAAAAGTCTATATCCGCTCGGGCGGGGGTGGCGCCGGCTGCGTGTCCTTCCGTCGCGAGAAATTCGTGGAATATGGCGGCCCCGATGGCGGTGACGGCGGCAAGGGCGGCGACGTCTGGGCCGAGGCCGTGGACGGGCTGAACACGCTGATCGACTTCCGCTATCAGCAGCATTTCTTCGCCAAGTCCGGGCAGCACGGCATGGGCAGCCAGATGACCGGCAAGTCCGGCGACGAGATCGTCCTGCGCGTCCCCGTCGGCACCCAGATCCTGGAAGAGGACGAGGACACCGTCATCGCCGACCTGACCGAGGTCGGCCAGCGCGTGCTGCTGGCGCGCGGCGGCAATGGCGGCTGGGGCAACCTGCATTTCAAGACCTCGACCAACCGTGCGCCGCGCAACGCGAACCCCGGCCAGCCGGGGGTCGAGCGGACCATCTGGCTGCGCCTGAAGCTGATCGCGGATGGCGGTCTTGTCGGTCTGCCGAACGCGGGCAAGTCGACCTTCCTTGCGACCGTGTCGAACGCGCGTCCCAAGATCGCCGATTATCCCTTCACCACGCTGCATCCGAACCTGGGCGTCGTGGGCGTGGACGGCCATGAATTCGTGATGGCCGACATTCCCGGCCTGATCGAGGGCGCAAGCGAGGGCAGGGGCCTGGGCGACCAGTTCCTCGGCCATGTCGAACGCAGCAACGTGCTGCTGCACCTGGTCGATGGCACATCCGAGGATGTCGCGGGCGATGCGCGCACCATCCTGAACGAGCTTGAAGCCTACAGCCCGATCCTGATGCAGAAGCCGCGCGTGACGGTGCTGAACAAGATCGACGCGCTGGATGCCGAAACGCTGGAGGAACGCCACGCCGCGCTGGAAGCCGAGATCGGCGGCCAGGTGCGCCTGATGTCCAGCGTCGCCAAGCAGGGCGTGCAGGAGGTTCTGCGCGCCTTGTGGGCGCAGGTCGAGCCGACCCGCCGCAGCGCCTCCGAGATTGAGGGCGACGACGCCCCGTGGCAGCCGTGACGCCTTCCCTGCGCGGGGCGCGTCGGCTGGTCGTCAAGGTCGGGTCGGCCCTGCTGGTCGGTCCCGACGGGCTTCGCGCGGATTGGCTTCGCGGACTGTGCGACGACGTGGCCGAATGGCGGCGTCAGGGCGTGGACGTGGTGCTGGTCAGTTCGGGCTCGATCGCGCTTGGGCGGCGGGTGCTGGACCTGCCGCAAGGTGCGCTGCCGCTGGAACAGGCGCAGGCCGCCGCCGCGGTCGGCCAGATCCGCCTCGCCCGCGCCTACGAGGAAGCCCTGGCACCGCATGGCGTCAAGACCGCGCAGGTTCTTCTGACGCTGGAGGACAGCGCGGATCGGCGCCGTTACCTCAACAGCCGCGCGACGATGCAGACCCTGCTGTCGCTTGGCGCGGTTCCCATCGTGAACGAGAACGACACCGTCGCGACCGACGAGATTCGCTTTGGCGACAACGACCGGCTGGCCGCGCAGATCGCCGTGACCTGCGGCGCGGACCAGCTTCTGCTGCTGTCTGACGTGGACGGGCTGTACACCGCGAACCCCAAGACCGACCCCGACGCGCGCCACCTTCCGGTGATCGAGGCCATCACCCCCGAGATCGAGGCGATGGGCGGCGATCCGGTATCCGGTCTGTCCAAGGGCGGGATGAAGACCAAGCTGATGGCCGCGCGGACCGCCGTTGCGGGCGGCTGCGCGATGGCCATTGCCGAAGGCTCGGTGATGCGTCCGCTGTCGGCGGTGGCGAATGGCGCCCGCGCCAGCTGGTTCCTGGCCGAGAGCGATCCGCAGGCTGCGCGCAAGCGCTGGATCGGCGCGATGAAGCCGCGCGGTGCGCTGCATGTCGATCAGGGCGCCGTCGCGGCACTGGGGCGCGGCAAGTCGCTGCTGCCGGCGGGCGTCACCCGGATCGAGGGTGATTTCGGTCGCGGCGAGCCCGTGGCGATCACCGGCCCCGCCGGGCAGACCATCGGGCTGGGACTGACGCGTTACACCGCCTCCGAGGCCGCGATGATCGCAGGTCATCAATCGGCGGAAATTGAGACTATCCTCGGCTATGCCGGTCGTGCGGCGCTGATTCATCGCGACGACATGGCGTTATGAATGGTGTTGTGACGGGCGCGGGTCGAACCCCGCGCCGTCATTGCCTCAGGCCTTCTGCCCCAACCTGCGACGCTGACCGACGACGCGCCCGATCCCGCGCCCTGGCTGCCACTGGGGCGAGGTCGCGCCCGGTTCGGGCAGCGACAGGGTGCGGTCGCGCAGAAGCTGGATCGCCTCGTCACCGCTGCGCGGCAGATCGGATGGCCGGATCGGCGCACCGATGGTCACGCGATAGGGCTGACGGGTCTTGTTCAGCACCTCGTTGAACAGGGTCACGTCGCGCAGCGTCGGGTGGATCTTGTCGAACAGGTAGAACAGCAACGAGTTGCGCGCACGGATGCGCAGCGGAATGACCGGCACGTCGAACTTGCGCGCGATCATCGCGGCGCTGGCCATCCAGGGCCGTTCGTTCAGCTGCGTGCCCTCGCGCTTGGCAAGCCGACCCGAGGGGAAGATCAGCCCGATCCGACCGCTTTCCAGCGCCGCGCGGGTATAGTCCATCGTGGCCTTGGTCTTGGCATGGCTGCGTTTCTCGTGCCGCCATTCGACGCCTGCGATCATGTCCTCGGTCTGGGGCAGCACGCGGATCATGTCGTGGTTGGCATAGATGAACAGGTCGTCCCGCAGTTGCGAGATCAGCGCGTGCAGGAAAATGCCGTCGGCGATGCCCGTCGGATGGTTGGCCACGATCAGGGCGGGGCCGGACGCGGGCAGGTTCTCCATCCCCTCGACGGTCAGGTCGTGGACGATCATGTCGCCCATCCGGCGCATGATCTCGTCCGAGGGCAGGTCGCGGAACTGCGCGCCCAGCTCGACCGTGCGGGGATAGCGCAGCAGCAGCATCATCGCCCATTTGACCAGCCGATGATGCGGTCTGCCGGAATAGAGCCATGGCGCACGCTCCGCGATCAACGGATCCAGTCGCGCGCGCATCTCGCGCTTGGCCTCTGCCGTGGCTTTGCCGGTTCGGATCATGTCCCTTCCCCCCACCATCGCGACCTCAGGCACCGGCCGCAATCATGCGCGACACCATTTCGCGCGTATTGCGGCTCAAACCCTTTCGGGCGGCAATCCGTTCCAAGGCGGCCAGGGCATTCGCCCGGCGACCGTCATCATAGCGCGGCCACGTCTCGAACGCGGTGGACATGCGCGCGGCGATCTGCGGGTTGACCTCGTCCATCCGGATCAGCCAATCCGCCGTGAAATCATAGCCCGAACCGTCCGCTGCATGGAAGCCCGCATGGTTCGCGGCCAGCCCGCCGATCAACGAGCGGAACCGGTTGGGGTTCTTCCAGTCGAAATCGTCGCGTGCGGCCAGCGTCGCGGCCACGTCTGCTGCATCGCGTGGGGATGCGGCCATCGGCTGGACGGCGAACCACTTGTCCATGACCAGCCGGTTGTCGCCGAATTCGGCCAGCATCGCATCCAGCGCACCCTGCGCGGCGCCCTGGCGGATCAGCACCGACAGCGCGCCCATGCGCTCGGTCATGTTGCCCGCCGCGCCGAACAGGACCTGCGCGCGTTCGCCGCCGTCGATCCGGCCCAGCAGCCCAAGCGCGGCCAGCCGCAGCGCACGGCGGGCCGCGCCATCGGCGTCGGGGCTGTAGGGGCCCGTGACCTCCATCGCGTCATAGAGCCGTTCCAGCAGGTCGCGATGCGTCGTGGCGATACGGCGCGCAAGGCCGTCGCGGGCATCATGGATCGCATCCGGGTCGGGGACGTGGCCCTGCGCGGTCAGGCGCGTCGCGATTTCCTCGTCCGAGGGCAGCGCAAGGCACAGCGCTCGGAAGGCCGGGTCCGCCGCGTCGTCGCCCGCCAGCGCGCCGATCGCATCGACATATTCGCCGCCCGCATCCTGACCCCGCGCCAGCCGCGTCAGCGCGGACAGCGCAAGCTCTCGGCCGGCTTCCCACCGGGCGAAGGGGTCGGTGTCATGCGCCAGCAGGAAGGCGCGGGTTTCGTCGTCGATCTGGCGTTCCAGCATCACCGGCGCCGAGAAGCCGCGCAGGACCGACACGACCGGACGCGCGCCCAGCCCCTCGAAGGCGAAGCTCTGGCTGTCTTCGGTCATCTCGAGGATGCGCGTCGGCAGGACTTCTTCGCCATTCGGGCCGATCAGGCCGACGGCGATGGGGATCACGCGTGCGGGCTTGTCAGGCTGTCCGGGCGTCGGCGCGGTCGATTGCGCGAAATCCAGCGTGAGGGTGCCGTCGGACCAATGCTCGGTCATGGTCAGGCGCGGCGTGCCCGCGTCGGTGTACCAGCGCTTGAACTGGCCCAGGTCGCGACCCGTCGCGTCCTCGAAGACCTTCAGCCAATCCTCGATCGTGGCGGCATCGCCGTCGTGGCGTTCGAAATACAGGTCCAGCGCCCTTGCATAACCGTCCTTGCCCACGAGACGCCTGAGCATGCCGATCACCTCGGCGCCCTTCTCGTAGACGGTGGCGGTGTAGAAATTGTTGATCTCTTCGTAGCGGTCGGGGCGCGGGGGATGCGCCAGCGGGCCCTGATCCTCGCGGAACTGGCGGGCGCGGAGCGTGCGGACATCCTCGATCCGCTTGACCGGGGCGCTGCGCATGTCGCTGGTGAACTGCTGGTCGCGGAAGACGGTCAGCCCTTCCTTGAGGCACAGCTGGAACCAGTCGCGGCAGGTGATCCGGTTGCCGGTCCAGTTGTGGAAATATTCATGCGCGATGACCGCCTCGATCCGTTCGTAATCGGTATCCGTCGCGGTCTCCGGGCTTGCCAGCACCAGCTTCGAGTTGAAGATATTGAGGCCCTTGTTCTCCATCGCGCCCATGTTGAAGTCATCGACGGCGACGATGTTGAACACGTCCAGGTCGTATTCGCGGCCATAGACATCCTCGTCCCACCGCATCGACTTGATCAGCGATTCCATGGCAAAGCCTGCGCGGTCCTGATCGCCGGGACGCACCCAGACGTTCAGCGCCACGTCGCGGCCCGATTTCGTGACGAAGCTGTCGCTGACGGCCGTCAGATCCCCCGCGACCAGCGCGAACAGATAGGCGGGCTTCGGCCAGGGGTCGTGCCATTCGGCCAGGCCGGGTTCCTGCCGGACGGGGTTGCCGTTCGACAGCAGCACCGGCTTGTCGCTGCGGATCGTGACGCGGAAGGTCGTCATCACGTCCGGGCGGTCGGGATAGAAGGTGATGTGGCGGAAGCCCTCGGCCTCGCACTGGGTGCAGAAGATGCCGCCGGACAGGTACAGCCCCTCGAACGCGGTATTCGCGGCGGGGTCGATGCGGACCTGCGTCTCCAGCGTGAAGGGGCCGTCGGGCAGGGCCGCCGCCGCGATCACCAGCCTTTCGTCGTCGCGCGTCACATGCGCGTCGTCGGGGGCGGTCCCGTCGATGGCCAGCGACAGAAGCTGCACCCCCGATCCGCCATCGAGGACCAGATCCTCGAGGCCGTCGCGCGGGGCCATGTCGATCGCCGCGGCGACCAGCGTCGCCTGCGGGTCCAGCGTCACGTCCAGACGCGTCTCCGACAGGATGAAGGGGTAGGGACGGTAATCCGCCAGAAGTTGGACGGGCTGTGAAATCGGCGAGGGCATGTCGGGCCTTTGCTTCCATTTGTCCTGCAGGAGGGAACCCCTGCCTTGCCATCGTGTTAATGGGCAGATGGTCTGCCCGCAAGTCGGACTGCGCCCGTCGGCGATTGACAGCGCGATGCCGCCCGGTATCAAAAAGGCTTGCGCCAGAGGGGCATAACGAGAAAACAGAACTGGAGATCCGCATGAGCCATGATCCCAACGATCCGAAGAACACCGATCGTCACCAGGAAACCTATGTGGAGCCGGTCGAGCGCCGTTCCTCGGCGCTGCCGCTGATCATCGGCGTGCTGCTGGCGCTGGCGCTGGCCTATTTCGTCCTGCAGCGCTTCACGACCGACGATACCGTCGTCGAAGGTGACACCACCACCGTGACCACGACCGAGGAAGCGCCCGAGCCGGTCGCCGAGCCCGAGGGGGAGGCCGACAACGCCGCAGCCGAGGCCGAGGCCACCACCGGTGCCGAGCAGGTCGAGCCCGAGCAGCCCGCGGACGAGGCAGCCGAAGCCACCGCCGAGGCCGAGGACCAGCTGGAAGCCGGTGCCGAGGGCGCTGCCGAAGCCGCTGACGACGCCGCCGTCGAGGCCGAGCAGGCCGCCGAGGATGCCGCCGCCGCCACCGAAGCAGCCGCCGAGGATGCGGCAGCCGCAGCCGACGAGGCGACCGACGACGCCGCAGCGACCGCTGACGAGGCGACCGACGATGCCGCCGCCGCTGCCGACAACGCAGCCGACGAAGCCGAGGCTGCCGCCGACGATGCCGCCGCAGCGGCTGACGAGGCCGCTGGCGAGGCTGGCAGCGCGATCGACAGCGCACTGGACAGCGCTGCCGAAGCTGCATCGAACGCCGCCGACGCTGCACGCGAAGCAGCCGACGAGGCCGCACAGGCCGTCGACGACGCGCTGAGCACCGAACCCGCCGTTCCCGCCGAGGAAGCCGAAACGACCGCACCCGCGAACTGATCCGCGGACGCACCAAGGACAAGAAAGGCCCGGCATCGCGCCGGGCCTTTTTCATGCGCGTCACATTCGAAAATCGTGACGCCACGACACTGTTTCCGGCAGTGCACAGCCCCATCGACTTGTGAAAGAATGTTGCGCGGTGCTACAAGTCGCCGCGACAGTGACAAAAACGATGGGGGACGTTCGGATCATGAAGATTGGCGCATTGCGCGAGGGCTTCGACGGAGAGGCGCGTGTCGCGATCACTCCGTCCTCGGCGGGCCATATGGCCAAGCTGGGGCACGAGGTCTTCGTCGAGAGCGGGGCGGGCGACCGCGCCGGATTTTCCGACGACGATTACCGCGCGGCGGGCGTGACCGTCTGCCAGACCGCGGCAGAGCTGATCGCCGCGGTGGACATGGTGGCCAAGGTCCGCCAGCCGACCGAGGCCGAGATCGGCGAGATGCGCGAAGGACAGACTCTGATCTCGTTCTTCTATCCGGCGCAGAACCAGGAACTGCTGGCGAAGGCCAAGGATCAGGGCATCACCGCGATCGCGATGGACATGGTCCCGCGCATCAGCCGCGCGCAGAAGATGGACGCGCTGTCCTCGATGGCGAATATCGCGGGCTACCGCTCGGTGATCGAGGCCGCGAACAATTTTGGGCGCTTCTTCACCGGCCAGGTGACCGCCGCGGGCAAGGTTCCGCCCGCCAAGGTGCTGGTCGTGGGCGCAGGGGTCGCGGGTCTTGCGGCCATCGGCACCTCGGTCAGCCTGGGCGCGCAGGTCCACGCCTTCGACGTGCGTCCCGAAGTGGCCGAGCAGATCGAGAGCATGGGCGCCGAGTTCGTCTTCCTCGAATTCGACGAGGGTGTCAGCGACGGTGCGGCGACGGGCGGCTATGCCGCGCCCTCCAGCCCCGAATTCCGCGAGAAGCAGCTTGAGAAGTTCCGCGAGCTGGCGCCGCAGATGGACGTGGTCATCACCACCGCGCTGATCCCGGGCCGCGACGCGCCGGTCCTTTGGACCGCCGACATGGTCGCGGCGATGAAGCCCGGCAGCGTGATCGTCGATCTGGCCGCCGAGAAGGGCGGCAATTGCGAACTGACCGTCCAGGACGAGCGGATCGTGACCGACAACGGCGTCGTCGTCATCGGCTATACCGATTTCCCGTCGCGCATGGGCGCGCAGGCATCCGAGCTGTATGGCAACAACATCCGCCACTTCGTGACCGATCTGACCCCCGGCAAGGACGGCGTCTTCGATCACAACATGGAGGATGACGTGATCCGCGGGGCGACCGTCGCCCATGATCACGACGTGACCTGGCCGCCCCCTCCGCCCAAGGTCGCGGCCATCGCGGCCCAGAAGCCCAAGGAGAAGAAGAAGGAGCTGACGCCCGAGGAACGCAAGGCCGCCGAGGCAGCGGCCTTCAAGGCCGAGACGCGCAGCCAGGTCGGCCTGCTGCTGGGCGGCGGTCTGCTGGTGCTGCTGGTGGGCCTTGTCGCGCCCGCAAGCTTCATGTCGCATTTCATCGTCTTCGTGCTGGCCTGCTTCGTCGGCTTCCGCGTGATCTGGAACGTCGCCCATTCGCTGCACACGCCGCTGATGGCGATCACCAACGCGATCAGCTCGATCATCATCCTGGGCGCGCTGATGCAGATCGGCTCGGGGTCGTGGCTTGTCGTCATCCTGGGCGCGCTGGCCGTGCTGATGGCGGGCGTCAACATCTTCGGTGGCTTCATGGTCACCCGGCGCATGCTCGCCATGTTCCAGAAGTCGTAAGGGGGCAGGAATGGAATACGGATTCACCACCGCGGCCTATGTGGTCGCATCGGTCCTGTTCATCCTGTCGCTCGGCGGGCTGTCGGGACAGGAAAGCGCGAAGCGCGCCATCTGGTACGGCATCGCGGGCATGGCGCTGGCCGTCATCGCCACGCTGTTCGGACCGGGCGCGGGCAACTGGTTCCTGTCGCTGGTCATGATCGCCATCGGCGGCGCGATCGGCTGGGTCGTCGCCAAGCGCGTCCAGATGACCGAGATGCCGCAGCTGGTAGCCGCGATGCACAGCCTTGTCGGCCTTGCGGCGGTCTTCGTCGGCTTCAACGCCCAGATCGAGCTTGGCCGCGTCATGCGCATGAAGGCCGAGGGTGCCGCCCATGAATTCGCAGGCTTTGCCGCGATCCTGGCGCACAAGACCCCGGCGGAAATCGCGATGCTGAAGATCGAGGTCTTCCTCGGGATCTTCATCGGTGCCGTGACCTTCACCGGCTCGGTCGTGGCGTTCGGCAAGCTGGCAGGTCGCGTCGACGGCAAGCCGAAGAAGCTGCCGGGCGGTCACATGTTGAACGCGGGCGCCGTCGCGCTGTCGCTGGTCTTCGGGCTGCTGTACTTCACCGGTGTCGGGCCTGCGCTGTTCTGGCTGGTTCTGGTGACGCTGCTGGCCTTCTTCATCGGCTATCACCTGATCATGGGGATCGGCGGGGCGGACATGCCCGTCGTCGTCTCGATGCTGAACAGCTATTCGGGTTGGGCCGCCGCGATGATCGGCTTCACGCTGTCGAACGATCTGCTGATCGTGACCGGCGCACTGGTCGGTTCGTCGGGTGCGATCCTGTCCTATATCATGTGCAAGGCGATGAACCGCCACTTCGTCAGCGTGATCCTGGGCGGCTTCGGCGGCGAAACCGGTCCCGCGGCCGAGATCGAGGGCGAGCAGATCGCCATCGACGCGGATGGCGTGGCCGCCGCGCTGAACGACGCGGACAGCGTGGTCATCGTGCCGGGTTACGGCATGGCCGTCGCGCAGGCGCAGGGGGCGGTCAGCGAACTGACCCGCAAGCTGCGCGCGGCCGGCAAGGAAGTCCGCTTCGCGATCCACCCGGTCGCGGGTCGTCTTCCCGGCCACATGAACGTGCTGCTGGCCGAGGCGAAGGTCCCCTATGACATCGTGCTGGAGATGGAGGAGATCAACGACGACTTCCCCCAGACCGACGTGGTCATCGTCATCGGGTCGAACGACATCGTGAACCCCGCGGCGCAGGACGATCCGAACAGCCCCATCGCAGGCATGCCCGTGCTGGAGGTCTGGAAGGCCAAGAACGTCTTCGTCAGCAAGCGCGGGCAGGGCACCGGCTATTCCGGGATCGAGAACCCGCTGTTCTTCAGGGACAATACGCGCATGTTCTATGGCGATGCCAAGGAATCGCTGAACAAGCTGCTTCCGATGGTCGACTGATCCATCGACAAGGTGATGCGGAACGGGCCCCTCGGGGCCCGTTTTCCGTTGCAGCCCTCGCTTTCGGCATGGAAGGAAGGAAACGAACGCTTACGGAGGTTCTCATGCGTCTTCTTGTCGGTTTCCTTGCACTTGCGGCCCTTGCAGGCTGCGGCGTACCTTTCGTCCCGCTGATCTGATGTGAACGAGGGTCCGATGACGGAAAAAACGCTGCAAATGCTTGGACTTGGCCATTGCTCGACCTGCGTGAAGGCGCAGAAGGCCCTGGAAGAGCACGGCTGGACGGTCGAATTCAGGGATGTCCAGAAGGACCCGCTGTCCGAGGACGAACGTCAGTCGCTGCACGAGGAATTCGGCGACAAGATCGTCAACCGGGCCAGCCTGACCTGGCGCGGCATGTCCGAGGACGAGAGGGCGGGCGAGCCTGTCGCCATGATCGGCGCCAAGCCCGCGCTGATGAAGCGTCCCGCGATTCGGGCAGGGGATCTGCGCCTTCTTGGCTGGACCGCGAATGTCAAGAGGGCACTCGGGGTGCCCGCCTGATCGCCTGAAAAGGGTAGGGCAGGGGGATCGCCCTGCCCGTATCAGCCCTTGCGGCTGGCCAGCGACTCGATCAGCGGCTGGATCCCGCTGATGTCATAGCCTGCGCCGGCGGCAGTCTCGACGATCTCGGATGCGGGGACGCGACCGGCCTGGGTCAGCGCCCACAGGACCGTGCACCGATTGCCCGAACGGCAATACGCGATGACCGGGCCGCCCGCCTCGACCGCCGTCCCGAAATCCGAGATCAGGTCGGGCGTGATCTGCCCCGGATGAAACGGCAGGTAATGATAGCTCATCCCCGCATCGGCGGCGGCCTGCGCCATGACATCATGGTCGATATCGGGACCGACCTCGTCGTCGGGACGGTTGTTCACAAGGACCTTGAAACCGGCCTCGGCCAGCGCAGGCACGTCTTCCGGCATGATCTGCGGCGACACGGCAAGGTTCGGATTCAGCTGGCGAAGGTCCATGTGGCACCTCTGGTTGGGACGGTTGCGCAATCGAAGTGACGCGGTTGCCGCCCGGTGTCAAGAAAACAGCCCGTCAGGCGCGCGCCATCGCGTCTGCCTGCCGAACCAGGCCCGGCAGATCGGCATGATCGCCAAAGCTTGCGGCATGACGCATCTGGTCCAGCGGCGTGTTGCGATAGCCTTCGGTGAACAGAAGGAACGGCACCGACAAGGCAGCGGCGCAATCGGCGTCGAACTCGCTGTCGCCGACGAAGATGCCCTGACCGCCAAGCGCCTCGAAGGCCGCGGTCAGGGGCGCAGGATGCGGTTTGCGCTCCGGCTGCGTGTCGCCAGCGATCACGACGCCCATGAATGGCGCAAGACCGAAATGGTCCAGAACCTTGTGCGTCGGAGCAAGCGGCTTGTTCGTGCACAGTCCGATCGGATGGCCAGCCGCCTGAAGATCCCGCAGACATTTCAGCACGCCCGGATAGAGCGTCGAATGCGCGGTCGCTTGCTGATAGTGCCGCATGAAGGCCGCGACGAAATCATCGTGACGCGCGAGGTCCAGCGTCGTCGCCGCGATGATGCGGTCCCACAGCATGCCGACGCCGCCACCGACAAAGCTGCGGATCCTGTCCACGCCAAGCGGCTCGGCGTCGAATTCCTGCAGCGTGAGCGCGGCACATGCGTGGATGTCGGGGACGCTGTCCACCAGCGTGCCATCCAGATCGAAGACGACCGGCGTCATGGCTGATCCTTTCAGTTCGTGGTAAGTCGTCGCCAGGTTCATGAACGCCCTTGGCGCAAGATGTCGGGCGGAGAGTGTCGCGGCATGCAGCCGACCGCAAGCAACAAGTCTGAATGTTGCATAATACGGATTACCAAATATCTTGATGGTCCCCTGCGGGGAACCCTGCAAGGCTTTGCGCGTCGTGTTGCAGGAACAGAAAATCGGAGCATTCGATGTCCAGTCTCAAACCAATCCTGATCCTTGCAGCGACGCTTGGCCTAGCAGCATGCGGCGATACCGTCACGGAACGCGCGGCCACCGGCGGCGTCAGCGGCGCAGCTGTCGCAGGTCCGGCTGGCGCCGTCGTCGGCGGAACCGTGGGTGCCGTCAGCACCGTCAACTGAACGTCCTGACAGGAGCGTTCCCATCGCAGGAACGCTCCTGCACTTGCAGCCACTTCTGGCTTCCCCTACATCTTTGGAATACCGATACGAGGATGTAGAATGGCGATTGAAGCGCATGAGATCGAAGCCCTGATCCGAGAGGCTTTTCCCGACGCCCAGATCACGATCACCGACCTGGCCGGCGACGGCAACCACTATGCCGCCGAGGTCATCGACGCATCCTTTCGCGGAATGAACAGGGTCCAGCAGCAGCGTGCGGTCTATGCCGCGCTGAAGGGCAAGATGGACGGCAGCAACGGCGAGCTTCACGCACTGGCGCTGACGACCAAGGCCCCCGATTGACGGCCCCTGCCCGACCGAATTTACATCGGCCCGCCTGATCGGCGGGCTTTCGAATGGAAGGATACACGCGATGAGCGACGTGACCACCCGGATCCAGGAAACCATCGACACGAACGAAGTCGTTCTGTTCATGAAGGGCACCAAGGAAATGCCGCAATGCGGTTTCTCCAGCCGCGTTGCCGGGGTCCTGAACTACATGAATGTCGGATACCAGGACATCAACGTCTTGGCCGATCAGGATATTCGTCAGGGTATCAAGGACTTCTCGGACTGGCCGACGATCCCGCAGCTCTATATCAAGGGCGAGTTCGTGGGCGGATGCGACATCATTACCGAGATGACGCTGTCCGGCGAGCTTGACCAGATGTTCGAGCAGAAAGGCATCGCCTTCGACAAGGAAGCGGCCGATCGTATCCGCGAAGCCAACGGCTGATACGGACAAGGGCGCCCGAACGGGGCGCCCTTTTCAGATGATGTCGTCGAAGTCGTCATCGTCGTCGTTGCGGCCTCGGATCGCCGATGCGATGGTCAGCCCGACGGCGAATGCGCCGATCAGCTTGCCCATGCTGCCTAGGTTGGTGCTTGCAGCCTGATCGACCTGACTGGCGCCGTGGATAGCGCCATCCCGCACCGCTGCTGCGCGTTCGGGCGTCGCCCCTGCCCGCTCGGCCTTTTCCTTCAGCGGCTGGACAGCCTCGTCGAACTTCGAACGGACCTGGCCGACCGCAGCATCCTTGGCAAGCGAGACACGGGCCTGGACTTCTCGCTTGAGATCGTCGCCGGTCGGCATGCGGTGGCGTGGTTTACGCGCTGCGATGAAAAGCGCAAGCGCGATCACAAGGAAGCCGCCACCAACCGCCAGCGATGCCAAGGTAGAACCCCAGTCCAGCTCGACCGCAAGGAACGACCACAGCGCCGCCGTCAGGAAGCCGAAGGCGATGGCGGCCACGATGCCGCCACCGATCTTCATTCCCGTCCGACGAAAGCTGTCCGAGATGCCGCGCTTGAGGTTCTGCGCGAACTCGATCATCGGAACCTCAGCGACGCGAGATCAGCAGGCCGACGAGGAAGCCGACACCCGCAGCAATGCCGAGCGCCTGCGCCGGGTTGCGACGCACCATGTTCGACACCTCGTCATACTGCAGCTCGGCATAGGCGCCTGCATCTTCCGCGATGTGCTGACCCTTGGCATAGAGACGGTCGGCCTCGGCGCGGGCGCGGTCGGTATATTCACGACCCGTCGCACGTGCGCGGTCGGCATATTCGCGACCGGCTTCGGCGGCCTCGTTCACCAGCCCTGCCCCTTTTTCCATCAGGCGTTCGGTGCTGGCATTCTCTCGGATGTTCTGCGCCGTCTCGCGAATGTCGTCGCGGATCTTGTTCGCGCCTTCGCGCAGATCGCTGCGGGCCTCGTCGGCGGCGGCAGCCGCGTCGCGTTGCAGATCGTTGACCTGGTTCGGATTTGCCATTGCTTCGTCCTTTCCTTCGGTGCTCATCACCTTCGGATGGACAACAATGCAGTTGCGGCAATCGTTCCAATCATCTGCGACAAAATGCGCGGAGGGTATCGGATCGGAAAGGCATGGTAGGGACGGTCGGACTCGAACCGACACTCATTGCTGAAACGGATTTTGAATCCGTCGCGTCTACCATTCCGCCACGCCCCCAAGGGTTTCCCCCGGTGCCTTTCCGGAACGGGCGCAATGCGCCCGCCGGAAATCCGTAATCGGCGTCCGGGGGAAATGCAAGACCGCTCAGGCGCGGCCGAGCTTTTCCAGACGTGCCTGCCGAAGACGCGCGAAATCGTCGCCCGCGTGATAGGAGGAACGCGTCAGCGGCGTCGCTGAAACCATCAGGAAGCCCTTGCCATAGGCGGCCTTTTCATAGCCCGCGAATTCCTCGGGGGTGACGAAGCGGTCGACGCGATGGTGCTTCGGCGTCGGCTGCAGATACTGGCCGATAGTGATGAAATCGATATCGGCGGCGCGCATGTCATCCATGACCTGCAGGACGCTCGGGCGATCCTCGCCCAGGCCGACCATGATGCCCGACTTGGTGAACATCGTGGGATCCAGTTCCTTGACCCGCTGCAGCAGGCGCAGCGAGTGGAAATACCGCGCGCCCGGACGCACCGAGGTGTAAAGCCCCGGCACCGTTTCCAGGTTGTGGTTGAACACGTCGGGCCGCGCCTCGACCACGGTTTCCAGCGCACCGGGCTTCGACTTGAGGAAGTCGGGCGTCAGCACCTCGATCGTGGAATCGGGCGAGCGGTGACGGATCGCGCGGATCGTCTGCGCGAAATGTTCGGCCCCGCCATCGTCCAGATCGTCGCGGTCGACGCTGGTGATGACGACGTGGTTCAGGCCCAGCTTCTGCACGGCATGGGCCACGCGGCCCGGCTCGAACACGTCCAGATCGTTCGGACGGCCCGTTGCCACGTTGCAGAAGGTACATCCACGGGTGCAGATCTCGCCCATGATCATCATGGTGGCGTGGCCCTGGCTCCAGCATTCGCCGACATTCGGGCAGCCTGCTTCCTCGCAGACGGTGGACAGCCGGTTCTCGCGCAGAAGGTCGCGCGTCTGCTTGTACCCTTCCGAGGTCGGCGCCTTGACGCGGATCCAGTCGGGTTTGCGGGGCTGTGCCTGATCGGGGCGGTGCGCCTTTTCCGGGTGGCGCTGATCCGGAAGTCGTAGGTCGCGCAAAGCAATTCCTTTCGGTCGCGGTTGCCACAGAAATAGGGCTTTCGCACCGGAATGGCAACGCGCCACGCGTCAGGTCAGCAGGGGTTCCGCAGCCTGTCTCAGAATTCCCGCAAGATCGTCGATCCAGCCATCCCCCGAAGTCGAGGCCCGGCGCAGCAGCAGCACCTCGCGCAGGGGCTGCGGTTCGGGAAAGCGCATGGCCGTCAGGCCGGGGGCCGCGGCCAGTTCCTGGGCGCGCGCGATCTCGGGCAGGAAGGTCAGGCCCATGCCCTGCGCGGCCAGCCTGCACAGCGTGGCAAGCGACGCCGCGCCAAGGTCCAGCCGACCGCGCCCACGGCCCAGGCCGCAGACCTCCAGCGCCTGGTCGCCAAGGCAATGCCCCTCGTCCAGCAACAGCAGCTGGCCGGGGTCGAGGGCGCGCGGCTCGATCATCTGGCCCTGCATTTCGGCGATGCGCGTCGTGCTGCCCGCCAGCAGGAAGCGGTCGGTGAACAGGGGAACCGCCTGGAAGGACGCATCGGTCGGCGGGCTTGCCACGACGATGGCATCCAGCTGACCGGTCGACAGTTCCTCCAGCAGCTTCTCGGTCTGCGCCTCGCGGAGGTGGAGATCGCGGCCGATATCCCGCGCCCGCAGCAGCGGCAGCGCCGCGGGCAGAAGATAGGGCGCCACGGTGGGGATCATGCCCAGCATCAGGCGACCGCCCTGCCCCGGCTTCCTGACCGCCAGCTCCAACCCCGCCATCGAGGCCAGAACACGCCGCGCCTGCTCCTCGAGTGTGCGGCCCTGCGGCGTCAAGACGACGCCGCCGCTGGTCCGTTCGACCAGCTTCGCGCCGATCTCCTCCTCCAACGCGCGGATCTGCATCGACAGCGCGGGCTGCGTGACGTTGATCGCTTCGGCGGCGCGGGTGAAATGCGCATGATCGCAAAGTGAAAGGAAATAACGCAATTGGCGGAGGGTGATGTTCATCGGGTTCCGCGATCGGGAAATGGTATAAGGACGACCGCGACCCTAGTCCCTATGCGGGGGAAACGACAAGGAGGCACGAAACCGGGGCCCCGAAGGCCCCCGGTTTCGCCGCATCCCTCAGCCGATCAGGCGCGCGCCCTTGCCATAGGTCTCGGAATAGTGACGTTCCAGCCGCATCAGGGCGAGGCGCAGGACGATCTTGCCGGAACGCGCCGACCAGCCCAGCCTGCGCTCCGTCTGCTCGATCCCCTCGAGGAAGCAGCAGACGCGCAGCACCACGTCGCCCAGTCCGGGGCCAAGTTCTCGCAGCGCCATCGCAACACGGTCGCGCGCCGATTCCGAGCCTCCGCGATAGGCACCGCCATTATGCGAAACGTCGATGCCCGCCGTCATGAAGCCGTCCCAGTTCTGGGTGACTCGCGGGCCCATCTGCGCAAGCTCGAAATCCTCGCGCAGGCGTTCGCCCGCTGCGACCTGATCGCCGGTCAGGAAGGGCTGACCCAGATGATCGCGGCGCCGCGCCATGACCAGCAGCGGGCTTTCGGCGATATTGACGCGGGTCCGACGACGCTGGCCGTCCTCGGGATCCTCGACTGTGCGTTCTTCCCAGATGCGGTGGCGGTCGGCATGGTCGAAACCGGCATGCGCCTCGGCCATGCCCTTCATCACGGGTTCGGCGTGATCGAACGAGGTATGGCCCGGAACCGCACCCTTCTGCCGCGCCGAGCGAAGCATCCTGCGCAGCGCATCGCGTCCCGCAGGCGCGATGGCATAGCGCAGCAGCCGCCCGCCCTGTCCCGTCTGCACAACCCAGCCGTTCAGCGCCATCCGCTCGGCCAGGCCGCAGTCCGCATGTCGTCGCGCTTGGCCGTGAAGCGGCGGATGCGGCGCAGGACGATCAAGGCGCTTCCATGACGAACTTGTCTTATAGGGTATCCTTCGGATGTTGAGGACGGATCGCACCATCAAACTGTAGGGTCAAACGCCTAAAGAAATCTTGCCTTGGCGCGGGCGGCGTCAGAACATGCGGCAAAACCCGCATAGGTTGTGACAGCGTCCCTTCATGCACCAGATAGGACCGCACCCATGCACAATGCCGCCAACGTCATCCAGTTCCGTCCCCGCCCGCAGAACGATGCGCTTCGCCGCCCCGGCACCCTGGTCCGCGCGCCGCGATCGCCGCGACCCCAGCCGCAAGCGCCGCCTGTTAACGCCGCTTGCCCAGCAGCGACCCCAGCACGCCCCGGACAAGCGCCTGTCCGGTGCGGGTGCCCAACTGCCGCGCCAGGCTCTTGCCGAAGGTCTCGGCGATGCTGTCCGACCGGCTCGAACGTTTCGTCTTGGTCGGTCGGGCCTGCGGCTCGTATCTGCGACCGCGGTTATAGCCCGACTGCCCTTCGGGCATGTCGAACAGGTCGTCGTCGGCGCGTTCCTCCTCGGCCGCCTTGGCCGCGGCTTCGGCGGTGCGTCGGGCCAGGATCTCGTGGGCGGATTCGCGGTCGAGCGTCTTGTCGTATTTCACCCCCATCGCGGAATTCACCAGAACCTCGGCGCGCTCGGCCGCAGTGATCGGACCCAGCTGGCTGAAGGGCGGCCTGATCAGCGTGCGTTGCGCGATGCCGGGCTGGCCCTTGCGCATCAGGAACGAGGTCACGGCCTCACCGGTGCCGACCTGCTGGATCGCATCCGCGATGTCGAAATCGGGGTTCGGTCGATAGTTCTCGGCCGCATCGCGCAGCGCCTTCTGGTCCTTGGCGGTGAAGGCGCGAAGCGCGTGCTGCACGCGGTTGCCCAACTGACCCAGCACGCCATCGGGAATATCGGCGGGGTTCTGGCTGACGAACCAGACGCTTACCCCCTTGGACCGGATCAGGCGCGCGACGCGTTCGACCTTCTCGACCAGCGCCTTGGGGGCGTCGTCGAACAGCAGATGCGCCTCGTCGAAGAAGAACGCGGCCTTCGGGCGGTCGGGATCGCCCACCTCGGGCAGCTGCTCGAACAGTTCCGACAGCAGCCACAGCAGGAACGTCGCATAGAGCCGCGGCGCGTTCATCAGCTTGTCCGCGGCCAGCACGTTGATCACGCCCTTGCCGTTCGCATCGCATCGCAGCAGGTCGGACAGTTCCAGCGCAGGCTCGCCGAACAGGCGGTAGCCGCCCTCGTTCTCGAGCACCAGCAGCGCGCGCTGAATCGCGCCGACGCTGGCCGTGCTGACATTGCCATAGCGCAGCGACAGGTCCGAGGCGTTCTGGCCGACCCAGATCAGCATGGATTGCAGATCCTTCAGATCCAGCAGGGGCAGAGCCTCTTCGTCGGCCACGCGGAAGGCGATGTTCATCACCCCCTCCTGCGCGGGGGTCAGGCCCATCAGGCGCGACAGCAGCAGCGGGCCCATCTCGGCCGGGGTGGTGCGGACGGGATGGCCCTGCTCGCCCCAGACATCCCAGAAGGTCACCGGAAAATCCTGATAATCCAGCGTCAGCCCGATGCGGTCGGCGCGTGATGCGAAGGCATCGTGCAGCTTGGCCGTTTCTGACCCGCTGCGCGCAAGCCCCGACAGATCGCCCTTCACATCGGCCAGGAACACCGGAACGCCCGCCAGCGACAGGCTCTCGGCCAGGGTCTGCAGCGTCACCGTCTTGCCGGTGCCCGTCGCCCCCGCGATCAGGCCGTGACGGTTGGCATATTGCAGCAGGATCGTCTCGGGGGTGGCGTATTCGGCGCCTGCACCGCCGACGAAGGCGGTGCCGTTCTCAAGATCCAGAATCCCGGCCATCTTTCCTCCTCGGGGCGCAACACTCGCATCGAAAAGACATTCTTAACCTTCGTTTGGCAAGTTTCCATTGTTCGGATCACGGGTCGCGGTGGCCTGTCGGGCCGGATGTTCCTCCCTTCCAGACTGGCCGCACCTTCGGGTGCGGCCCTTTTTGTAACCTTCAGGATATGTCTGCATGGTTGACTGATCACGCCATCGCGACTAGCGTGCAGGCAATGATGACCGGCCAGTCCGGCAGGGAGAAATGCGAAAGCATGGGCCGCAGCAAAAGCTGCGGCCTTTCGCATTTTCGTCCATGCATCAGGTGCTTGTGCTCAAGGCATGGTGATGCCAGCTTCGATCCGTAAATCGCTGACAAGCCGCGCGGCTCATGCTAGGTCGCGGCAATGGATCGAGCAAAGGGAAGAAAACACATGCTCAAGACCACCTCGCAGGCACTTGCCGCGGCGCTGGCCCTGATCGCCGTTCCGGCCTTCACCCACAGCGCGCTGGCGCAGGACGCGACCCCGTCCGAGGAGCAGCCCGAAGCCTCGGCAGAGGCCGGCACGGACGCGCCCGAAGACACGTCCGAGGCCGATGCCACGGCAGAGACCGCCGCCGATACGCCCGCGGACGAGGCGCCCGCCGATGAGGCCGCCGTCGCCCAAAGCGCCGCAGCCGAGGAAGGCGAAGCGCCCGGAAGCTACTATGCCAAGTCCGAGCATGGCGACTGGATGATCCGCTGCATCCGCGCAGACCAGGGCAAGGACCCCTGCGAGATGTACAAGCTGCTGAGCGACCAAAACGACAACGCCGTTGCCGAATTCTCGCTTGTGCCGCTGACGAATGGTGATGTCGCTGCCGGTGCCACGCTGGTCGCGCCGCTCGAGACGGACCTGATCGAGGGCGTCGGCATGCAGATCGACGGCGGCGAGGTTCGCGGCTATCCCTTCGCGTTCTGCGCTCCGGTCGGCTGCGTTTCGCGCCTGGGCTTCACCAAGGCCGAACTGGCCGGTCTGAAGGGCGGCCGCGAGGCGACGCTGCAGCTGCTGCCCTTCGGTGGCGACCCCGAGAAGCCCGTGCGCCTGCCCGTCTCGCTGACCGGCTTCACCGCCGCCTTCGACGAGCTTTCCGCCTATGCCCAGGCGCCCGAGGCCGAGGCCGAACCCGAGGAAGAGACCGAAGAGGCTCCAACCGAGTAATCGCTGGACAAGACATGCAAAAGGCCGCGCCATCCAGCGCGGCCTTTTCATTTCTGGACGGACGTTGTCAGGCGCGACGCAGCGCGATAACGGCGTTCAGACCGCCAAAGGCGAAGGCGTTCGACAGGACCGCATCGACCTTCGCCTCGCGGGCCTCGTTCGGGACGACATCCAGCGCGCATTCCGGGTCCGGCTCCTGGTAATTGATCGTCGGCGCGATCACGCCGTCGCGCAGCGCCATGATGCAGGCCAGCAGTTCGACCGCGCCGGTCCCGCCGATCAGGTGTCCATGCATCGACTTGGTCGAGCTGATCATCAGCCGATCCGCATGATGCCCGAAGGCCCGCGCGACCGCCGCACATTCGGTCTTGTCATTCGCCGCCGTTCCGGTCCCGTGCGCGTTGATATAGCCGACCTGCTCGGGGTTCAGACCCGCATCGGCGATCGCGCCGCTGATCGCGCGTTCCGCCCCCTGGGCCGAGGGCATGACGATGTCCTGCGCGTCCGACGACATGGCAAAGCCCACGACCTCGGCCAGGATCTCGGCGCCGCGGGCCTTGGCGTGCTCATAGCTTTCGAAGACGAAGACGCCCGCACCCTCGCCCTGTACCATGCCGTTGCGGTTGGCGCTGAAGGGGCGGCAGGCGTCCTTGGACATCACGCGCAGCCCTTCCCACGCCTTGACGCCGCCAAAGCACAGCATCGCCTCGGACCCGCCCGACAGCATCACCTCGGCCGCACCCGACCGCACCATCTGGAACGCCAGACCCATCGCGTGGTTCGAACTGGCGCAGGCCGTCGCGACCGTGAAGGCCGGACCGCGCAGGCCGAACTCCATGCTGACATGGCTGGCGGCGGCGTTGTTCATCAGCTTGGGCACGACGAAGGGGTGGACGCGGTTCTTGCCCTCTTCGTAGACGGCGCGATAATTCTCGTCCCAGGTGTTCAGGCCGCCGCCCGCCGTGCCCAGGATCACGCCCGACCGCAGGCCGAGCGCGCCTTCGAAATGCAGCCCCGACTGTTCCACGGCCTGCTTGGCGGCAAGCAACGTGAACTGCGTGAACTTGTCATAGAGCAGGATCTGCTGGCGGTTGAAATAGGTCTCGGGCAACCAGTTGTGGACCTGCGCGCCGATCTGGATGGACAGGCGTTCCACGTCGCGAAACTCCAGCTGGGTGATCCCGCAGCGCCCCTCGCGATAGGCCTCCATCGTGGTCTTCACGTCATGGCCAAGCGCGTTGATGGTGCCCGCGCCGGTGATCACGACGCGGCGCAGGCCGTCACGGCGCAGCTCGCCCGCGCTGGTCGCGACCTTGGGGGCCGCGACCCCCGCATCGATCCGCGCTTCCTTGCTGGGCCGCGCGGCCTTCTCGGATTTCTTGCCGCTCATGCCGCCTTCTGCGCCACCAGCCGCTCGACCGCGGCGATGATGGTGCCCATGTTCGAGATGTCGAATTCCGATTTCTCGGGCTCGTTCGCGTTGAAGGGGATCGAGATGTCGAACTCCTCCTCGATGGCGAATATCGATTCCACCAGGCCCAGGCTGTCGATGCCCAGTTCTTCCGGCGTGGCGTCATCCGTCACCTGATCGGGTTCCAGCATGGCCTGTTCGGCGATGATGGCGCGGATGCGGGATTTGATGTCGTCAGTCATGTGGCCTCCTATCAGTCCTTTTCCGACAGGCGTGTAACGATTTCCTGAAGCTTGGACAGCTGTTGCGAAAAACGTGGCAGACGGCGGACGGCTTTCTGGATTTCCAGCTGCGTCTCCATCTTGACGGCGGGGTTGCCCAGGACGACGCGCCCCGAGGGCACGCGCGTGAAGATCTTGCTGGCGCCGCCCGCGATCACGTCGTCGCCGATCTCGATATTGTCGTTGACGCCGACCTTGCCCGCAAGGACGACGCGGTCGCCGACCCTGGACGATCCCGCGATGCCGACCTGGCTGCACAGAAGACAGTCATCGCCGATGACGACGTTGTGGCCCAGCATCACCAGGTTGTCGATCTTGGTGCCGTTGCCGATGCGGGTCGCGCGGATGGTGCCGCGGTCGATCGTGGCATTGGCGCCGATTTCGACATCGTCGCCGATCTCGACCGTCCCGAGCGAGTGGATCCGCGTCCAGTGCTGCTGGTTGATCGCGGCCCGCGCCCCGAGCGTGCGGCGGATCTCCTCGATGCCGGATTCCTCGGGGGTAACGAACGAGAAGCCGTCCCCGCCGATGACCGCGTTCGACTGGACGATCAGCCGGTCGCCCGCGACGACCCCGTGGCCGATCCGAACGCCCGCATGCAGCAGCGCGTCATCGCCGATCCGCGCGCCGCGACCGATGCTGGCATGTGCGCCGATGCGCACCCGCGCGCCTATGGTGACGCCCGCGCCAATCACCACGAAGGGCGCGATGGCCGCGCCTTCGCCGATGGTCGCGCTCGGGTCGATCACCGCGCTTGGGTGGATGCCGTCCGGGATGTCGGGGCCGGGATCGAAGGCGCGGGTCAGGCCCGCCATCACCAGCCGGGGGCGGGGCGCAAAGATTGCGGCACGCAGGCCCAGGACCTCGGGGTCCATCCCCTCGGCCAGCAGGGCGACGCTGCCGGGTGCCAGGCTGTCGGCGTATTTCGGGGCCATCGCCAATGCGATCTGGCCGCCCTCTTCGGTTACCGGCGCGGTTGAGGCGGGCTCTCCTGCGCCGGTGACGCGGATGGTGCCGTCGCCCCACATCCGTGCATCCAGAGCGCGGGCAAGTTCCTCGATCGTGACAGCCATTCGGGCCCCCTTTCCTTCTGGTCCGGGGATTACCGCGTTTGGGCGCCCCGTGCCAGCGAAAGCGGCAGCCCCGCCGTCACGTAGTCCCGTCGTCGAAGCCCTCGCGGACCATCGCCCGCCAGATCCGCGCATCGCGGCCATAGACGTCGCGATGCATCTCGATCCCGCCCCGACCGTCAGGCCACGCGGTGAAATAGACGAGATGCACCGGCACGGCGGGCTTCAGCCGCAGCCAGCGTTCCTGCCCGCTGTCGCGCGCGTTCTGGAAGGTCGCAGCAGCGTCACTGACCTGCGGTTCCAGCAGCAGGCGCGCGAAATCCTGCGGGTCGCCCAAGCGGATGCAGCCGTTCGACTCGGCCCGCACGCGGTTGCCGAACAGGTGCTTCGACGGCGTGTCGTGCAGATAGATGTTCCACTTGTTCGGGAAGATGAACTTGACCGTGCCCAGGGCATTGTCGTCGCTCGGGTTCTGGCGCAGCCGGAAGGGGAAGCTGCGTTCGTCATAGGCAGCGAAATCGACACTGTTGCGATCCACGACGCGGCCCCGGCGGTCGATCACGTCCAGATGCGACAGCGCGTGCCGGTTGGCCTGAAGCCGCGGCAGGTAATCCCGCACCGTGATCGAGCGCGGCACATTCCAGCTGGGATTGACCACCACGTTGGCCATCATGTCCGAGAATTCGGGCGTGCGCCAATTCTCGCGATCCTTGCCGACGACGCTGCGGGTGCGGAAGATCTCTTGCCCGTTCTCGATGACGGTGGTGCTGAATTCGGGAATGTTGACCCAGATATAGCGGCCGTCGAAGGACGCGTCGCCCATCCAGCGCAGGCGCTCCATCGCGATCAGGATCGCGCGGCGGCGTTCGGGGGCGACAGCACCGCCGCCGTTGATCGCGCGGATGGTGCGCGGCCCCGCGATGCCGTCCGCGCCAAGGCCCATCGCACGCTGGTATTCGGCGACCGCCTGAGCCAGCGACGCGTCGAAGGCTTCGGAATCGCCCGACCCGAACCCGATCGCGCCCAGCCTGCGGCGCAGCGCGGCCACCGCGGGGCCTGCGTTACCCTCGCGCCAGATGCCGTCGGGAACGGGCGCAAGATCGGCGGGCACCTTCAGTTCCTCGGGGCCGGTCAGTGCCTGCTGCAACTGGGCATAGGCCGGATGACGCGGCGCGGCCTGCATGATCGCGGCAAAGGGGTCGCTGCTGGCGGCAACGCGCTGCATGTCCTCGGCCACCGAGATGTCGGCGCGGCTGCGCTTGATCTCGGGGTCGACGCGGTTCGCGTCCAGCACGCCCCCCGACAGGTCGCGCAGCAGCATCGCGGCACGGCGGGCATGGATCAGCTCGGCGCTGATCGCATCGCGGGGCGGGCCGATCAGGTCGTCGTCATAGCGGCCCGAGGGGATGCCATGGGCGGGCATCGCCGCAACAGCCTGGCGCAGCGCCGCGCGCAGGGGCGCACCGCCCTGCCCCGTGAAGACGCGCTCGAGGCCGTTCGCGCCATAGAAGGCCGCAAGGTCCGGGTCGCCCGCAACCTCGGTCGCAAGCGCCATCTGGGCAGCCGAGAAGTTCAGCCGCGGCGAGACCGCAGCCGTGACCGAGATCACGTTCTTCTGAGCAAAAGCAGGCAACGGGACGGCCGCGACCGTGCCAAGAAATGCCGAGAGAACCAGTTTCGTCGCGAACCGCATACCAGAATGCCCCTTGATACATCGCCATTCTCTCATGTGAACGTTCCGGCAACCAGCATGGGTACCGAGCGGAAAACTCAGCAAGCTCATGCCGTTGCGCAAATGTCACAAAAGAACCTCGAACTGTGGCCGCACAACCCTTCGGCGAAATCCCGCCGACCCATCGGCGGAAGTCATGCAGATTGCGCAGAAACAGTTTCCTGACGCACCGAATTTTGACATATTGTTAGGAAGTCGGGGCTAAACCCGACGGGCCGCGGCAATCCGCGCGCCGAAGAACGAAGCAGGACAGGCGATCTGACATGACAATGGACCTTATCTCCCGTCGCGGCCTTCTGGGTGCTTTCGCGGCGACCAGCGTGGCTGCGGCACCGGTGATGGCCAATGCCTTCGGTTTCCTTCGCGGTGCCGGCGACATGCGCCGCGTCCGGATGTATTCCGGCCGCACCGGCGAAAGCATCGACACCGTGTACTGGGTGGATGGCAAGTACATCCGCGAAGCCCTGAACGAGATCAACGTCTTCATGCGCGACTGGCGCACGGGCGAGGCGATCGGCATGGATCCCCGCATGATCGACGTGGCGGCGGCATCCTCGCGGCTGATGCAGACGAACGAACCCTACATGATGCTGTCGGGCTACCGCTCGCCCCGGACCAACGCGATGCTGCGTCGGCAATCCAGCGGCGTCGCGCGCAACTCGTTGCACATGACCGGCAAGGCCGCCGACCTGCGACTGAAGTCGCGTTCGGTCGCGCAGATGTACCAGGCGGCTGTCGCGTGCCGCGCGGGTGGCGTCGGCCGCTACAGCGGTTCGAACTTCGTGCACATGGATTGCGGTCCGGTCCGTACCTGGGGCCGCTGATCGCACCGACAGGCGTGATCGCCAAAACGCCATCCGCCGATGCGGGCGGCGTTTTTCTTCGTGATAACAAATGCCAGCGATAATCTTGCTTGCGTTAGCGCCCCGCTCAAGTCACCCTGAAGACATAACAAATGTGAAGGGTTAAGAATGAGCCCCCAGACCACCCGTCGCTTTCGCACCGCGAAGAAGATCCAGTTCGCTGCCGTGGAGCTTGCGGTCCGCGATGGGCTGAGCAATGTCACGACCGAGGCGATCGCCAAGGAAGCTGGCATCAGCACCCGCAGTTTCTTCAACTACTATGCCTACAAGGAAGCGGCGTTGATGGGTCCGCCGCCGGATTATCCGTCCGACGCGTCCGAGGTCTTCGTGCAGGGCACGGGGAAGCTGATCGACGATTTGTCCCGCCTGATCGAGGCGCATCTGAAGCGCTTCCTGGAAGAGCGCGAGATCTTCGCCCATATCCTCGAACTCAGCGACAGCGACCCCAAGCTGAACGCCCTGCGCAACAGTGCGATGCTGGCACGCCGCGCGCAGATGCGGGGCCTGCTGCACCGTCGCGCGCCCGGTTCCGACCCCCGCATCATCGAGATCCTGGCCGCTGCCGTCATCGCGGCGACGAATGCCGCCGCCAAGGATTGGGCCTCGGGCGAACGCATGGACCTGATCGCCTCGGCCAAGGAAAACCTCGTGCTGATCGAGCAGGCGGGCCTGCTTCTGGAGACCAGCCCCACCGCGGCCTAGACCGCCAGCATCTTGCGATACAGCTGATCGAGGAACTGCTCGGCCTCGTCGAACGGATCATGTCCAGGGCCGAGCACCGCTCGCACCTGCACGTCGAAATCCGCATAGTGCTGCGTCATCGACCAGATCGAGAAGATCAGGTGATGCGGCGCGACCTGCGCCAACCTTCCTTGGTCCATCCACGCGGCGATGACCACCACGGCGCGGTCGACGATCGTCTTCAGATCCTCCTCCAGCACTTCGGTCAGATGCGGCGCACCCTGCAGGATCTCGTTCGCGAACAGCCTGCTTTCGCGCGGATAATCGCGCGACATGTGCAGCTTGGCGCGGACATAGGTCAGCACCTCCTCCAACGGATCGCCGTCCGGGTCGAAGCGCGATAGCGGCGCAAGCCACATGTCCAGAAGCCGCGTCAGCAGCGTCTTGTGGATCTCGTCCTTCGACCGGAAATAATACAGCACGTTCGGCTTCGACAGCCCGGCGGCCTGCGCGATCTGGTCGATCGTCGCCCCGCGAAAGCCGTTTCCGGCAAACACCCCAAGCGCGCCATCCAGGATCAGCTGCCGATTCTTCTGCTGAATGCGCGTCATCGGGGGCTTTTTGCCGTTTGTCATTGCCGCTCCTGCTCTGGCATGATCGCGAAACGGGCAGTTTGGAAACAGCCGTCACCGCAAGGTCGGGGTTTCTTGACTGACCTTTGCCCCGTGCTAGCGTGACCCTGACCAATTGGTCAATAATTTCCGAGGTTTGAATTCATGCCGCTTGACCGCAAGCCCGCACCGAACGACCTGAATGCGTTCTGGATGCCCTTCACTTCCAACCGTCAGTTCAAGTCCGATCCGCGGATGTTGGTCTCGGCGCAGGACATGCACTACACCTCGGCGGACGGGCGACAGATCCTGGACGGGACCGCGGGCCTGTGGTGCTGTAATGCGGGCCATTGCCGCCCGAAGATCACCGAGGCGGTCCAGAAACAGGTCGCCGAGATGGACTATGCCCCGGCATTCCAGATGGGCCACCCGCTGGCGTTCGAGCTGGCGAACCGCATCGTCGACGTCGCCCCCGAAGGTATGGAGCACGTCTTCTACTGCAATTCGGGCAGCGAGGCGGTCGATACCGCGCTGAAGATCGCGCTGGCTTATCACCGCGCACGGGGCGATGCCTCGCGGACGCGCCTGATCGGGCGAGAGCGTGGCTATCACGGCGTCGGGTTCGGCGGCATCTCGGTCGGCGGGATCGTCAACAACCGCAGGCATTTCGGATCGCTTCTGGCGGGCGTCGATCACCTGCCCCACACGCATCTGCCCGAGAACAGCTTCACCAAGGGTCAGCCCGACCACGGCGCGCATCTTGCAGACGAACTGGAACGCATCGTCGCGCTGCACGGCGCCGAGACCATCGCCGCAGTCATCGTCGAGCCGATGGCCGGATCGACCGGCGTGCTGATGCCGCCCAAGGGATACCTGCAGCGCCTGCGCGACATCACCCGCAAGCACGGCATCCTGCTGATCTTCGACGAGGTGATCACCGGCTTCGGTCGCCTGGGCAGCCCCTTTGCCGCGCAGCATTTCGGCGTCACGCCGGACATGATCACCTGCGCCAAGGGCCTGACGAACGGCGTCATTCCGATGGGCGCGGTGCTGACCACGCCCCAGATCCACGACGCCTTCATGCAGGGCCCCGATCACATGATCGAGCTGTTCCACGGCTATACCTACAGCGGCAACCCCATCGCCTGTGCGGCGGGCCTCGCCACGCTGGACACCTATGCCGAGGAAGGGCTGCTGACCCGCGCCGCGACGCTTGAAACCTATTGGCAGGAGGCGCTGCACGGCCTGCGCGACCTGCCCAACGTGGTCGACATCCGCAACATGGGCCTGATCGGCGCGGTCGAGCTGGCCCCCATCGAAGGGCAGCCGGGCAAGCGCGCCTTCGACGCCTTCCTCCGCGCCTACGAGGCCGGCATCCTGATCCGCGTCACCGGCGACATCATCGCCATGTCGCCCCCGCTCATCATCTCGCAACAGCAGATCGACCAGCTGATCGGTACGCTGGCCGAGGTTCTCAAGACCTGAACGCCGGCGGGCGGGTCGATCCCGCCCGCCCTCACGACGACCCTGCGCCGCGACTGCGGCGGGTCACTGGAAGGGACCGGAATGCAAGAAGACAGCGCCGTGATGACGGCTGCGAACATGACCGTAAACGGCGACCGCCTGTGGGACAGCCTGGAACGGATGGCCCAGGTCGGGCCGGGGATCGCGGGCGGCAACAACCGCCAGACGCTGACCGACGAGGACGCCGCCGGTCGCGCGCTGTTCGCCGAATGGTGCCGCGATGCGGGCATGACGATGGGTCTGGACCGGATGGGCAACATGTTCATGCGCCACGAGGGGGCCGAGCCTGCGCTGGACCCGATCTATGTCGGCAGCCACCTGGACACGCAGCCGACCGGCGGCAAGTATGACGGCGTGCTTGGCGTTCTTGCCGGGCTGGAGGTCGTTCGCGCCATCCGCGACATGGGCATCCGCACCCGCCGCCCCATCGTCGTCGTGAACTGGACCAACGAGGAAGGCGCCCGTTTCGCCCCCGCCATGCTGGCCTCCGGCGTGTTCGCGGGCATGCATTCCGAGGATTACGCCAACAGCCGCACCGATGCCGAAGGCAAGACCTTCGGCGCCGAGCTGGACCGCATCGGCTGGCGCGGGGACGAGGTTCCGGGCGATCGGCGCATCCACGCGATGTTCGAATACCATATCGAACAGGGCCCGATCCTCGAGGCCGCGGGCAAGCAGATCGGCGTCGTCACCCACGGGCAGGGCCTGTGGTGGCTGGAACTGACGCTGACCGGCAAGGACGCGCATACCGGCTCGACGCCGATGGCGATGCGGGTGAATGCAGGGCTTGGCATGGCGCGCATCACCGAGGCCGTGCAGCGCATCGCGATGGCCCATCAACCCGATGCCGTCGGTGCGATCGGGCAGGCGAACCTCTATCCCAACAGCCGCAACGTCATTCCGGGCAAGGCGGTCTTCACCATCGACTTCCGCACCCCCGACGCGGCCAAGCTGGCCTCGATGCGTTCGATGTTGGAGGCGGAGGCTACTGAAATCGCAAAGGAACTTGGCCTCGACCTGAAGATCGAGGTGACCGGACATTTCGAACCCGTGGCCTTCGACCCGACCCTTGTCGGCAAGGTCCGCGACGCCGCGAAGCGGCTGGGGCTGTCGCATATGGATATCGTGTCGGGCGCCGGCCATGACGCATGCTGGATCAACCAGGTCGCACCGACCGCGATGATCTTCTGCCCCTGCGTCGACGGCCTGTCGCACAACGAGGCCGAGGAGATCAGCCCCGAATGGGCGAAGGCGGGTTGTGACGTGCTGCTGCACGCGGTTCTGGATGCTGCAGAAATCGTGACCTGAGGGCACTGCCCACCGATGACCTGAACCACCGGCGGGACGCGTTCCGCCGGGCGGATGACCGATGCCCGTTGGGCCCGAACGAAGGAGCGCCGGATGAGCGTGATCGACGCGCAGAATGTCAGCCTGACCTTTCCGACCGCGGATGGCCCGGTCCACGCCCTGAGCGCGGTGAACCTGTCCATTGAACGCGGCGATTTCGTCAGCTTCATCGGGCCTTCGGGTTGCGGCAAGACGACCCTGCTGCGCAGCATCGCCGCGCTGGAGACGCCGACCGGCGGCAGCCTCAGCGTGGCGGGCCGCGATCCCGACGCGGCGCGGCGCGCGCGGGCCTATGGCTATGTCTTCCAGGCGCCGGGGCTGTTTCCGTGGCGCACCATCGCGGGGAACATCGCGCTTCCGCTGCAGATCATGGGCTTCTCGAAATCCGAAAGGGCCGAGAGGGTCGCCCGCGTTCTGGACCTGGTCGAGCTGTGCGGTTTCGGCAACAAGTATCCGTGGCAGCTGTCCGGGGGGATGCAGCAGCGCGCCTCGATCGCGCGGGCGCTGGCCTTCGATGCCGACATCCTACTGATGGACGAACCCTTCGGCGCGCTGGACGAGATCGTGCGCGACCGTCTGAACGAGGCGCTGCTGCAATTGTGGCGCAAGACCGGCAAGACCATCGGCTTCGTCACGCATTCCATCCCCGAGGCGGTCTATCTCTCGACCCGGATCGTCGTGATGTCGCCGCGTCCGGGGCGGATATCGCGGATCATCGACAGCCCCCTGCCCGCCGACCGTCCGCTGGATATCCGCGACACGCCCGAATTCATCGCGCTTGCCCACGAGGTGCGCGAGGCCCTGCGCGACGGCCACGGCCATGACTGACGGAGCGCTGCCCATGCCCCGCCTTCGCCTGCCACGCCCGGATCTGGGCGGCATCCTGCCCGTCGCGACCGTGCTGCTGGTGATCGTCGCGATCTGGTACGCGGCGGCCATCAGCATGAACGCCAGGTGGGAGCGTGATCAGGCAGCGCGCGCAGGCACGCAGGTTTCGGTCATGCAGATGGTCGGGCTGACACTGACGCAGGACCGCCCCGTGCTGCCTGCGCCGCACCAGGTCGCGGCGGGCCTCTATCAGGGGCTTGCGGGTCAGAAGATCACCTCGCCGCGCAGCCTGGTCTGGCATGCTTGGGTGACGCTGTCCGCGACGCTGGCGGGCTTCGGCATCGGCGCCGTCGCGGGGACCGCCCTTGCCATCGGCATCGTGCACAGCCGCAGCATGGACCAGTCCGTGATGCCCTGGGCGGTCGCCAGCCAGACCGTGCCGATCCTTGCAATCGCGCCGATGGTGATCGTCGTCCTGTCCTCGATGGGGATCACGGGACTGCTGCCCAAGGCGATCATCGCAGCGTGGCTCAGCTTCTTTCCGGTGCTGGTCGGCATGGTCAAGGGGCTGCGTACGCCCGACGCGATGCAGATGGACCAGATGCGGTCCTGGAACGCCAGCCGCACGCAGATCTTCTGGCACCTGCGCCTGCCGTCGTCCCTGCCCTATCTGTTCGCCAGCCTGAAGGTCGCCATCGCCGCCGCCCTTGTCGGCACCATCGTCGGAGAGTTGCCCGCAGGCGCGACCGCAGGCCTGGGCGCGCGCCTGCTGTCAGGCAGCTACTACGGGCAGACCGTGCAGATCTGGGCCGCGCTGTTCACCGCCGCCGCGCTTGCCGCGATCCTTGTCGCCATCGTCGCCCGCATCGAGCGCGCGACCCTTGCACGCATGGGGCACCGCGCATGAGCACGCTTCCCATCATCGGCGTCTGGCTGGGCGGCTGGGCGATCAACCTCTGGCTTGCGCGCTTCGACACGCGCACAAGCCGCGCCGCGGTGGCCGCGATCTTCGGCCTGACCCTGATCGCGCTGTGGGAGATGACCGTCCGCATCCACGAGGTGCCCGCCGTCATCCTGCCCGCCCCCAGCCAGATCGCGGCCAGCATCGTCCAGAACCGCAGCCTGCTGGTGACGGATTTCGTGCAGACCATCCTGCGCGGGGCGCTGACCGGCTGGGTGATCGGCGCGGCAGCCGCGATCCTTGCGGCCATCGCCATCGACCGCAGCCCCTTCCTGCAGAAGGGCCTGTTGCCCATCGGCAATTTCGTCGCAGCCCTGCCGATCGTCGGCATCGCGCCCATCCTGGTGATGTGGTTCGGCTTCGACTGGCATTCCAAGGCAGCGGTCGTCGTCGTCATGGTCTTTTTCCCCATCCTCGTGAACATGGTCGCGGGGCTGCGGGCGACCGATGCGCTGCAGCGCGACCTGATGGCCAGCTGGGCCGCACCCTATGGGGCGTCGCTGATCCTGATGCGCCTGCCTGCCGCGCTGCCCTTCCTGTTCAACGGCCTGAAGATCACCACGACGCTGGCCCTGATCGGCGCCATCGTGGCCGAGTTCTTCGGCAGCCCGACCAAGGGCATGGGGTTCCGCATCTCGACCGCGGTCGGACGGCTGGACCTGCCGCTTGTCTGGGCCGAGATCGTGGTGGCGGCGCTTGCCGGCACGTGCTTCTACGCCATCGTCGCGTTGATCGAGCGTCGCGCGACCTTCTGGCACCCCTCGCAACGCAACAACCGGGGCTGAGACCCCACTCGGACAGGAGAGACGGATGATGAAACGGATCATGCTGGGCAGCGTCGCATGTGCGATCATGGGCAGCGCCGCCGCCGCGGAAGAGCTGACGCTGCAGCTGAAATGGGTCACGCAGGCGCAGTTCGCCGGGTATTACGTCGCCGAGGCCAAGGGCTTCTACGACGAGGAAGGGCTTGACCTGACGATCCTTGCGGGCGGGCCGGACATCGCGCCGACGCAGGTGCTGGCAGGCGGCGGGGCCGATGTCATCGTCGAATGGATGCCCGCCGCGCTGGCAGCCCGCGAAAAGGGCCTGCCGCTGGTCAATATCGCCCAGCCCTTCAAGGCGTCGGGCATGATGCTGACCTGTCTCAAGGAATCCGGCATCGAGACCCCCGAGACCGATTTCGCGGGCAAGACCCTGGGCGTCTGGTTCTCGGGGAACGAATACCCGTTCCTCAGCTGGATGAGCACGCTCGGCCTGTCGACCGAGGGCGGCGAGGATGGCGTGACGGTGCTCAAGCAGGGCTTCAACGTCGATCCGCTGCTGCAGAAGCAGGCGGCCTGTATCAGCACCATGACCTATAACGAATACTGGCAGGTGATCGACGCGGGCCTGACCCCCGACGACCTGATCACCTTCAAGTACGAGGACCAGGGCGTCGCCACGCTGGAGGACGGCCTCTATGCACTGGAAACCACGCTGCAGGACGAGGAAAAGGTCGAGGCGCTTGCGAAATTCGTGCGCGCCAGCATGAAGGGCTGGGAATACGCCGCCGCGAACCCTGAAGAGGCTGCCGGGATCGTGCTGGACAACGACATGACCGGCGCGCAGACGCTGGAGCATCAGACCCGCATGATGACCGAGATCGCGAAGCTGACCGAAGGTTCGGACGGCGCACTGGACCAGGCCGATTACCAGCGCACCGTCGATATCCTGATGGCGGGCGGTTCGGACCCCGTGATCGAGGCCGCGCCCGAGGGCGCATTTACCACGGTCGTCACCGACAAGGCGCTGCAGTAACGCCTATTCCGCCGGGGCGGCGGCGCTGCGACGCGCCGCCCTCCGGCCCTCGCGGGCGACGCGACGACGCCCGTCCCATGCCAGAAGCGTCGGCGTCAGGAACAGCGTGACCGCCGTCGCCACCACCAGCCCGCCTGCGATGCCCGTGGACAGCTGGATCCAGAACTGCCCCGACGGCGCCCCGAAATAGAGATCGCGCCCGACGAAATCGATCGTCATCCCCATCACCATCGGCAAGAGGCCGATCACCGTGGTCGTGGCCGTCAGCAGCACGGGGCGGAAGCGTTCCGCCGCCGCCCGCCGCGCGGCGCGGTCAGGGTCGATCCCTGCGGCGCGATGCTCGTTATAGGCGTCGATCAGGATGATGTTGTTGTTCACCACGACACCCGCCAGCGCCATGATGCCGATCCCGCTCATGACGATGGAAAACGCCTCTTGCCGGACGATCAGTCCGAGGAAGACCCCCGCGATCGAGAAGATGATCGCCGAGAGGACCAGCCCCGCCTGATAGAAGCTGTTCATCTGGATCAGCAGGATCAGGAACATCAGGAAGATCGCCGCGACGAAGGCACCCGACAGGAAGGTCATCGCCTCCTGCTGGTCCTCGACCTCGCCGCCGAAGCGGATATCGACGCCGGGGGGCAGCTCCATCCCGCCGACGGTCTGGTCGATGCGCGCCAGTTCGGCGGTCAAGGTCGCGCCGGGCGCAAGATCGGCGCTGATGGTCTGGGTTTCCTTCGCACCGATGCGGGTGATCGCGGTCGGCGCAGGCGCGGGCAGAATGTCGGTCACGTTGCTGATGGGCACCTGCGCGCCGGACTGGACGCGGACGCGCAAACTTTCGAGGTTCTCGAAATCGCGCTGCTCGGGCGGGTATCGCAGGACGATATCCACCTCTTCGTCGGCGAAATCGGGCAGATAGGTGCCAAGGCTGACCCCCGTCGTCAGCAGCTGGACCGAGGTGCCGATGCTGTCCATGTCCACGCCATAGCGGGCCGATTCCTCGCGGTCCACGGACAGGCGGATCTCGGGGTTGGGGCGCGGCGTGTCGTTCTGGATGTCGACGAAGCTGCCCTGCGCCTTCATCAGGCGCTCGATCTCGGCGGCGGCAAGCTGCAGGACCTCGCGGCTGTCGGCGGAAACCTCGACCTGGACGGGACGCGCCTCGGCGGGACCAGATGCCGCGGCCTCGACCTGGATGCCGAGGCCCGGCACGTCCGAGGCCGCCTGCCGCATCGCCTCGATCACCTGCCCCGAGGGTTCGCGGGTCTGCCAGTCCGTGAACTCGACTTGGATCTGGCCGATCACGTCGCTTGGCAGGCTGGAGCGGACGCGTTCCTCGACGCTGCCGATGGTGCGGGCATAGACGCGATCCACCCCGTCGATGCGGCTGACGCGATCCTCGACCAGCCGGACCAGCTGATCGGATTCGCGCACCGACAGGTTGCCCGAGGCCGTGATCTGGACCTGCGCGCGTTCCGCATCGGTTTCGGGAAAGAACTCGACCCCGCGGCCAAGCTGGGCATAGGCGAAGATGACCGCGACCATCAGCGCTGCCGACAGCGCCAGCGTCAGGCCGGGCCGCGCGATGGTCCAGCGCGACAGGCTGTTGATCGCGGACGGGATCTCGTCGGGTGCGTCCTCGGGAAGGCGGTCCTGCGCCTTGCCCAGCACGGTGCCGGTCACGGGCACGAAGACCAGCGCCATGATCAGCGACATGATCAGCGTCGCGATCATCGTGGCGGGCAGGTAGAACATGAACTGCCCCGCCAGCCCCGGCCAGAACAGCAGCGGGAAGAACACCGCCAGCGTCGTCGCGGTCGAGGCGATGATCGGCCAGGCCATGCGCTGCGCCGCCATGCGGAAGGCGTCGCGCTTGCGGTGGCCCTGCGCGATCAGGCGTTCGCCCAGTTCGACCACGACGATGGCGCCGTCGACCAGCATCCCCACGACCAGGATCAACGAGAATAGCACGATGACGTTCAGCGTGAAGCCCAGGGCCCAGATGATCAGGATGCCCGACAGGAACGCGCCCGGAATGGCCACCGCGACCAGCATCGAGGCGCGGACGCCCAGGAACAGCACCGTCACCAGCATCACCAGCACGACCGCCGCGATCACGTTGTTCTGCAAGTCGGACAGCAGATCGACCATTTCCTGCGACTGGTCGTTCAGGAAGGTCACCTGCACCTGCGGGGGCCAGTCGGCGGACATCTCCTCGACCGCCTGGCGGACCTCGGCCACGGTGTCGATGATGTTGGCGCCCGCCGATTTCCGCACGTCGATGGCCAGCGCGGGCTGGCCGTCGATCCGCGCGAAGCTGGTCGCGTCCTTGAAGGTCTGGCGGACCTCGGCCACGTCCTGCACGCGCAGCACGGTGTTGCCGTCGACCAGCACCGGGATGGACATGATCTCGTCCAGCTGCACGACCGTGCCGGGGATCGACACTGCAAGTCGCCCCGCGCCGTTGTCGAAGGACCCCGCCGCGATCAGCTGGTTGTTGGCCTGCACCGCCTGCGCCAGCTGCCCCGGCGCGATGCCATAGGTCTCCAGCGCGATCGGGTCGATCAGCACCTCCAGCTGGTCCTCTCGGTCGCCGGTCAGATCGGCCTGAAGGACGCCCGACACGGTTTCTATGCGGTCGGACAGGTCGCGGCCCAGCCGGATCAGGTCGCGTTCGGGAACCTGCCCCGACAGCGCGACGGTCAAGATGGGAAAGATCGACAGGTCGATTTCTCGCACGAAGGGACCGTCGGCGGCGGGCGGGATGTCGGGTTCCGCATCGTCGGCGGCATCCTTTACCGATTTCTCGGCCTCGGCCTGGTCGAAGCCGGGCGCGAATTCCAGCGTGACCGAGGCAAAGCCCTCGGCGGCCACGGCCTTCATCTCTCGCAGGCCGTCCAGCGACTTCATCTGGCGTTCCAGCGGTTCGGCCAGAAGGGTCGCGGCATCCTCGGCGCTGACGCCGCTATAGGTGACGTTGACGATGAAGATCGGGATGTCGACCTCGGGCATCGATTCCTTGGGGATCGTGCGATAGGCCATGAAGCCCGAAAGCAGCAGCGCGATCATCAGCAGGATCACGGTCCTGACGCGGGTGAAGGCGGCGGCGATGATCCCCTGCATCGGTCAGTCCCCCGCCACGTCGCCGATCAGCCGGGCCGCCTCGCCCGCGTCCTGATCTCCGCCGATGACGTCGCGATATTCCTCGGGCGTCTCGCGGATGCGCGCGCGCTGCCCGTCGCTCAGTGCGCCCTGCGAAATCGTCACGATCCGCGCGGTTTCGGGAAGGCCCGTGACCCAGATCGCCTCGGCCTGTGCCTGAACCACGTCGACGGGCAGGAAGCGCAGATGCTCGTCATCATCGGCCACCGCGAAGACGCCGATGCGCCCCGCATCGTCCAGCCGGATCAGCGCGGGCGAGATGCGGTGCGCCACCCGTTCCTGCAGCGGCAGGCGGACCTTGGCCGCGAGCCCCGCCGGCGTGCGGCTGTCAGGGTTCGGGACCTCCAGCTCGACCCTGAAGGTCCGCGTCTCGCTGTCGGCCACGGGCGAGATGAAGGTCACCCGACCCTCGGCCATGCGGTCGCCCTGGAACTCGACCTCGGCGGTCTGGCCAAGGCTGACCGAGGTGATCTCGGACTGGCGGACCTGGATCCGTACCTTGAGGGGGTCGTTGTTCACGATCTCGAGGATCTCTCCGCCGGGCTGCACGAAGCTGCCGATCTCGACGGGAACGTCGCTGACGACGCCGGCGATGGGCGCGGTCAGGTTGGTGTTCTCCAGCTCGATCTCGGCGGCGCGAAGATCGGCGCGGGCGCTTTCCAGCGCGGCAAAGCGGTTGCGGGCCTCGGCATCCGAGGTGACGCCGCGATCGCGCAGCCGCTCGGCCGCGTCATAGTCGCGCTCGGCCGCGGCCAGTTCCGCCCGGGCGCGCGCCAAGGCGGCCTCGCGGTCGTCGGCCGAGATGCGCCCGACCGGATCGCCCTTGGCGACGCGGGTTCCCTCGGTCGCGATCTCTTCGACGATGCCGCCGGTGCGGGGGCGCAGGACCGATCGCTGGTTCGGAACCACGTCGCCGAAAAGCACGCTTTCGGGTCGGATGCGTTCCGCGCGGCTGGTGCTGGCTGCGACCTCGGGCGGGGGGATCTCGGCCTCTTGCCGCTGTTCGGGGGCCTGGCGCGTGGCCATGCCGCCGCCGATCCAGAAGACCAGGAACCCCAGGATGCCAAGGAAAACAAGGGTCGAGCTGTTCAAGAAGCGCCGCATGATCGTCCTGTCGTCAAGAAATGTCGGCAGCCGGCATCCTGCGGCACGCGCCTTCGGGTCGAGACAACAGATGGCGAAAGGTCGGTGTCAGGTCAATGAATTTGCCTGCGGCATGGTGGCCCGTGAGAGATTCGAACTCCCGACCGGCCCGGTGTAAACGGGACGCTCTACCACTGAGCTAACGGGCCATCCGTAGCGTGGCGCATGTGAAAAGCAAATCGCGGCGCGTTGCAAGGGCTAATCCGCGATCAGGCTTTCGCGTCCCTGGCGGAAGGCATGGATCGCGCCCTGTCGTGCCTCGCCCTGCCCGATCCGGTCGATCGGCAGCCCCAGGATCAGACACCGCAGCATCCGCAGCGTGACCCCGTGCGTGACGATCAGCGCGGGCCCGTCCAGATCGTTCAGCAAGCTGCGGCAGCGGGTGGCCAGCCGGGCGAACCCCTCGCCGCCCGGGCAGCGGTCGTACCAGCCGAAATCGTCGGTGAAGATCGCCGGGTGTGATGGCTGGAGGTCCGACAGAAGCTGCGCCGTGAACCGGCCGACATCGATCTCGGACAGGCGCGGGTCTGTGGCGAAGTCTTGGCCGAAGGCGATGCGCGCGGTGGCGACTGCCCTGCCCTGCGGACTGCTGATCCGACGCCCCGCGATCCCGTTTGACAGTTCGGCCAAGCGGCGGGCCTGTTCGATGCCGCGATCCGTCAGCGGCGAATCCAGGACGCCCTGCAGGCGGCCCTGAACGTTCCACGCGGTTTCGCCGTGGCGCATCAGATAGATGTCGGGAAGGATTGGAGCGGGTGAAGGGATGCTTAGATCAGGCATTTTGCGATGTTTTCAGTCCCAGTGCGTCCCACGCGGCCAATTTGTTGCCTTTTCTAGATTCAAGAGGTTACAGGCAAAGTGTCCCACGGTTCTATAGGCTCCAGACCCATTGATTTTATGCCCTTTGCGTGATTCTGGCTGCCGCAAGGAGTCCTGATCAATGAGCAACCTGTTCTGGCCGACGGAAGCGCAGATGTCGCGCCTTCGCCCCTACTTTCCCAAGAGCCATGGCCGTCCGCCAGTTGATGACCTGCGGGTGCTAAGCGGCATTATCTTCATCAATCGCAATGGCTTGCGATGGTGCGATGCACCAAATGAACACGGACCAGCAAAGACGCTCTACAATCGCTGGAGGCGCTGGAGTGGCAATGGTGTCTTCGCCCGGATCATGGTCGGTCTGGCCGCCGAAAGCACCGATCCGAAGACGATCATGATCGATGCCACTTATCTGAAGGCGCATGGCACGGCTTGCAGCTTACGGGCGAAAAAGGGGGGGGGGGCGCGCTCGCCAAATCGGTCGAACAAAAGGCGGCATGAACACGAAGCTGCACGCCGTCACTGACGCAAAAGGCAGGCCTATCCGCCTTCTCCTGTCAGCAGGCCAGGTAAGCGATTACACCGGCGCGGCGGCGCTTCTGGACACCCTACCGCAGGCTGACTGGTTCCTGGCGGACCGGGGTTATGATGCTGACTGGCTGCGAAAAGCGTTGCAGGACAGAGGGATAAAAGCCTGCATCCTAGATCGGAAGTCGCGCCAGAAGACCGTGAATTAAGACAAGCACCGCTACAAAAGACGCAATCGCATCGAGATCATGTTCGGTCGCCTGAAGGACTGGAGACGTGTTGCCACACGCTACGACAGGTGCCCGGAGACTTACCTCTCCGCAATCGCTTTGGCCGCAACAGTGTTGTTCTCTCTCAAAGCCAGAAGATTACGGTCGCAGCGAGTGCTATTGCTGAGAAGAAGGTTTGCGGACAGCGATCATAGCTGACCTGCTCCCCTGAAACGTCCGCGGTTTGAGGTTAGCCTGTTCTCGAAACGAGGAGACAGAAGATGCGGAAAAGC